>CADEDM010000099.1 GCA_902826065.1 uncultured Acidobacteriota bacterium | reverse complement strand
GCTGCCGCCGCTGCAGGTCCATCTGGAAGAACCGCTCCTGCCCGTGCAGGAAGCCGACCGCACGCGCCAGGTCGACGCGTGACCCCGCCGTAATCGTCGGAATGCCCAGGCCGTCGCGGGTGATCGTCACCGGGGCCGCGAGTCCGGCGACGGTGACCGGCCCATCGAGCGCCGGCAGGCTGCGGCCGACCGCGAGGCGTGCGCTGGCGCTCGCGGCGATGGCGACGATCACGACGACCGCGATCGCCCAGGTGAGGAATCGGAGCAACCGGCGCACTGGAGAGACCTTCGCGCCAGGCACGTCCGGCGGCGACCTCAGCCGCGCCAGGCGCCGAGGAGCCGCGAACGGAACCGGACCGCGATCAGCATAGCCACAACACCGGCGAGGGCCAAGCCGCGCTTGGACCACGAGCGCCACCAGTGGGCGCGGTGATCGGACTTGATCTGGCCGAGCAATGCGTCGGGGTCGTAGACACGGCCGCCCTTCACCACGCGCCACACCCGGCGGAGGTTGGCGGCGTCCTCCAGAGGGTCGCCATCGATCACCACGGCGTCGCCCAGTGCCCCGGCGCGCAGCACGCCGATGTCGTCGCGCCGCAGGGCGACAGCCGCCGTGGCCGTCGCCGCGGCCAGGGCCTTCTGTGGCGTCAGACCGCACGCGTGCAGTAGACCGACTTCCTCGCTGAGCGTGAAGCCGGCAGGCTCGGTATCGGAGCCGGCGATCATCACGCCGCCGGCCCGGTCGTAGCCGCGCACGAACTCGCACATCTCGTGGAACGCGGCGTCGATACGGCCGCGCCGTTCGCGCACGGCCAGCCAGCTCGTCTCACGGCCGGGCATCAAGGGATCCATCAGCTGGCGCAGCGACGGCACGGCCGACAGGTACTCCACGTCGCCGGGCACCGGGTAGGGCAGCGTGAAGTTGTGCTCGGTGACCAGCAGCGGCTCGAACCACTTCGTGTGCTCCAGCGTCATGCGGATGCCGCGAGCGAGGGCGTCCGCGTTCAGCCGGTGCCAACGCTCCTTGGTGCCCACCCAGAAGTCTGTGTCGAGCGTCGCTGGCGGCGCGCTGTCGTGCGGCCGTGCGTACTCCGCGAACGTGAACATGTGCGCCACGCCGTCGATGCCGGCCGCGGTCGCCTCCGCGAGCCCTGATCGCTCTTCGGTCCACGTGTGGCCCCACACCGGCAGTCCGGCGGTGTGCGCCGTGCTTACCACGGCCTTCCAATCGGCAGCGTCGAAGTCGCCGGGCACCCGCGCGGCGCCCGGACCCTCCAGCTTCACCTTGATGGCATCCGGCCTCTCCGCGGCCAATCGCTGCACGAGGTCGCCGAGGCTGGTCGCCTCGAATGCTGCCATGTGCTCCGACGACACGAGGGCCGAGACCACGAGGCGCGGTTCCGGCGCACCCGGCTCGCGGGCGACGTCGCGATGCGCAAGGTTCGCCGTGAAGTTCTTCGAGGTGCCGGCCTCGCGCGTGGTCGTGATGCCGAGCGCGAAGCGCACGAGCTGCGCGCGCGCCGCGGTGACCCCGTCGCGCCAGTCGAGGTGGACGTGCGTGTCGATGAGGCCGGGGATGACCCAGCGGCCGGTGGCGTCGAGCACCCGCGCGCCTGTCGGCACGGGACACGCGCTCGCCGCGCCCACGCATGTGATTCGCTCGCCGCTGCCGACGACGACACCGGCGGCGAGCGGCGATGCACTGCCGTCGAGCACGGTGCCGCCGACGATCGCCCACGCATCACCCGCCGGCTGGGCCTCGGCCGCGGGCGCGCCGGTCAGGAACGCCAGGGAGACGGCGACGGCCGACAGGAGGGGGAGGCCGGCTCGCATGCTGGGCTATCCGGGATCCGCCGTGACGTAACCAACCAATTCGCCGACCGCCCACGCCGACTCGAGCAGCGCCACAAGCGGGAGCACCGACAGGAAGCGGCCGAAGTTCTCACGCCGCTGGCGCGACAGCTGGAACAGCCGCCAGGTGAGGATTGCCGGCAGCAGCGGCGTGGCCAGGGCCAGCACCCACCGCTTCGCGCCGATCAGCTTCGCGCGCGTGCCAGCGAACGAACGCGCCCACACGAAGCGCTCGAGCAGGGCGCCGCCCAATCCGAGGTCGCCACGCGCCTGCCACACGATGGCGGTGGGCGTGGTGCGCAGTTCGAGACCGGCCTGCGTCATCGCCCAGTGCACCGACGTCTCGTGGTACGCGTCGGCCCATGCCGGTGCGACGGTCTGCAGCGCCTGCCGCCGGTAAGCGACGTTGCTGTCGCTGACGTACTCGGCCACCGCGTCGGGCAGTGGCTTCTGATAGCGGCCGAAGTCGCAGAACCAGACCGCGTGATTGAGCCCGTGCGGGCTGTCGCACTGCACCGGGCCGCCAATCGCCGCGGCGTTGGGATGACGCTGCAGCGCGGCGGCGAGATCACGGCACCACGTCGGGCTGGCGTGCGCATGATCCTCGGTGAGGATCACGGTGTCGAACCGCGCCGCTCGCAGGCCGATGGTGCGCAACGTGTCGTGGTGCTCGCGGCTGAAGCCCTGCCGCGCCCGCGCCGTGTCGAGGCCGTCGGCGTGGATGAACCGCACCGCGGGATACGTGGTCGACAGCGTGCGCACGTCGGCGACCGCGTCTTCGTAAGGCACCAGGATCTCGGCCGGCGGCGCCGGCACCTGCGCGTGCAGGGCGTCGAGGCAGCGCCGGAGATCGGTGGTCTTCCCCGAGATCAGCCCGACGACCACCGAGATCGGCTGGGCCTCGCTCACTCAACGTCCTCCAGCGCCTTACCCGGTCCGGCGAGATAGCCGAGCCATTCTCCGAAGGCGTAGCAGCCCCAGGCCGGCACGAGCAGCGGCAGCGCGCCGAGGTACGGGCCGATGAAGCGCGAGCTCTCGAGCACGCGCGACGTGACGCGGGCGAAGAGGAACAGCGGCAGCACCGGCCCGACCAGCAGGTGCACGAGACGCTTGCTCGCGGGCACGAGATCGCGCTGCGTGCCGCCCCAGACACGCGACAGCAGGTAGCGCTGCCGCAGGTAGTAGCCGTAGGCGAACGGCCCGGTGTGATGCGCGCCCATGGCGTTGACGGCGCGGAACGCGCCGCGCTTCGCCAGCTCGGGATGCAGCACCACTTCCCAGTAGCCGTGATCGAGCCGATCGACGAACTCGAGGAGCGACCTGCGGTGGTAGGCGATGTTGGCGCCGTTCAGCAGGTAGCGATCGCCATCGCGCCACGGCGGCAGGTAGTTGTGGTACTCGCTGAAGTAGACGCACCAGTCGCGGCGCGACTCGAACGCGCTGTCGAGGATCGGCCCGCCGATGGCGGCGTCGCCGTCGCGCAGGCTGGTCGCGACCGTGTGCAGCCAGCCGGGCGGCGCCGTGCAGTGTTCTTCGAGCACGGCCACGACCTCGGTCGTGGCGGCCTGCGCGCCGATGCGGCGCATCTGGGGAATGGTGGCGCGGGCGCCGGGAGGCGTGGCGATGACGGTGACGCGAGGGAACTCGCGGCGCACGCGCTCGCGGGTCGCCTCGCCGGTGCGGTCGACGACGATCACCGCGGTTCCAGACGCGGCCGCCTCCGCGTCGAGCGACGCCAGGCACCGGAACAGGAACTCGCCGCCGGCCCCGGACGCGACGATTACCGAAACAGAACGCGCCGGCACTGATCCGCCTGCTACTTCAATCCCGGAATCCACTCGTGACTCTAACACAGCCCTTGAAAAAGCCGGGCGCACTGGCCATCGTACTGCGGTGTCACTCACGGAGCGCCTGGCGGCGCTGCCCGCACGGGGCTTCGCGCTGCGCTACGTCACGCTGTTCGCGGGCGAATCGTTCAGCAAGCTGTGCGTGCTCGTGGCGTTCGCGTACCTGGCGCGCGTGCTCGATCCCGCGCGCTACGGCGTCGTCGAGACGGCGCTGTCGGTGACGGTCTTCTTCGTGCTGGGTGTCGAGAGCGGCATGGGCGCCTACGGCGCCCGCGTCGTTGCGGCGTCGCCCGAGGCGCTGCCCCGGCTGCTGCCGCGCATCATGGTGCTGCGCGCCTACCTGGGCGTGCCGGCGGTGATCGCGTTGGCCGCGTTCGCGCTGATGTCGACGGCCGCGCCGGCGCGCGTGATCGCCGTGAGCGGGCTGTCGGTGCTGCTGACGCCGTGGCTCACGCAGTGGGTCTTCCAGGGCCTGCGCCAGATGCAGTGGGTCGCCGCCGGCAGCATGCTGCGCAACTTCGTCTTCGCCGGCGCGATTCTCGTGCTGGTGCGGTCCGACACCGATCTGCGCATCGTCGTCGCCGCGGAGGTACTGGGCGTGGCGGCGCTGGCCGCCTTCAACAGCGTGATGCTGTTCGGCCGTCTGCGCATCGTGCCCGAGTGGCGTGGCGCCGCGTCCGACGCGCGGGCGCTGTTCCGCGAGGTGTGGCCGCTGGGTCTGAGCGACTTCACGTGGGCGGCCCTGTGGTACTCGCCCGTGATCGTCCTGGGCTGGCTGGGACGCGATCACGCCGAGCAGGTGGCCTGGGTCGCGGCGCCGACGCGGATCGTGCTGGCGCTGCACACGTTCGTCTGGCTCTACTTCTTCAACCTGCTGCCGAACCTGGCGGCCGAGCTGACGCGCGGCCTCGATGCGTGGCGCGATCTCGTGCGCCGCTCGATGGCGGTGGCGATGTGGCCCGCCGGCCTCATCGCCGTGGCGGGCACGGTGGGCGCGCCGCTGCTCGTGCCGGCCATCTTCGGACCGCGCTACGTCGCGGCGGTGCTGCCGTTCCAGCTCGTCGTGTGGATGATCCCGGTCGCGTGGTTCAGCGGGCACTACCGCTTCACGCTGATCGCCGCCGGACGCCAGCACTACGAGTTCGCGACACTCGCCGTGGGCGCGGTCACCACCGTGGTGACATCGCTGGCGCTGGCGCCGTCGATGGGCAGCGCCGGCCCGGCCGCGGCGCTCGTGCTGGGCGGCGTCGTCAATGCGGTGCTGGCGATGATCGCCACCCGGCGCGTCGTCGGCGAGGTGCCGCTGGCCGGCGGTGCGGTCGCGGCTGCCGTGGTGGCCGTCGTCTGCATCGTGCTGGGGCTGGCGGTGTCGCGCACGAACGGCCCAGTGGCCGGCACCGTGGTGGCGTGCGGGATCTTCGGGACGATTGGCGCCTGGCAGGCCGCGAAGCTGGCCCGCACGCTGCGCCTGGGCCTCGCCGGCTGATCGCGTCGAGGCCGGGCACTTCCCCCGCATGTCGCGGATCGCGCGTCCGCGCGCGGCCCGATACGCTCGTGCCATGATCCTCGAACACACCGTCGTCGCCCCGACCCCGATGTCCGTCCGTTCCCTCGACGATCGTCGCTGGACCGCCGTGCTCGCCCGTGAGCGTGCGGCCGACGGGACGTTCGTCTATGCCGTCACCTCCACCGGCGTATTCTGCCGGCCGTCGTGCCCGAGCCGGCGTCCACGGCGCGATCGCGTGCGCTTCTACGCCATGCCGGCCGAGGCCGAACGCGCCGGGTTCCGGGGCTGTCTGCGCTGCACGCCGGCTGGCGCCCGTCCGGTCTCGGCGGCGACCGACGCGGTGGCCCGTGCCGCCACGTATCTGCGCGGGCATGCCGCCGAGACGGTGTCCCTCGCCGACCTCGCCGCGCAGGTGGGCCTGAGCGCGTCGCACCTGCAGCGGGCGTTCACCGCGCACACCGGCGTGTCGCCGCGCGAGTTCCAGTCCGCGGTGCGGGCGGAGCACTTCCGCCGGTCGCTGCGCGCCGGGCAGGACGTCACGACCGCCACCTACGACGCCGGCTACGGTTCGCCGAGCCGCGTCGCCGCGCAGAAGCCCACCGGCCGCGGGCTGACGCCGTCGGCCTATCGCAAGGGCGCGGTGGGCGAGGACATCCGCTATGCCGTGGTGGCCTCGGCGCTCGGCCGTCTGCTCGTGGCCGGCACGGCCAAAGGCGTGTGCGCGGTGAAGCTGGGCACTGCCGATGCGCCGCTCGTCGACGCGCTCGCTGCCGAGTTCCCGGGCGCGACCGTTCGCGCGGGCGGCCTGCCCGGCGGGTGGGCCAAGGCCATCGCGGCGGCGATCGGCGCGCGGCCGGCGTCCACCCCCGACGTCCCGCTCGACGTGCAGGGCACGGCGTTCCAGTGGCGGGTGTGGAAGGCGCTGGTGGCGATTCCGGCGGGGGAGACGCGGACCTACGGCCAGGTCGCGACGTCGATCGGCCGTCCGACGGCCGTCCGGGCCGTGGCGCGTGCCTGCGCGACGAACCCCGTCGCGCTGGTCGTGCCCTGCCATCGCGTCGTGCCCGCCCAGGGTGGACCGGGTGGCTACCGCTGGGGCGCCGCGCGAAAGGCCGCCCTGCTGGCCCGCGAAACGCGCGGCTGACAAATCCGTAGGGGGCCAGGCCCCTTGCGAATTCGTGATGGGGACAGGCACCTCATGCGATCCACGGTGCCTGTCCCCTCAAGCGTCAGAGCCGATCTATTACAATCCGGCGCGTGACCGGTGCGACCCATTCGCCCGCCGCGCTCCTGCGGACGTTCGTCGACACCCGCCGGGGACTCCGGCTGGGCTCGCTGTGCGGGGCGCCGGCGGTATACGTGGGCCGCCGGGCGGCCATTCGCCTCGAGGGCGACGCCCTCCTGCTGCGCCTGACGCCCGCCGCGCAGGATCTGGCGCGCGGACTCTGCCGCGGCCGCGTACGCAGTACCGCCCGCGGATGGCTGCACCTCGACGTTCCCCGCGATACGACGGCCGTGCCCGCGGCCTACCTGACGCTCTTCGAGCGCGCCGTCCGCGACACGGCGCTCGAGTCCGCCAGCCAAGGAGCCGGGACCGCCGCATGAGCAAGACGCGTTACGGCGTCGCGCCCTGGGCGCTCGCCACCACGGCCAAGTCCCGATCGTTCCCGGGCACGATCTCCGCGACGACGGCCGATGTCGTCGTCGTGGGCGGCGGCCTGACCGGCCTGCTCACGGCCACCGCACTGAAGTCCGCCGGACACGATGTGCTGCTGATCGACGCCGGCCGGCTTGGCGCCGGCTGGAGCCGCGCAGCCGCCGGCCTGAGCGGCACGCTCGTCACCGCCGACTACCGCACCCTCGAAGCGCTGCACGGACGTCGCGTCGCCCGCGTGCTGATGGCGTCGGTGGCGCAGAGCCACGCCGCGCTCACATCGGGTCTCGCCAAGGCGAAGATCCCGGGCGCCGGCGATGCCCGCCCGATCCTTGCGCTCTCCGATCCCTCCGCCAAGGGCTGGGATCGCGATGTCGTCGCCCGCGACACGGCCGGCCTCGAAGCCATCCGTGTGACCGGCGCAGCCTTCGGCAAGGCGACCACCGCGGACGCGCCGGCCGGCGCGATCAAGTTCAGCGGCGGTGGACTGGTCGACCCGTCGCGCATCGTGTCGGGGGCCATCACCCGTGCAGCGGCCGCCCGCGTGAAGATCGCGGAGAAGTGCGTCGTCTCGCGCATCAGGTTCACTCGCGTCGACGCCACCCTGCACGTCGGCAAGCACGCCATCACCACGCCGCGGGTCGTCGTCTGCACCGATGCACCGGGCACGCTGGCGCCCACGCTCGACCGCCACACCCGCGGCTTCGAGCGATTCCACGTGCTGACGGCGCCGATGCCGGCGCCGATGCGCAAGGCCGTCGCGCTCGGCTCGACCATCCTCTGTGACACGAACGCATCGCTCACGGTGACCGCCACGGCCGACGGCCGGCTGCTGGTCTCGGGCGCCGACGGTCCGCTGCTGGCCGAGAAACAACGCCCGTCCGCGCAGGTGCATCACACCGGCGAGCTGATGTACGAGGTGCTGAAGCGCTTCCCGGCCATCATGGGCCTGCGCCCCGAGTTCGGCTGGTCCACACCGGTCGTGGCCGGGCCGGATCGCTTCCCGCTGGTCGGCGCCCACCGCCAGTATCCCCACCAGATCTTCTCGTTCGGCACCGATCGCGACCCCGCGCTGGCGTGGATGGCGAGTCGCATGCTGGTCCGTGCCGTGGCGCGCGAGAGCACGAAGGACGACGACGCGTTCGGCTTCGGACGCGTCCAGGAGGACCGTAGTTGAGCACGCTTCTTGCTGACTAGCCAGTCGCGCTGACCGCCGCCACGTCCGCCGCCTCAAAAGGGATCGGAATCGCGGAATTGTGTCAGCGCGCCATATGACTGTCTGGCAAAAAGCGGCGCACGCCGCCGCCTCGCTGCTCGAAAGACCGCGCAAGATTGGGCCTCCCCCAGCGCCCAATCCGGCCGCACGTCCCCTCCCCGATCCGTTGCGCGGATCCGGGCGGGGCGTGCGGACGGTGTTGCCGTTCTCGTCCGGGCCTCACAGCCAGACCACGCGTCCGCCGGTCCCGTCTCGGGCGGCGGCACCGGTCGTCGCCCCTGCCGCGCTCGGCACGGTGTACGTCGAGCCGCGCGAGCGCCGTGAACGAATGGAACGCCGTCGCACCGACCGCCGCGTCGTGGCGCACGGGTCGCCCTACGGCACCGAACGCCGATCGGGTCGCGACGATCGCCAGGGCGATCGCCGTGGCACCACGTCGTCCGCGGCCGGCATCGGCCTCACCCGCGACTACTTCTCACAGGTCGCCGAACGCGTCACCACCAACGAGACCGGCCTCCACGCCGGGGAGCTGATTCGCTTCGATGACTAATGGACGCGGCGTCACTCTGGATCTCTGGCAACGGCAGGCCGTGCTCACGGCCGCGTCGTTCCTGCGCGACCGCTTCGAGGCGGCGGCCGACCCGCATGCCAAGGCGGTGCACGACGCGCTGCTCGAGGTGGTGGAGCCGAAGCGTCGCGCGCTGCGGCTGCAACGCGAGATGTCGAAGGCGGCCGACTCGGCCGCGCTCACGATGAAGACCGAGCGCCGGTCGCGGCGCGATCGCCGCGCCCGCACCGAGCGGCGCGGGCTCGACCTCGGGTCGCCCACCGGCGTCGAACGTCGCAAGGGCGATCGGCGCGGCAGCAGCTCGCGGCGCACGCTGCGCTAGCAGGAGACACCGCGGCGCCGCCCGGAGCGCCCATGTCCTCGCGCCCGTCGGGACGGCGCCTCGCTTCGTGCGCGGCCGGGCAGAACGGATCCGGGAAGCCAGCAAGCGAGAGCGTTAGCGCGCGGACGTGCGCGCCGCCAGCCACGCGCGATACGCGGGCAGCGCCCGCACCGGCGCCAGGTCGTCGTCGTACTCGATCTCCTGTACCTGCGCGCCGCGCTGCACCGCGCGCTGCACGAGCGCGAGCGCCTCGTCGAGACGTCCGTCACGGGCGGCCACCACCGACTTCAGGTACAGCACGCTGCGCGCCTCGGGATCGTGCCGTTCCGCCTGGCGCAGATGCTCCAGCGCCTGGATGCCCTGGCCGAGCCGCAGTTCGCAATAGGCAAGCTCGACCAGGTTGTCGACGTCGTTGGGATCGACACGCAGGCCTTCCTCCAGCAGCGACACGGCCACGCCGTACGAGGCCCGCGCCTGCACCTGGTCCCCCATCGCCCAGTAGGCATCGCCCATGTTGCGATGCGGCAGCGGCTCGCGGTCGCCGAGGTCGGCGGCTTTGCGGTGCGCGGCGATCGCCTCACCGTACTTGTGCTGCCAGTGCAGGAGGACACCCAGGTTGGTCCAGGCGCTGCTGTTCGGCCGCATCTCCAGCACGCGCTGGTACTGTTGCCGCGCGCCCTCGAGATCGCCCTTGAGCTGCAACGCGGCGCCGAGCGACTGATAGCCGGACGCCACGTCCGGCGCCAGCGCGATCGCCGCGCGCAGCGCCACCGCGGCGTCGTCGTAGCGGCCGCTCGTGCTGAGGAACACGCCCTTGCGGTAGTGATTGCGCCAGTAGTCGGGCCTGAGCGCGATGGCCCGATCGAATGCCGCCGCCGCCTCGTCGAAGCGTCCGTCGCGTTGCTGGATCTCGCCCAGCAGCCGATGGGCGTCGTCGCTCGCCGGCTGCAGCTCGATGGCCTTCCGCACCTCCATCAGCGCGCGATCCACTTGTCCCGTGCCGTTGTGCACGCGCGCCAGCGCGATCCACACGCGTGGCTGCGACGGATCGAGCTCCACCGCCTTGGTGCTTTCGGCCACCGACTTCGCCGCCCACTGCGGATCGCGCCCGTAGCCGTAGTGCGTCCAGTAGGCCTCGCCCAGGGCGGCGTGCGCCTCGGCGAATCCCGGATCCTTCGCGACGGCCGCCTCGAGGGCGTGCGTGGCTTCCGCGCGTCGCTCGGGCGAGCCGAGGTCGCCCTCGAGCAGCGCCCGGCCCTTCCAGTACTCGCGCAGGGCGTCGACGTCGTGCGACCGGCTCGCGCCGATCTTCGTCCGTGCGTCGGGCGCCAACTGCACCTGCAGCCCCTCCACCACCCCCTGGGCGACGCGTCGCTGCAGGTCGAAGACCCGCTCGGCGTTGCCGTCGAAGTCGCTGCGCCACGCCAGCGCGCCGTCGGCCTTCACGAGTCGCGCGTTCACGCGCAGGTCGGTGCCCGACTGCTGGATGGTCGAGTCGACGAGGTAGGCCGCGCCCAGGCCCCGCGCCACGTCGCGGAGATTGGTGCCCAGGCGGCGCGTCTCCTGACGCACCTCGTCGGGCGGGACGACGGTGAGCGACGTCACGCCGGCCAGATCGTTGAAGAGCGAGTCGGCGAAGCCGACGGCCATCACGTCGTTGCCGGCGTCGCCGGTGAGGTTCGCGGGCGGCAGCACCGCGACGACGATGCGGGTGGCGCCGACGTCGGCCGCCGGCGCGTCGGCGCCTGGCGTGGCCGGCCGGCGCAGCAGCAGGCCGACGACCACCGACAGCGCGGCCACCACGCCGGCGATCACGAACAGGCGTCCGCCCAGGTGCGAGGGCCGCGTCGTGACGGCGGTCGACGCGTCGGCGGCGGGACGCACGCCCGACAGCGACGCCGCGATGCCGCGCAGCCGATCGCGGAACTCCGCAGCCGACGCCAACCGGGCGGCGGGCGCCTTCTCCATCGCCGACTCGAGCAGCGCGTCGAGCGCGGGCGGCAGTCCGCCGCGGTGTTCCGTCGCCCGCGGTGTGGGCGACGACAGCGTCGCCATCGCGCGCGAGAGCAGATCACTGCCGTCGAAGGCGCGCCTGCCCGTGACGATCTCGAAGGTGAGCGCGCCGAGGCTGAAGACGTCGGCGCGGGCATCGGTGGGATGGCCGAGCAGCTGCTCGGGCGCCGAGTAGCCGGGCGTGCCAGTGATCTGCCGCGCGTCGGTGGTGAACGTGCCGGCAACGGTTACGGCGGTGGCCGCCGTCTCGTGGTGCGGCGCGTGCGAGATGCCGAAGTCGAGCACCTTGGGCTGGCCGTCGGCGGTCACCCGCACGTTGGCTGGCTTCAGGTCGCGATGCGTGATGCCGTGAGCGTGCGCGGCCGCCACGGCGTCGGCGATGGCGGTGCAGAGGCGCAACGCCTCGGCCAGCGGCATCGGACCGCGTCCGAGGATCTCGGAGAGGTCCTCGCCGTCGACGAACTCCATGACGATGAACGACTGGTCGCCCTCGTCGACGATGTCGTAGACGCTCGCGATCGACCGGTGCGCCAGCTGCGCCGCGTGCCGCGCCTCGCGCTGCAGGCGCGACAGCATCTCGGGCGAGGCGACGATGTCCGACGACGGCCGCTTGATCGCCACCGGCCGGCCGAGGCGGTCGTCGTCGGCCAGCCACACCTCGCCCATGCCGCCGGCGCCGAGCTTGCGGCGCAGGCGATACCGGCCCACCGTGCGGCCGACGTCGAATCGCGGGTCGGGCGCGTCAGGAGCGTCCATGAACAGCGGTCAGGCGCGGGGCGGATCGCGGGGCGCCGCCGCAGTGCGTGGCGCCGGCGCGGATCGCCGTCAGTCGAACGCGAGCACGGCGAAGAGCACGACCGAGAGCGACAGCAGGGTCGCAGTCATGCCGAGCACCGGGAGGCGTTTCGCGGCAGCCATGTCGCCGCGCCGCGCCTTCGCCATGTGTGCGTGAATCATGCCGATGGCGCCGGTGAGCAGCACCACGCCGGTGAGCTTGACGTGGAACTGCCACGGCAGGCCGCCGAAGCCGTTCCACTTCGTGAAGACGAGGACCAGCCCCGTGACCCACAGCAGCAGCAGGCCGATGCCGCCGACCTTCGCGATGGCCGGCGGAAAGCGGGCGAGCACGGGCCGTTCGCCTGGCTGGGCGTCCTCGATGAGTTTGCCCATGACCAGGTTGCCCCACCCACTGGCCATGCCCAGGGTCAGGCCGACGAGGTGAAGGAACAGCAGGAACTGGTTGAGATCGGGCACCGGGGGGCCTCCGCGCGACATTCTACCTGTGCAGATTCCGCGTACTTTGGGCTTGTCCCCACCGAAAACTGACATGCCATGTCCACGCGGCGGACGCGCGTGCCTGGCACCTCCCGTCGAGGAATGCGCAGGATCTGCCTGAAATCGCCACGACGGCTGCTGCGAACCCGGCGCGGCACCCGGCTTGCACCGTCCTGGCCTCATGACCGCTCGAGTTCGGCAGGGATGTGCAGCAGCCCTCGCGCTGCTGATGCTCGCGGGCGCCGTCCGGCCGGCGCAGGCGTCGGTTCGGGTAGGCGACGACGCGCTGGCGCGCTCGAGCGCCGCGGCGGTGCAGGGACTGGTGGTTGCCACCAGTGCCGCCTGGGACCCTGAGGCCGACACGATCTACACCTTCGTCACCCTCGACGTCTCCCGGTCGTGGGGACTCGACGGCCAGCCGGCGCGCGTCGTCGTGAAGCAACTCGGCGGACTCGTCGGGGGCACCGCGTTCGTGGTCGGCGGCCAGGCGCGCTTCGCCGTGGGCGAAGAGGTGCTGGTGTTCCTCGACGTCCGCCCCCGCGATCGCACGCTGTCGGTTGCCGGCCTCGAACAGGGCAAGTGGGTGCTGACCGGCGCCGCCGATCCGGCCGCCGCGGCGATGCGTGAGATGCGCGGCACCGACCGCACCGTCGCGGTCGCGCGCGACTATCGATCGACGGCGGCGCTCGACGTCCTCGCCGCGCTCGCCGGATCGCGCGTCAGCGCCAGCGGCGCCGTGCTCGAGCCGATGGCGCCTGCGGCCGATCTCGCCGCCAGCGCCGCGTTCACCACCCTCTCGTCGACGCCGGCGCGCTGGCACGAAGGCGACACCGGCGGCAGCGTCTACGTCGACACGCAGGCCGGCGGACATCCGCAGTTCGCGGGCGGCGGTCTCGCGCAACTCGCCAACGCCGCCGTGAAATGGAGCGCGGTGGGCTCGCTGCGCCTCGCCAACGGCGTCGCCCGCACCGCGCGTTGTTTCTCGAACGTCGAGAACGACGGCCGCCTGTCGGTGAGCTACGGCGATCCGTGCGGCGAGATCGCCGACGGCAGTTCCACGCTCGCCATCGGTGGCGCCTACTTCTCGTCGAGCCAGCAGCGCACCATCAACGGCGTCAGTTTCTGGAAGATCACCAAGGGGATGGTCATCACCGACAACCCGGCGTCGAAGTGGTCGGGCTTCACGACCGGCTGCTACGAGGACGTGCTGGTGCACGAGATCGGCCACGCCATCGGCTTCGGCCACTCGACGAGCACCGCCGCCATCATGTATCCGTCGATCTCGTCGTCCTGTTTCAGCCGCGCGGTGTCGATGCCGCTCGGCGCCGACGACCTCGCCGGCATGGCGGCCCTGTACCCTGGCGCCGGCGTGCCGCCGGTGACGCCTCCGGGCACGCCCACGGGACTCAGCGCGAACGTCGTCGGCTCGACGGTGTCGATCGCGTGGAACGCCCCGGCCACCGGCGGCGCCGCCACCGGCTACCAGCTGCTCGCCGGCACCGCGCCTGGAGTGGCGAACATCGGCGTCGTGCCGCTGACGGCGCCCGGCATCGTCGTGCCCGGGGTGCCCAACGGTCTCTACTACGTGCGCGTCGTGGCCACCAATGCCGCGGGCGCCAGCGCGCCCACGCTCGATCTGCCCATCTCGGTCGGGCAGACGCCGCCCGGCGCGCCGCGCAGCCTCGCCGGACAAGCCGCGCCCGGCGGCAATGTCTACATCTCGTGGCTGCCGCCGTCCTCGGGGCCGGCGCCCACGAGCTACGTCGTGCTGGCGGGCTACGCGCCCGGCGCGAACACCTTCCAGATTCCGGTGCCGGGCACGGTGCTCGCCGGCGGCGGGGTGCCGTCCGCCGTCTACTACGTGCGCGTCGTGGCGATGAATGGGGCAGTGGCAGGCACGCCGTCCAACGAGATCACTCTCGTCGTCCCGTAGGCACCGGGGACCAGGGCCCGGGGACCAGGAAGAACGCTCGCCTTCAGTGGGCTGACGTCACTCTGACGCCGGCGGCTGAGCGACCGGCGGCGGCGTCCGGGCGCCGGCGTGCTTGACGCCGAAGTCGACCATCGCGCGCAGCAGCGGGCGCAGGTCCTCGCCCTTGGGCGTCAGCTTGTATTCCACGCGCGGCGGGTGGGCGCTATAGCGAGACGACGTCACGAAGCCCAGCGCCTTCAGCCGCCGCAGGCGCTCTGCGAGGATGTTCGTGGGGATGCCCTCCGACGACGCCAGGAACTCCGAGTAGCGGCGCTTGCCGCGGATCAGATCCCGCACCACCAGCAGCGACCACTTGTCGCCGACCAGGTCGAGGGTGCACGCCACGGGACAGAACGACCGGCGCGGCATCGTGAGCGCAGTCTAGCAGCCCGTCGGCTGGCCGTGTGACTTGTAATTTGCAAGTGACTGGGGCTAGGATCGGCGGCCATGCTGTCGCGCTGGATTCCCGCGCTCGTCGCCGCCCTTCACCTCGGCGCCACGAGCGTGGAGGCCCAGTCGCCGCCCCCGCCGCCGTCGGTGCCGGCGCATCGCGTCGCCACGCCGATGCGCGTCGACGGACGACTCGACGAAGCGGTCTACACCGCGACGCCGCCCATCACCGGCTTCGTGCAGCAGGAGCCGCTCGAGTTCCAGCCCGCCACCGAGCCCACCGAGGCGTGGGTGTTCTACGACGACGACTACGTCTACGTGTCGGCGCGCTGCTTCGAGACGCAGCCGTCGCGGCGGGTCGCCAACGAGATGCGCCGCGACACGAACCAACTGCGCCAGAACGACACGTTCGCGGCGCTGTTCGACACCTTCCACGACCGGCGCAACGGCTACATCTTCTACGCCAACGCCATCGGCGGCCTGGCCGACGGCCAGATCACCGACGAAGGTCCGCCCAACATGGACTGGAACACGGTGTGGCAGGTGAAGACCGGCGAGTTCGAGGGCGGCTGGACCATCGAGATGGCGATCCCCTTCAAGTCGCTGCGCTACCAGCGAGGCCGCGAGCAGACGTGGGGCCTGAACCTGCGCCGCGTGGTGCGCTGGAAGAACGAGTGGTCGTACCTGGCGCACGTGCCGCGCGCGCTCACGACGTTCCGCGGCATCCTCAAGGTGTCGTCGGCCGGCACCCTCACCGGCCTCGAGGCGCCTACCGGCAGCCGCACCTTCGAGTTGAAGCCCTACGTCCTCGGCGGACTCACGACCGACACCACCGCGACGCCGCGCCTCTCGAACGACGGCACGCTACGCGTCGGCGGCGACGCCAAGTACGCCATCACGCAGAACCTCGTGGCCGACCTGACCGTCAACACCGACTTCGCCCAGGTGGAGGTGGACGAGCAGCAGGTGAACCTGACGCGCTTCAACCTGTTCTTCCCCGAGAAGCGCGACTTCTTCCTCGAGAACGCCGGCACGTTCGCGTTCGCCGGACGGGCCAGTGCCGGCCTGGCCGCCGGCAGCGGCGACACGCCGTACCTCTTCTTCTCGCGACGCATCGGACTCGATGGCGGGCGTGAAGTGCCGCTCCGCGTGGGCGGCCGCATGGCCGGGAAGATCGGCGACGTCACGCTGGGCGTGCTCAACGTCGAGACCGGCGACGAGCCGGCGGCCAGCGCCACGGCCACCAACTTCACCGTGGTCCGCGCCAAGCGCGACATCCTCAACCGCAGCTATCTCGGCGCGATGTACACGCACCGTACCGCCACGCCCGGACGCACCGGCGCCAATGACGGCTACGGCGTCGATGGCAGCTTCGGCTTCTTCCAGAACCTGCGGCTCGACGGCTACCTGGCCAGGACGCAGACCGAGGGCGTGAAGAACGACGACCTGAGCTACCGCGGCTTCGTCGACTACAACGCCGACCGTTACGGCATGCAGGTCGAGCACCTGGCGGTCGAACCCAACTTCCTGCCCGAGCTCGGCTTCCTGCGCCGCACCGACTTCCGCCGCAACTTCGCGTCGGCGCGATTCAGCCCGCGGCCGAAGCGGATTCCGCACGTGCGCAAGGTCACGTCGCTGGCCAGCCTGCAGTACACGACCAACAACGGCCGCCGGCTCGACACCCGCGAGCAGATCGGCCAGCTGCAGACCGAGTTCACCAACAGCGACGTCGCCAGCGTCACCTACACCGACAGCTTCGAGCGGCTGGTGCGGCCGTTCGCCATCGCGCCGGGCATCCGGCTGCCGGTGGGCCGCTACGACTTCCATACGACCGAGTTCTCGTACACCGCCGGCCAGCAGCGGCGGATCTCGGGCGCCGTGGTCTACCAGTTCGGCACCTTCTACAACGGCGACCGGCAGTCGCTGCAGTTCAACACCGGCCGCGTCGAGGTGACGCCGCAGCTCTCGCTCGAGCCGAGCCTGCAGTTCAACTGGGTGGATCTGGTGCAGGGCTCGTTCCGGGCCACGGTGGCGCGGTCGCGCCTGACCTACACCGTGACGCCGCGGATGTTCGTGAGCGGAATCGTGCAGTACAACTCCACCAGCACCTCGTTCGGCACCAACGTCCGCCTGCGGTGGGAATACCGGCCGGGCAGCGAGCTGTTCGTCGTCTACACCGACGACTACAACACCGACACGCCCCAGGGCGCCGAGACGCTGCGGAACCGCGCCTTCGTGGTCAAGGTCAACCGCTTCTTCCGCCCCTAGCCAGGCCGCTGGTATCGAGCGGCCGCGCCGTGTCATCCAAGCCGGAAGGCGCGAGCGGGTCGCGACGGCTCGTCCCTGGTCCCTGGTCCCCGGTCCCTGCGCGCGCCGCGCCTGCAGTGCGGCGCTATACTGCGTGTTTGCACTCGTTCTGCGTTGGAGGCACTCACCCCATGCGTCGTTTCCTGCTCGCTCTCCTTCTCACCGTCGCCGCCGCGTGGCCGGCGGCCGCCCAGTCGACCGCGATCAACGGATCGATTGAAGGCGTCATCGCCGACGAATCCGGCGCCGTCCTGCCCGGCGTCACGGTGACGATCACCAACCTCGATACTGGTGACACGCGCGTCGTCGTCACCAACGACAGCGGCCTCTACCGCGCCCCGCTGCTGCCCCTCGGCAAGTACAAGGTCGAGGCCGAGCTGCAGGGCTTCAAGAAGCTCGAGCAGACCGGCATCAACATCTCGGCCGGGCAGACCGCGGTCATCAGCCTGAAGATGGGCGTGGGCGCCCTCACCGAGACCATCTCGGTCACCGCCGACGCGCCGCTCGTCGACCTGAGCCGGATCGAACAGGGCCGCACGCTGACGGAAGCGGAGATCAAGACGCTGCCGCTCACCTCGCGCAACCCCTACAACTTCGCGCTGCTGCAGCCCGGCGTCGTCGGCTTCGAGAACCAGGAGTTCGGCGTGCCGCGCATCACCTCGAACGGCGCGTTGCTCCGCGTGAACTACCAGATCGACGGCAGCAACAACACCCAGAAGGATCGCGCCGGCCTGCGGCAGATGCCGATGTCGGAAGTGATGATCCGCGAGGTCAAGGTCGTGACCACGGGCTACGCGCCCGAGTTCGGCCAGACCATGGGCATGATCTACAACGCGATCACGCCGTCGGGCACCAACACCT
>CADEDM010000098.1 GCA_902826065.1 uncultured Acidobacteriota bacterium | reverse complement strand
GAGCACCGGCTTTACACGCCGGCTGTCACAGGTTCGAGTCCTGTACCGCCCACCACACGCTGGTAAACGGGCGGGGCACGACCTGCACGGCGGGCGATCACGGGTAGATTGGGGTCGTAGTTCAGTTGGTTAGAACGCTGCCCTGTCACGGCAGAGGCCGCGGGTTCGAGTCCCGTCGACCCCGCCAATCTCCTCGCTGATCGCTCGTCGGTTGGCGGGGTCGACGAACTCAGGCACGCCGCGACGCCGTTCCAAGGCGTCGCGAGCGGGCACGAGTCCCTCCCCGCAGTTCCGCTCTCAAATCCCTCGGTTTTCGTGAGCTCGGCGCTGCGCGCCTGCGCTCACGGCCGGCTCGCCACTCGCGATCGCCGCCTTTCATCGCACGGCGCAGCCGCCGGCCTTCGCCGCGACCCGAGTCCCGATCCGTAGTACCGTGGAAATCACGCCGCTCCCCAACGGCGTCGAGTCACTACCGTGCGTATCGCCTCGATGCTGGCCCGTCCGACCTTCGTGCGCCTGGGCGCGCGGCTCAGGACGTTCATTGCCCGCACGCCGCGCCTGGCGGCGGCCGTGGCGCTCGTGGTGGTCGCGCTGCAGGCGGTGTTCGTCACCGGCGGGCAGTGGGTGGTCACCACCCTGGTCTCCGGGCTGCCCAGCATCACCGACGTCAGGAACATGGGCGAGATGGCCCAGGCGACGGTCTTCTACGACGCCGCCGACGCGCCCGCGTTCACCATCTTCGAAGAACGGCGGTTCGAGGTCGCGCTCGCCGACGTCTCGCCGCACCTGATCGACGCGCTCATCGCCATCGAGGATCAGCGCTTCCGCACGCATCAGGGTGTGGACGTCGTCCGCATCGCCGGGGCGATGCTGGCCAACGTCAAGGAAGGGCGGCTGGCGCAGGGCGGCAGCACCATCACGCAGCAGCTCGCCCGTCAGAGTTTCCTCACGCTCGACAAGACCTACTCCCGCAAGGCGCAGGAAGCGCTGCTCGCGTTCCGCATCGAGCACCAGTACACGAAGGACGAGATCCTCTCGCTGTATCTGAACAAGATGTACTTCGGCGCCGGGCTCTACGGCGCCGAGGCGGCGTCGATGGGCTACTTCGGCAAGCCGGCGCGCGAGCTCACGGTGCCGGAAGCCGCGATGATCGCCGGGCTGGTGAAGTCGCCGTCCACCTGGGCGCCCACGGTCAACATGGAACGCGCGGTGGCGCGGCGCAACGTCGTGCTCACGGCGATGCGCGAGATGGGCGCCATCGACCAGCCCACCTACGAACAGGCGCGCGCCGCCAAGGTGGTGCTGAAGGACGCCTTGCGCAGCGACGAGCCGTTCGGGCGCTATTTCAAGGAGCAGGTGCGGCTCGAGCTGGTCGAGAAGTTCGGCCGCGAGCGCGTGTACCAGAGCGGCCTGCGCGTCTACACGACCATCGACGTCGAGATGCAGAAGGCGGCCGAGGCGGCCGTCGCGAAGCAGCTCGAGGATCTCGAGGCCAAGCGGCAGGCGTCGCTCAAAGCCCGGAAGCGCCCGGTGACGGCGGATGACCCGCCCTTGCAGGCGGCGCTCGTCGCGCTCGATCCGCGCAGCGGCGCCGTGCGCGCGCTGGTCGGTGGGCGCAGCTTCGCCGACAGCCGCTTCAATCGCGCCATCCAGGCGAAGCGTCAGCCGGGCTCGTCGTTCAAGACGTTCGTCTATGCGGCGGCGCTCGAAGCCGGCTACACGCCGGCGTCGCTCATCGATCGCCTCGACGAGCCGATCGACACCCTGCAGGGCGCGTGGACGCCCGAAGACGGCCATTCCGACGCGCCCGAGATGACGATGCGCGCCGCGCTCAAGATCTCCAGCAATCGCGCGGCAGTGCGGATGCTCGAGATGATCGGCCCGCCCACCGCGGTGACGTATGCCGGCAAGCTCGGTCTCGCCAACCTGCCCGCGGTGCCGTCCCTGGCGCTGGGCTCGGGCGAGGTGACGCTGTTCGACATGACCTCGGCCTACGGCGCCTTCGCGGCCGGCGGCGTGTGGCACAAGCCGTCGCTCATCCGCCGCGTCGAGGACCTGGCGGGCAACGTCCTGTTCACGGCCGAGGATCAGGCGGCGCAGGCCGTGCGCCCCGACACCGCGTTCCTGATGACGTCGATGCTGCAGGACGTCATCGACGGCGGCACGGCGTGGAAGGCGCGCCAGAGCGGCTTCCGGCTGCCGGCGGCGGGGAAGACCGGCACGACCAACGAGTACCGCGACGCGTGGTTCGTCGGCTACACGCAGTCGCTGGTCAGCGGCGTCTGGGTGGGCTACGACACGCCGAAGCCGATCCTGCCCGGCGCGGCCTATGCCGGGGATGTCGCCGTGCCGATGTGGGGCCAGTTCATGAAGGCCGCCACGGCGCACGACGAGCCGCAGCCCTTCCGGGCGCCGCGCGGTGTCGTCGCCGTCCAGATCTGCAAGCTGTCGGGCAAGCGTCCGTCGGGCGGCTGCGACGCGGTGCCGGTGACGCTCGACGACGGCGGTCACGAAGACCGCTCGATGGTCACGACCGAGTACTTCGCCAGCGGCACCGAACCGGAAGACCACTGCCCGCTGCACGTCGGACGCTCGCTCTTCGGCCGTCTGGCTGGATGGTTGAACGGCGCGGATGCCCCGGTCACGCCGACCCGCGCCTCGGCCGGAGTCGCGGAGGAGCCCGCCGCCGCGGCCCCCGCCGCCGCCCCTGCGCCGGCCGAGCCAGCCGTGGCGCAGGCGCCCGAGCCCGAGAAGAAGCGCGGCTTCTGGGGCCGCCTGTTCGGCCGCAAGGACAAGGCCGACGACCGCAAGAAGGACGAGAAGAAGCCCGCGCCGCGCCGCTAGCGCCTGGCCGTCCAGCGCCTCCGCCCCCACTCGGGATACAGCTCACGATGCCCTTCCGCGACGTCGTCGGACACCGGGCCCTGACGGCCCTGTTGCGCGAGGCCGTCACGCGCGGCACCCTGCCGCCCACGCTGCTGCTCGCCGGGCCGGCCGGCGTGGGCAAGTGGCGCGTCGCCGGCGCGGTGGCCGAGGCCCTGAACTGCCAGGCGCCCGCCGCCGACGGCGATGCCTGCGGCGAGTGCCGGGCCTGCGATCGCATCCAGCGTGACGTGCACGTCGACGTGCTGCGCCTCACGGCCGACGAGAGCGGCGGCATCAAGGTCGACGTGGTACGCGATGCCCTCGAGCGGTGCGGCTTCCGGCCATTCGAAGGCGCGCGCCGCGTGGTGCTGATCCGCGATGCCGAGGGACTGCTCGAAGCGGCGCAGAACGCGCTGCTGAAGTCGCTCGAAGAACCGCCGCCGGCGACGGTGTTCGTGCTGACGTCGGCCGCCCCCGACGCGCTGCTGCGCACGGTGCGATCGCGCACGATGCGCCTGACGTTCGGCCGGCTGCCGCCGGCCGACATCGCCACCGTGCTCACGCGCGATCACGACGTGGCCGCCGGCGAGGCGCAGCGGCTGGCCATGCTCGCCGACGGCAGCCCCGGCGCGGCGCTGACCCTGGCGACGAGCACGCTGAACGAATCCCGCGAGGGGGCCATCGCCCTGCTGGGTGCGGCCGGCGCCGGTGACCTCGCCGCGCGGCTCGCCGTGGCGAAGTCGGTGGTGGGCGAGAAGAAGGACGAGCGCACCCGCCAGGAGCTGCAGGCGGTGATGCGTGCCGCAAGTGCCCTGGTCCGCGATGTCGCGGCGCTGCATGCCGGGGCCGACCACCGCGTGCTCGCCAACGGCGACGTGCCCGAGGTCGTCGCCGCGTTGGCCCGCCGTCTTCCCGCGCCGGCCGCGCGCAAAGCCTTCGCGACCCTCGATCGCGCCCTCACCGCCCTCGAGCGGAATGCCGGCACGAAGGTCGTGACGGAGTGGGTTGCGTCAGAACTGTAGCGTGTCGTGACCACCTGGTCCGCCCCCTGCGAAAAGTGATCGTAGGACCTGCACAGAATCCGACGCCGGATCACCAGATCTCGCGGCGTAGCACCGGATCGTGGGGTCCCCTGCCCGAGCGTTCGCAAGATGCCTTATCTTTGGAGACATGAAGCCCCGCATCGCGATCACCGAGGGCGATCCCGCGGGGATCGGTCCTGAGATCGCTGCACGGTCAGCGCGCGATCCCAAGGTGCTCGAGGTGTGTGAGCCGGTGGTCTATCCGGCCACCCCGGCCGTGCCGATTCGCATCGGAGAAGTGAGCGCCCCCGCGGGCCGGGCCGCGTTCGACGCGATTGTGCGCGCCGTCGAGGACACGCGCCGCGGCGTCGTGCAGGGTCTTGCGACCGCTCCGGTCAACAAGGCGGCGTTTGCGGCGGCCGGACTGGGCTGGAAGGGCCACACCGATCTCCTGGCGCACCTCTGCGGCGTGGCCCACGTCGCAATGTTGTTCCACACGCCGACGCTGCGCGTGGTGCTGGCCACGGTGCACGTGCCGCTGCGCGACGTGCCGCGACTGCTGACCCGGGATCTCGTGCGTGACACGCTGCTGCTCACGGCCCAGGAGCTTCCCTATTTCGGCGTGGCGCAACCGCGCCTCGCCGTGGCGGGGCTCAATCCTCACGCCGGGGAAGGCGGGCTCATGGGGCACGAGGAACAGGACGTGCTGATTCCCGCCATTCGCGAAGCTCAGTTGCAGGGTGTGCAGGTCGAGGGACCGCTTCCTGCCGATACCGTGTTCGTCCGTGCATCGCGAGGTGAGTTCGACTGCGTGCTGGCGTGTTACCACGACCAAGGCCTCGTGCCGGTGAAGCTGCTGGCGTTCGGCACCGCCGTCAACGTCACCCTGGGCCTGCCCATCGTGCGCACCTCTCCCGATCACGGGACGGCATTCGACATCGCCGGCCGCGGCGTTGCCAACCCTGGAAGCATGGTGGAGGCCGTCCTGCTTGCAGCCGAGCTGGCCGGTCGCATGGAGACGCGCCTGTGAGCACGCGCGTCAGCTTACCGAAGCGAACTGACAGCGACGCGGCCGAGGCCGAGACGCTGATCGCCGACAATCGCAAGGCACTGCACGACTATCACGTGCTCGAGACGTTCGAGGCCGGCGTGGCCTTGCTCGGCACGGAGGTGAAGGGTATCCGCGAGGGGAAGGCCAGCCTGCGTGACAGCTACGCGCGCATCGACAAGGGCGAGGCGTGGCTGCACAACGTCCACATCAACCCCTACAGCCACCGCGGCTACGTCGACCACGACCCGAAGCGGCGCCGCAAGCTGTTGCTCCACCGGATCGAGATCCGCAAGCTCATCGGGAAGACCACCGAGCGCGGACTGACCCTGGTGCCGCTGCGGATGTACTTCAAGCGCGGCCGCGTGAAAGTCGCGGTGGCGCTCGTCCGAGGCAAGCAGGTTCACGACAAGCGCGAGACGATCCGCCGCCGCGAGATCGACCGCGAGACCCTCGCTGCCGTCAAGGAGCGCGCCCGCGCATGACCACCATGTCGACAACGCTGCCCATTCCGTTCAATCGCGCGGCCATCACTGGCCGCGAGCCCGCGTACGTCCAGGAGGCCATCGCCAGTGGCCACCTGTCGGGCGACGGTCCGTTCACCAAGCGCTGCCACGGGATGCTCGAGGCGATCACCGGTGCGCCGCGAGTGTTGCTGACGACGTCATGCACGCATGCGCTCGAGATGTCGATGCTGCTGGCTGACGTGGCGGCCGGCGACGAGGTGATCTGCCCGGCGTTCACGTTCGTGTCCTCGGTCAACGCTTTCGTGCTGCGAGGCGCTCGTCCGGTGTTCGTCGACGTCCGTCCAGACACCCTCAATCTCGACGAGCGGCTTCTCGAGGCCGCCATCACGCCACGCACCCGCGCCATCCTCGTCGTGCACTACGCCGGCGTCGGCAGCGACATGACGGCGATCATGGCCATCGCGCAGCGCCACGGCATCGTCGTCGTCGAGGACAACGCCCACGGCCTCTTCGCCTCGCTCGGCGGCCGCGCACTCGGCAGCTTCGGCGCCATGTCGGCGCTGAGCTTCCACGAGACCAAGAACCTGACCTGCGGCGAAGGCGGCGCCCTGGTGATCAACGACCCCGCGCTGGCGGAGCGGGCGGAGATCATCCGCGAGAAGGGCACCAACCGGGCCCGGTTCTTCCGCGGTCAGGTCGACAAGTACACCTGGGTCGATGTCGGGTCCAGCTACCTGCCGTCGGAGATGCTGGCCGCCTACTTGTGCGCGCAGCTCGAAGCGCGCGACACGATTCAGGCCCGGCGTCAGGCCATCTGGAGCACCTACGACACCGCTCTCGAGCCATGGGCAGAGAGCCGCGGCTTCCGGCGCCCGATCGTGCCGGCCAGCGCGACCCACCCGGCGCACATCTACTACTTGCTGGCGCCGTCGCTCGACGTGCGCACGCGGCTCATTTCGCACCTGCGCGCGAATGGCATCACGGCCGCCTTCCACTACCAGCCGCTGCACCTCTCGGACATGGGGCTGGAATCCGGCGGCCGGCCGGGGCAGTGCCCGGTCACCGAGGACGTGTCGGATCGGTTGCTGCGCCTGCCGCTCTTCTTTCAGCTCGGCGACGACGACCAGACACGCATCGTCGACGCGCTGCACGCGTTCACGGGCTAGGCGTCGTCAGCGCGCGCCCTGGCGCGGGCGAAGCGCATGATCGCGTCCTCCCACCCGGGCAGGACGACGCCATGCGCGGCGATCGCGGCATTCGACAACGCCGCGTAGGTCGGACGGCGCGCCGGGAACATGGCCGGATCGAACGGCGTCGGGACGACCAGCTCCGCCGGGTTGCGACCGAGCGCACGAGCCAGGGCCGTCGCGACGTCCACCCACGTGGTCCGCCCCGTGTTCACGCAGTGATAGAGGCCGTAGGGCACCGCGCGATCGAGCGTCGCGACCAGGGCCTCGGCCAGGTCGACGACGTACGACGGCGTCACCGTGCGATTCGCGAAAGCCTTCACCGGCGCGCCCCCGTCGAGGGCCGACGCGATGCGATCCAGGCTGCTGTGGCCGCGCCGTCCACCGAACAACGAGGCCACGCGCAACACGTAGTGGCGCGGGGCGCGCCTTGCCAGCACCTCGCCCAGCAGCTTCGACTGCGCATAGATGCTGCCCGGCGACAGCGGATCGTCCTCGCGCAGCATCCCGGGATCGACGACCGGATCGAACACGAAATCCGTGCTGTAGTGCACCAGCACGGCGCCGCTGCGCCGGCACGCGTCGGCGAGGTGCCCGACCGCGAGCCCGTTCACCCGCAGTGCCGTCACCGGATCGCGCTCGGCGCCGTCGACATCGTTGAACGAGGCGCAGTTCACGACCACGTCCGGGGCCACCTCGGCCACGGCCTCATCGACCGCGCGTGCCGAGGTGACGTCGAGTTGAGGGCGGGTGCGCGGGATCAGGGTGCACGCCGGCGTCAGGCGTTCGATCAGGGCCCCGGCGAGTTGCGCTCCGGCACCGACCAGGAGCACGCGGGTTGAGGACGAGACGGCCATCGGACGCTGCCGCGGCGCCGCACGAGCGGGGCACGACGCGGCCAGCCGCCACAGTATCATCAGACGACCCGCCTGACTCATGACCGATCTGTGGTGGCCGCCGCTCGCCGCGCTCCTGCTGGCCGTCGCCCTGACGTACGTGGTGCGACCGGCCGCCCGTCTCGTCGGCGCGGTCGCCCGCCCCAAGGAAGATCGGTGGCATCGCGGCACGGTGCCCCTGCTCGGCGGCGTCGCCATCGCGGGTGCGGTGCTGGTCGTGGCGGCGCTGCTGCCGTCGCTGTCGTGGAGCGGATTGTCTCTGGTGATGGGCGCCGGCTGCCTGGCCCTGGTCGGGCTGTTCGACGACTTCCGGCCGCTGCGGCCGCAGATCAAGTTCCTGCTGCAGGTGATTGTGACGGCCGTCGTCGTGGCCGGAGGCGTGCATCTCGCCGTGACCGGCGTGCCGGCGGTGGACCAACTGGTGACGGTGGTCTGGCTCGTGGCCGTGACCAACGCGTTCAACCTGCTCGACAACATGGATGGCCTGGCGGCCGGCATCGGCCTCATCGCCGCGGGGTTCCGTGCCTACTTCTTCTTCGTCGACGGCAATCTCGAGGGCGCGATGCTGGCCGGCACCCTCGCCGGCGCCCTGGCCGGCTTCCTGCTGTTCAACGTGCAGCCGGCGTCCATCTTCATGGGCGACACCGGCAGCCTGTTCATCGGCATGTTCGTGGCCGGACTGAACGTCATCGGACCGTATCCGTACAGCCGCGGCACGGTCGCCGTCCTGTTGCTGCCCGTGCTCATCCTGCTCGTGCCGATCTTCGACACGGTATTCGTCACCGTGGCCAGGACGCTCGCCGGACGGTCGATCGCGCAGGGCGGACGCGACCACACCTCACATCGGCTGGTGGCGCTCGGGCTGTCGGAACGCGGGGCCGTCCTCGCGCTGTGGGGCATGGCGTTCGGGTCCGGCCTCGTCGCGGTGCTGTCGTATCGCTACGGCCTGCCGTACACCGCGACGCTGGTCGGACTGCTCGTGGCGGGCCTCGTGGTGCTCGGCGTGCAGCTCGGTCTGCAGCGCGTCTACCCCCACCGTGGCGACCCTGGTTTGGTGCGCGTCGTCACCGACTTCCCATTCAAGAAGCAGGTCGCCACCGTGGCGATCGACATCGGCCTGATCGCGCTCGCCTACTATTCGGCATACGTGCTGCGCTTCGAGGGCCGGCTCGATGCCGAACTGCCGGTGTTCGAGGCGTCGTTGCTCCTCGTGCTCGTGTCCCACGCCGCCATGCTGGGCCTGTTCGGGGTCTACCGTGACTCGTGGCGCCACGCCGGCATCCGCGACCTGGTCCGCCTGACCGGGGCGACGCTTGCCGGCAGCGTCATCGCCGTGTTGGTCGTGCTGCTGACGTTCCGCTTCACCGGCTACTCCCGCGCGGTGTTCGCGATCCACGCCCTGCTCGCGATCACGTTCCTGAGCGGCAGTCGCGTCCTGTTCCGGGCGCTCGGCGAGTTGCTCGCGGGCGATCCCCTGGAAGGCCCACGCACGGTTATCTACGGCGCCGGTGCCGGCGGGGTCATGGTGCTGCGCGAGGCACGGTCCAACGGCGAGCTCGACTGGCAAGTGGTGGGCTTCATCGACGACGACGCCGGCAAGCACCGCACGCGCGTGCATGGCGTCCCCGTCCTGGGCAGCCTCGAGCAGGTGGCACCGCTCATCGCCAGCGGGCAGGTCGCGCAGGTGATCGTAGCGACACAGTCCGTCTCGCGCGAGCGCATCGAGGCGCTGACCCGCGTCTGCGCCGACGCCGGTGTGCGCACGCTCATGGCTTCCCTCGAGTTCCACGACGCGGCGTCGGCCCGCGTGTCCGGGGAGTGACCGGCCCGCGACGCTTGTCGGTCTCGCACCGGGGTGGTACGCTGGCTGAATTGTCCGGCCCCGGAAGACCGGACTGTCGAAGGAGCGTTCAGTGGAGTTGCTGAAGAGGATTGCCGACAGGCGCGCGCGCATCGGGGTGATTGGGCTCGGCTACGTCGGGTTGCCCCTGGCCGTGGAATTCGCTCGAGCCGGGTTCCACGTGGTGGGCTATGACGTCGACGAGACCAAGGCCCGCACGCTGAACGGCGGCGTCAGCTACATCCCCGACGTTCCCACCGAACACGTGGCCGAGATCGTCAAGGCCGGGCGGTTCCACGCCACGACCAATCCCGCGGAGCTGGCCGACGTCGACGTCATCGACATCTGCGTGCCGACGCCGCTGCGCAAGACCAAGGACCCTGATCTCTCCTACGTCGTGCAGGCCGTCGAGGCCACCGCGAAGGTGCTGAAGAAGGGACAGCTCGTCATCCTCGAGTCCACCACCTACCCGGGCACGACCGACGAGGTCGTGCAACCCGCGCTCGAGGCCAAGGGCCTCGAAGCGGGCACCGATTTCTACCTCGCGTTCTCGCCCGAGCGCGTCGACCCGGGCAATCCGAGCTTCCAGACCAAGAACATCCCGAAAGTCGTCGGCGGCATGAACGAGGCGAGCACGCGCGCGGCCGCGGCGCTCTACGGCAGCATCATCGACACCATCGTGCCGGTCAGCTCGACGCGCGTCGCCGAAATGGTGAAGCTGCTCGAGAACACGTTTCGTGCCGTGAACATCGGCCTCGTGAACGAGCTGGCGCTCATGTGCGGTCGCATGGGCATCAACGTGTGGGAAGTGATCGATGCCGCGAAGACCAAGCCGTTCGGCTTCATGCCGTTCTACCCGGGCCCGGGCCTGGGCGGCCACTGCATCCCGATCGACCCCTTCTACCTGTCGTGGAAGGCGAAGCAAAGCAACTTCGAAGCGCGCTTCATCGAGCTGGCCGGTCAGGTCAACAGCGGCATGCCCGAGTACGTCGTGAGCCGCGTCGCCGACGCGCTCAACTCGGTGCGCAAGCCGGTCAACGGCTCGAAGGTTCACGTCTTCGGCGTCGCCTACAAGCGCGACATCGACGACATGCGCGAGTCGCCGGCCATCGACGTCATCGAGCTCCTGAACCGCCGCGGCGCCACGGTCACGTTCACCGACCCGTGGGTGCCGCGCCTGCATCACGGCCATCTCGACATGACCGGCATCTCGGCCGAGGCCGCGCTGGCCGCCGGCGTCGACTGCGCCGTGATCGTCACCGACCACCAGGTGTTCGATTACCCGTCGATCGCGGCCAGGTTCCCGCTCGTGGTCGACACGCGCAACGCCCTCAAGGGGCTCGCGTCGCCGACCGTATTCCCGCTCTGACGCTTTCCACCGCATGGCCAAGACCGCGCTCATCACGGGTATCACCGGGCAGGACGGCTCCTATCTCGCCGAGCTGCTCCTCTCGAAGGGCTACACCGTGGCCGGCACGGTGCGGCGGCTCAGCGCCCCGAACCAGTGGCGGATCGCCCATCTCGTCGATCGCGTCACGCTGTTGCCGGCCGATCTGCTCGACCAGCTGTCGCTCATCAAGGTGATCGCCGAGGTGCAGCCCGACGAGGTCTACAACCTGGCCGCCATGTCGTTCGTGCCGGCGTCGTGGGATCAGCCGATGCTGACCGGCGAGTTCAACGCCCAGGGCGTCACCCGCGTGCTCGAGGCGATCCGCTCGGTGAACCCGAAGATCCGCTTCTACCAGGCGTCGTCGAGCGAGATGTACGGCAAGGTGCGCGAGGTGCCGCAGTCCGAGCTGACGCCGTTCTATCCGCGCAGCCCCTACGGCGTGTCGAAGGTCTACGGCCACTACATCACGGTCAACTACCGCGAGAGCTACGGCCTCTACGCCTGCTCGGGGATCCTGTTCAACCACGAGTCGCCACGCCGCGGCCTCGAGTTCGTGACCCGCAAGGTGACCGACGGCGTGGCCCGCATCAAGTGCGGTCTCACCGACACCCTGGCGCTCGGCAACCTCGACGCCAAGCGCGACTGGGGGTTCTCGGGCGACTACGTGCGGGCGATGTGGCTGATGCTGCAGCAGGACCAGCCGGACGACTACGTCGTCGCCACCGGAGAGACGCACACGGTGCAGCGGCTCGTCGAGCTCGCCTTCGAGCGCGCCGGGCTCGACTGGCGCAAGCACGTGACCATCGACCCGCGCTTCATCCGCCCTGCGGAAGTGGACCTGCTCATCGGCGATCCGGCCCGCGCCAAGCAGGAACTCGGCTGGACGCCCGAGATCACCTTCGAGCAGCTCGTGGCGATGATGGTCGACGCCGACATCGCGCGGCACACCGAGCGACCGGGCGTCCTGCAGGGATGACCCCTCCGGTTCCGCTGCTCGATCTGCAGGCGCAGTACCGGCCGCTGCGCGAGGCCCTGCTCGAGGCAGTGACCCGCGTCTGCGACAGCCAGCGCTGCATCCTGGGCGACGAGGTGCTCGCGCTCGAGCACGAACTGGCCGCGTATCTCGGCGTCAGCCACGCGCTCGGCGTCTCGTCGGGCACCGACGCGCTGCTCGCCGCGCTGATGGCGCTGCAGATCGGCCCTGGCGACGAGGTCATCACGCCGACGTTCTCGTTCTTCGCGACCGCCGGCTGTGTCGTGCGCGTCGGCGCCCGGCCGGTGTTCGTGGACATCGAACCGGCCACCTACAACCTCGATCTCGACGCCGTGGCCCGCGCCATCACGCCGCGCACCAAGGCCATCATGCCGGTCCATCTCTACGGGCAGGCGGTCGACATGGCGCCGCTGATGGCGCTCGCCGAGGCCCACGGCCTGACCATCATCGAGGACGCCGCGCAGGCGATTGGCGCCACGGATCGCGGGCGCGCCGTGGGCGGCCTGGGCACGATCGGCTGCTTCTCCTTCTACCCGACGAAGAACCTCGGCGCCTTCGGCGACGGCGGTCTCGTGACGACCAACGACGCCGCGCTGGCCGAGCGCCTGCGCCTGCTCCGCGACCACGGCCAGCACCCGAAGTACCACCACGCGCTGGTCGGCGGGAACTTCCGGCTCGATGCCATCCAGGGCGCGGTGCTGCGGGTGAAGCTGCCACACCTGGCCGCGTGGACCGACGGCCGCCGCCGCAACGCCGCCCGCTACCGCACGCTCGTCGCCGAGGCCGGGCTCGCCGATGTCGTCACGCTGCCGTACGAACGCGCCGACGCGCGCCACATCTACAACCAGTTCGTGGTCGAGGTGCCGGATCGCGATCGCGTGCGCGCCGCGCTGACCGCGCGTGGCATCGGCACCGAGATCTACTACCCGGTGCCGTTCCACCGCCAGGCCTGCTTCGCCGATCTCGGCCACCCGGTCGACGCGTTCCCGCACGCCGATCGGGCCGCCGCCCGCGTGCTGGCGCTGCCGATCTTCGCCGAGCTGACCGACGCGCAGCTCACGCAGGTCGTCGACGAGCTGCGCGCGGCATTGCGCCCTGCCTGATCGCGCGCCCGCGGCGCGGGCAATCAGCGGAACACGACGCTGCGGGTCATGATGCCCAGCAGCCGCCCGTCCCTCGGCGGCCGCCACGCCGGGTGCACGATGACACGGACGTGGTCGCCGGGATCGCAGTCGCGCAGTGATGCCGTCAGTGTGTGCCACACACGATCGGTGATCGGGAACTCGGTGGCCGCGCCGCACGCGTCCACCGTCAGTTGCTGCGCGAACGGCGCGACCGATCGCACGTCGATGGCCACCTGGGCGGCCCCGGCCGGTACCGGCACCGCCGCCTCCTCGGTGGTCCAGCGGATCACCTCGTGCCCGGCGTTCGACTCGGGTTCGTAGAGGCCCACGGTCTCCGGCCCCAGCAGACGCTCTGGCGATGCCCACAGCCGTTCGTAGGCGAAGTGGGCCACGACGAGCGCTGCGGCGAGGGCGGCCACGGCGGTGGTCGCACGAGCCGGCCACGTGACCCGTCCGGAGCCCGCGGCGGCGAGCAGGCCGACTCCGGCGAACGTCAGGAGGCGCAGGGCGTGGATGTAGAACACTTCCTGGACGAGGCCGTAGACGGCCACCGCCAGCAGCGAGCCCGCGGCGGCGAATGCCACTGCGCGGCCATCAGGCGCGAGCGCGGTCGCCCGCCGCACGCCGCCCCAGGTCAGCGCCGCGCCTCCGAGCACCGCCAGCAGCAGCGCGAGGCCGCCGGCGCCGGTACCGGCCAGCGTCTGCATGTAGAGGCTGTGGGCGCTGGCGGCATCGGGCACGCGCACCGGCGAGTGCTCGTACCGCCCGCCGGGAGTCTCGAAGTACTCGCGATAGCGATACGCGAACGACTCGTGGCCGCCGCCCAGCACGGGATGCCGGCTCCAGATGAGACCCGCCGCCTGCCAGTACGGCCAGCGGTCGCCGCTGACGATCGAGCGGACGCGCTCGGCGATCTTGATGTCCGGGTTCTGCTCGGCGGGACGCCAGCGCAGGGCGATTCCCGCGAGCAGCGCGGCTGTGAGCACGGCGACGACCAGCGGGCGCAGCCGCGCCCGTGAACTCGCCGGCGCCGCCGCGCCTGGCGCCGCCAGGGTGCGCGCCGCGAAAGCCACGTAGGCCGCGGCGATCACGCCGGTGACCCAGCCGCCACGCTGGAAGCCGAGCAGCAGCGCCGCGAGCATGGCGGTCGTGAACGTCGCCAGCAAGACACCGCGGGGTCCGCGCAGCGGCTGCCCGGCCAGCAGCACCAGGCCATAGGGCAGGGCGTAGACGACGTACTGCGTGAACCAGCCCGGGTTGCCGGCCGTGGCCTGCAGCGTACCGGGCCGGTAGAAGACCCCTGCAGTGCCGCGGATCGCATCCAGCGACACGAGGCCGGCCAGCTCCGCGGCCCCCAGCGTCACCGAGAGCGCCGCGCCCCCCACGATCGCGAGCGCGAACGCGCGGCCGCGCGCGGGCATGCCCGCCGTCTCGCGATGGACGATCACGGCCAGACCCACGGCCTGCACCAGCAGCAGCGCCGAGACGATCGAGAACTCACGCCGGAACTCGACGTGGCGCACGGCGATCTCGATGAGCGACGGCCAGGCGCGAACGTCGGTGAAGCCGAGCGCCGTCGAGTACTCGGCCCACAGTCCGCTCAGGGGCAGCGCAATCAGGCTGGCGACGCCGGCGACGGAGAAGCCGACGCTGAGGGCCAGCAACGGCTCACGCGCCGCCGACCGCCCGATCGCCGCGAGGCTACGGCCGGAGCGCACCAGCCACGCGGCCTCGAACGCGGCCACCAGCGTCATCAGCCAGACCGCCGGCGCCGTGCTGGGGTGGTGGGTGAGGAACGGCAGCGCGGCGAAGAGCGCGACGAGCGGCACCACCGGCCGCCAGAGGGTGAGCGCCGCCACCGCCAGGGCCGCTGCCGCCAGCGCCGGAAGATGCACCTCCACCGGTCGGCCTCAGCAGCCCGTGATCATGGGCGCCGCGCGATCACCGCGTAGTCGCGATCGGTGAAGAACAGCTCGTTGAGACGGTCGGCGTGGCGGTCGACGACATCGGCGACGGCGAGCAGCGCGGGAGACTCGGCGGCCGCCGTGCGCGTCGCGCCCGGCACGCGTTTCAGCTTGCCCTGGTCGGGATACGGCGAGCGGCCCTCGACGCGGACGTCGGCGAAGCCAGCCGCCATCACCAGGAACTTCAGCGTGTCGGGATGCACCGGCCGGACGTGCGTGAGGTCGCGGATGTAGCTGTCGAAGAACGCGCTCCAGCACGCCGGATTGATGGTCTCGAGCACGATCGGCGCGCCGGGCCGGAGCGCCACCGTCGCGGCGGCGAGCAGGCGCATCAGGTAATCGGGGGCCAGGTGCTCGACCACCTGCGAGGCAATCAGGCCGCCGACGCTCCCCGGCGCAGCGGCGCGCAGGAACGACAGGGCGTCGGTCTCGTCGACGGTGAAGCCCTGGGCCCGGCAGCGTTCCACCATCTCGTGATTCAGATCGATGCCGCGGGCGGAGATGCCGGCATCGCGCAGCAGTCCGAGGAACTCGCCGCGGCCGCAGCCGAGGTCGACGACGTCCGACATGCCAGTGAAGATCGGCACGTAGTCGGCCATGCGGGCCCGGATGTCGGCCTCGCTGCCGCGATAGGCGTCCTCGAAGCTGGCGTACTGCTGGCTGTCGATGGGATCCGACGCCAGCATCTGCTGCGGTGCGTCGGCGGCGGCCGGTGCGGCCGGCGCCGTGGACGCCGGGACAGCGGCCGGAGACGCTGTCGCAGCCGGCAGGCCGCGCGCCAGTTCCCGGCGCATCGTCAGCGAGGCCTGCTGCAGCAGCGCGACGGACGCCGACAGGTCGGCCAGCCGCATGTCGACGCGCTGATCGGTGCCGCGAAGCGACTCGTAGCGCTTCAACATCTCGTCCGACAGGCCGCTCAATGCCGCCGCCAGCCCGCGAGCCACGTCGTCGAGGCGCGCCAGGGCCACCTCCGCGTCCTCGGACACGCGACGGGCGAGGCTGGCGAACTCGTGGTCCTTGGTGTCGACGTACGGCGTCAGCGTCTGCAGGTAGAGGACGAGGTGCGACTGGAACCGGGCCGCCTCGTCGACCTGGCGCCGCACGAAGCCGAGCGTGGCGGCGATGGCCTCGGTGACGGCGCGATCGCGCGGCACGCTGCGATTCACATGGTCGACGAGCAGGCTGTTGAATTCCTGCTGCGCCGCGAACGCGGGCTGCACGGTGGTCCAGACGAATCGCGCCAGCCGGCCGCGCCAGCCGGTGGCGGCCGGCGGCGCCTGTGGCAGCGCCCATTGCCGGTTCAGCGGCGTGACCTGATGCTCGTCGGGGCCCGGCGGCGGATGCGGGACGTCGCCGGGAGACTGGATGGCCTGGTCGACGGCGGTGAGGGCCGCGTTGTAGCGTGCGTCGGCCTCGTCCCGTTCCCGCTTGAGCCGCGCCAGGTCGTCGACCGAGACCGTCCGCGTGACCGCGTCGGGCATCAGCGGCCCACCATGCCCTCCACGGGGCTGCTGGCCGTGGCGTAGAGACGCTTGGGGATGCGGCCGGCCAGGAAGGCGAGTCGCCCGGCGATGACGGCGTGCTTCATCGCCGCGGCCATCGCCACCGGATTGCGGGCGCCGGCGACGGCGGTGTTGAGCAGGACGCCGTCGGCCCCCAGCTCCATGGCGATGGCGGCGTCGGACGCGGTGCCGACGCCGGCGTCGACGATGACCGGCACGCGCGCCTGTTCGCGGATGATGCGCAGGTTGGTCTGGTTCTGGATGCCGAGGCCCGAGCCGATCGGCGCGCCGGCCGGCATCACCGCCGCGGCCCCGGCGTCTTCCAGCTTGCGGCAGACGATCGGATCGTCGTTGGTGTAGGGCAGCACGACGAAGCCGTCCTTCACCAGGATCCGGGTCGCCTCGACCAGCGCCGCCGTATCCGGGAACAGCGTGGCCTCGTCGCCGATGACCTCGAGCTTCACCCAGTTCGAGAGGCCGGCTTCGCGCCCGAGGTGCGCGGTGCGCACGGCGTCCTCGGTGGTGTAGCAGCCGGCCGTGTTCGGCAGCAGCGTGATGGCCGCGGTGTCGACGAAGTCGAGCAGCGACGCCGAGCGGCGCGTGATGTCGACGCGACGCACCGCCACGGTCACCATCTCGGTGCCGCCGGCACGATGCGCGGCCTGCATGACGTCAGGAGAGGGGTACTTGCCGGTGCCGAGGATCAGGCGCGAGCCGAAGGTGCGGCCGGCGATGACGAGGGCGTCGTCGATGCCCGGGCTGCTCATCGGGCCGCGACTCCGGCGCCGCCACCCACGAAATTCACGATCTCCATGACGTCTCCCGCCTGCACCGTCGTGGTCGCGAAGGCCGCGCGTTTGAGCACCACCAGGTTCAGCTCCACGGCTACGCGGCGCGCGTCGATGTTCAGGCCGGCCAGCACCTCGGCCACCGTCGTCGGTCCGGCCAGTTCGAAGGGATCGCCGTTCAATTGGATGGTCACGAGCGCGGACGCGTAACGCGACTGAGCGTACTCAGCGCTTCCGAGACAAGTCAAGGCGCGGCGGTATTCGGATCGTGTCCCGGCGCGGGCGCCGCGACGCGTCGCCGCGCGTTTGACGCGCCTCTTGGCGCAGACGTACAGTGATCAGTCGGCCCGTACGTGGGCCGCGCCACGATGAACGCCGCGTCCGCTGCTTCCGACCGCCTGGGCCTGCCCGGATTCACCTTCGCCGATCTCCACGAGCCCGCACGCCTGGCAGAGCTCTACGCGCGATTCGTCGACGACGTCCGCGCCGTGGAGCCCGAGCTGTGGACGCGGTGGGAGGCGCAGGCCACCACGCCACCGGGCCCGGTCGAAGCCTCGGCACTGCTGGTCGCCCTGGCGCCGCACGTCAGCCGGTTCGTCGCGCAGCTCTTCGCGGTCGGCACCGAGGCCGAGTCGCTCGCCGCCGCCACCCGCACCTACGACGACCTCTTCCGCTTCAAGATCGACTTCGTGCGCCGGCGCGCCCTGCCGCTGCTGAAGGGCGG
>CADEDM010000097.1 GCA_902826065.1 uncultured Acidobacteriota bacterium | reverse complement strand
GCAAGACCGTGCGCCTGCACGACGACGGCAAGGTGCCCGCCGACAACCCGTTCGTGAAGACGCCGCACGCGCTGCCGGAGATCTGGTCGCTCGGCCATCGCAATGCGCAGGGCATGGCCTTCCATCCCGAGACCGGCGACCTGTGGCAGAACGAGCACGGCCCGCAGGGCGGCGACGAGCTGAACGTCGTCACCGCCGGCATGAACTACGGCTGGCCCGTCATCGGCTACGGCGTGAACTACACCACCGGCCTCGCCATCCACGAAGGCACGCACAAGGACGGCTTCACCCCGCCCGCCTACGTGTGGGTGCCGTCGATCGGCGTCTCGGGCCTCATCTTCTACGCTGGCGAGATGTTCGCCGGCTGGAAGGGCGACATGCTGGTGGGCGGCATGAGCGGCCAGCGCCTGATGCGACTCACCGTGAAGGGCCGGCGCGTCGTGGCCGACGAGATCCTGCTGCAGGGCCTGGGCCGCATGCGCGACGTGCAGCAGGGCCCCGACGGCTCGATCTACGTGGCCATCGACGCCAACGTCCGCGGCACCGACGGCGCGCCGCAGCCGGTGTACCGCCTGGTGCCGGTGCCACGAGCGCCCGTGACGTCGCAGCGTCGCTGAGGCTCGCGGCTCGCACGAGCGAATCAGGTCAGCTCTTCCACGGCACGCGCGCCTGCACGATCTTCGACGGCCCGAGGATCTGCGGCGTCTGGTCGTAGCCCAGGTCCTTGAGCTTGCCGCGGGTCACGTTGACGAGGTTCTCGAACGTGATGCGCTTGCGCCGGCGTAGCTCGAGGCAGATGGCGTAAGTGAACGCGCCGTAGCTGGTGACGCCGTGCCGGTATTCGTACGAGAACTCCTTCTCCTGGCACGCCTCGATGATGAGCGGCAGGTACGGCCCGATCTTCGTGTTGCCGCTGCGCCGCTTCAGCGCGTTGTATTCCTTCTCCGACTGCTGCCGCACCAGTGACGCCCGCCCGAGGCGAGTCGTCGAGCCATCGGTGCCGAAGTAGTCGGCCTTCGCCGCTTCGTTCGACGAGAACTCCTTGTTGAGCGGCTTGAAGTCGCGCTCGACCCACATGTCCTGCTTCGCGTCCCACTTCAGCTCGCGATGGCGGATGTCGTCGGGCGGGTTGAGGCCGCGCACGCGTGCGCCGCCCTGCCGGTGCATGCCGCCCGAGTGGCAGCAGTCGAGAATCATCGCGAAGCGGAGATCGAACGGCAGCTGGCTGTAGAGCGCGTAGATCTCGTCGTCGGCGATGGCGTGGTCGAGCGTCCAGTCGAAGTCGTACGGCACCAGTGACTCGACCTTGCGATCGGGCTCGAAGTTCTGCCCGTACTCGGGGATGCGCGCGCCGTGGCCGCTGTAGTAGAAGACGCGCTCGTCGCCGGGACGCGGGTCGTCGAGCAGCCATGCCAGCCGGTCCTTGATGCCCTTGGCGGTGGCGCGGTCGTCGAGGCAGACGCGGATGCTGTCGGGTGCGAAGCCGCATTCCTGCAGTGCCGAGCTCATGAGGAACACGTCGTTCACGCAGCCCTCGAGGCGGTCGGCCTCGTTGGGATAGGCGTTGATGCCGACGAGCAGCGCGCGCCGGGGCGACCGCGTGGCCTTCAGCACCTTGGCGCTCTCGCGGCGCACGTTGAGCTTGGCGGCGCCGAACGACCGCGCGTTGATGCGGTTCTCGGCGATGGGCCGCCACACGGCCTCCACCGTCTGCGAGTGCTTCAGGTACTCGACCGCCGAGTGGTCGGCGAAGCCGCCGATGTCGAACGGCGTCTCGACCTGGCGGAACTGCGGCATGTCCCACAGCTTCACCTCGGCGGTGAAGACGTCGTCGTTGACGTTGTAGAGGTGATGCCACGACTTCACGTCGAGCGGCGACATGCGGCCGGGCGTGAGATTGCCGACGACGAACGGGTTGCCAAGTTGCGAGCCCAGTGTCACGTAGCGCACACGGCGCAGCGCCGCCGTCACGGCGGCTTTCGTGGCATCCGGATGCGAGAACGCGTTGTAGGTCACGAGCGAGCCGAGGCTGTGCGCGAGCACCAGGTCGGGTGGGTCGTCGACCAGGCGCTGCAGCACGCGCTGCCGCGTCTGCTGCTTGAAGGCCTCGTCTTCGAGCCACGCCACGACGTAGCCGGCCGTCCATCGCACCCGGTCGGGCACCGAGTCGAGGGCGCCGCGCCGCTTGCGGAAGATGCTGCCGATGGCGCTCCAGCCCAGCTTGGCGACCGCGCTCATCGTCTCGAGGAACGACAGGTCCACGTCCTCGAAGATGTCGTCGTAGGTCAGGAAGTCGAAGACCAGTTCGACCTTGTCCTGGCCATCGACGGGTGTCTGGCCGGGAAAGACGTCCGTGAGCGCCTGCTTCCAGTCGGCTTTCCACGTGCTGGTGCGGTGGTCGCCGAGTCCGTGGACGCCGAGCACCTTGATCTTGCGGGTCATGCTGCTCCTCCGATCAGGAGGGTAGACGGACCATGCCAGCTGGTTTCCAGAAACTCGACCACCGGATGGAAGACTGCGCTATCCTCCCGGCGGGTTCGACTCGGCCACCTACGGATGCTGCCCACCAAGGAGTGCGTTGTGGATCTGGCGGTACCTGGAATGAATTTTGTGGATTGGGCCACCGCCGTCGACTCACTGTGCCGACGGCACTTCTGTTGCAGTTGGGTTGAGCTGTGCGGGGATATCGAGCCGTTGCAACGCTCGCACGACTCTGGAGAGGCTCCTTTCCAGTTTGTTAGCCGGATTGGCGAGAAGTTCGACCTGACATGGGCAGACTCAGTGCTGCTCCCCTCTCGTCACCGCTAGCCCGCTGCTCTTCGATGACCAAAGCTTCGCCTCAGCGGGAGGTCCCGGCTCTCTACTGGGCTCCTGTTGCTGATTTCTTGTCGCAGGATCCCGAAGTTGTCCTTGGCCAGCTCGCGTTGCGAGATCAAGGACGGCAACTGGACGCGGCGCAGAAGGGCGCCTGGCGCGAAGAGGTCGCCATCCTCCGCGACTCGCTAGAGGGTGTCGACGGAGCCCTATTTCTTGAGTTCGCTGTACCACGTCTCGGCAGTCGCATCGACGTTGTCCTGGTGTCGCGCTCCTCGATTGTCCCAATCGAGTTCAAGTGCGGTGAGTCTCGATTCTCGCCAAGCGCGATCCGACAGGTATGGGACTACGCACTCGACCTGAAGAACTTTCACTCGGGTAGCCAATCGTCGCCGGTTTTTCCACTCCTAGTGGCAACAGCGGCAAGACGCGGCGACGACCGCTGGCTCTCTCCCGGTTGGGATGGAGTGCGACCGCCCCGATCCGTAGACGTCAGGAGGGTCCGCACCGCACTTGTTGAAGCCTTTGCCTCTGGAGATGGCCCGACCATCGATGCGAGCAGTTGGGGACGCTCCGCCTACCAACCAACGCCGACCATCGTCGAAGCGGCTCGCGCACTCTATGCCGGCGTGCAAGTTGGTGCCATCACCCGAAGTGAAGCTGGCGAGAGCAACCTCAACGTCACGTCGCTGGCGGTTGAGACGATCATCGAACAGACTCGGCAGCGTCGTGAGAAGGCGATCGTGTTCGTGACTGGAGTGCCTGGAGCCGGCAAGACGCTCGTGGGCCTTGATGTCGCCACGCGACGGCGGCATGCAGGCGACGGTCACGCCGTCTATCTATCCGGCAATCAGCCGCTCGTGTCCGTACTGCGCGAGGCGCTCACCAGGGACGCTGTCAGGCGCAAGGGGGCGGGCACCCGTAAGGGACACGTCCTTCAAGAAGTAAAGGCATTCATTCAGAACGTGCATCACTTCAGAGACGAAGGCCTCCGCATGCACGATCGGCCTCCGGTTGAGCATGTCGCAATCTTTGATGAAGCGCAGCGCGCGTGGACTCTGAATAAGACGCGCCACTTCATGGCGCGACGAAAGGGCGTCGTTGACTTCGCGCAGTCAGAGCCCGAGTTCTTGATCTCTTGCCTCGATCGTCATTCAGATTGGGCCGTCGTCGTCTGCCTGGTGGGAGGAGGCCAAGAGATCAACACGGGCGAGGCAGGAATCAGTGCCTGGCTGACGGCTGCTACGCTGAGCTTTCCTACTTGGCAGATCTACGTGTCGCCACATCTGACAGATACCGAGTACGCTACTGGCGACTGGAGCATCGCGCGAGAAACGACAACTACGACGCTGGATGCGAGGCTGCATCTTCAGACGTCGATGCGATCGTTTCGCTCAGAATTGGTGTCCGGCTGGGTGAAGTCTGTCCTTGATTGTCAGACGACCGAGGCTCGTAGGCAGCTCGCCCTAGTTGGAGCTCGCTATCCGATCGTCGTGACTCGGAACATCGGCACTGCCCGACGATGGCTTCGGGCGAGAGCTCGGGCGTCCGAGCAGGTTGGAGTGCTGGCATCGTCGGGGGCATCTCGCTTGAAACCACATGCCATCGACGTGCGCGTGTCGATCGATCCAGTGCATTGGTTCCTAGCCGATCCTGACGATCCGCGGTCGAGCCACTACCTGGAGGACGCGGCAACTGAGTTCCAAGTGCAAGGCCTTGAGGTCGACTGGGCGTGCGTGACTTGGGACGCCGATCTGCGTTTCGGCGGTGGCGGGTGGAGCCATCACGCCTTTCGAGGCAAGACGTGGACGACTGTTCACAACGTCGACCGTCGCCGATACTTGCTGAACGCCTACCGCGTATTGTTGACTAGGGCTCGTCAAGGCATGGTGATTTTCGTTCCACTTGGCGAGGCGAACGATCCGACGCGAGCAGCTTCGTACTACGACGGCACATTCGAGTACCTGACCCAAGGAATCGGCCTAGACACCCTTGCGGCTGTCTAGGTCACCCACTCCAGTCACTTAAGCTTCGACCGCATACATGAACGCAGTCAGACAGCCGTTGGGGATCGGCGTGGCGTCTCTCGTCGTGGCGTTGAGGTGCGCCCTGGTGGCTCAGAACAGTGCACCAGGCGTGACGCCGACCACCATCACCCTCGGCATGGAGGACGTCACCAAGTCGTTCTCCTCCGACGAGGAGAACCTCGGCTTCCGCCTCGCCTTCCGGGAGGCCAACGCTGCCGGCGGGGTGCACGGCCGCACCATCGCGTGGAAGGGCTATCGGCGGGCCGGCGGCGACGCGGCGGCGGAAGCCGTCGCCAATGCAAAGCGGCTGGTCGAACAGGACGGCGTGTTCGCCCTCGTCAACTGGGGCGGGCCGCAATCGATCCAGCTGCTTGCCTACACCGCCGCGCAGAAGGTGCCGTACCTGTTCCCGCACACGGCGCTGATCTCGTCCGAGGGGCAGCGGTATCTCTTCACCTCGTTCCCGCGCTTCGAGGGCGAAGCCGCGGTGATGTTTCCGTATCTCGCCCGCGAGCGGAAGCTGACCCGCCTCGGCATCGTGCACGACGTCAATCCCTACGGGCAGTTGTTCCTCGAGCGGCTGCGCGCGCTGGCCGACGCGAGCGGCTACACCGTGGTCGGCAACGTCCCCGTCGATGCGCGTGATCCCGGTGACCTGACGGCTGGACTGAAGCGCCTGGTCGATGCGGGCGCGACCGCCGTGGTGATGGCGCTCTATCCCGCGCAGGGCAAGAAGGTCGTGGAGGCGAAGGGCGCACTGGGCTGGCGCGGCACGCTGGTGTCGGCTGGCCCCCTCACCGACGAGCAGTACCTGACCGTGCCGGGGAACCACGCGAACGGCGCGCTCGGCTTCTGCTACTACCCCGACCCCGACGACAGCCCCGAGCCCGGCGTCGTGGCGTATCGCACCGCGATGGCGACGTTCCATGCCGGACGTCCGCGCAATCGCTACTCGCTCTACGGCTACGCCTATGGCCGGCTGATCGTGGAGGGGCTGCGCCGCGCCGGCCGTGACCTGACGCGCGAGTCGCTCATCAACGCGCTCGAGTCGATGCGCGCCGTCGACGCCGGTGGCGTCATGCCGCCCGTGTCGTTCTCGCCGACGGACCATCACGCCCAGCCGGCCGGCTTCGTGTGCGAGCTGGTCGATGGCCGCTTCAAGGCGCTCAGCGGCTGGATCGAGCCGTGATCGCGTGATCGCGGGGCGGGCAACGGCGCCCGCCGTCGGTGGTCGCAACACGGTCGAGCTTGCGTCTGCCTTTCACGCGTGTAAGCCACAGCACCCGTCAGCGACGCCGACTCATGCGTCGCGCACATGCCGCGCGAAATGCGCCCGTGCGGTCGAGCCATCGCCGCACCGCGCGACGTGCATGCGCAGTCTCTATCTGTAAATCCTTGTCTCTTCAGGGATCAGGGTAGATCGCCCGTTACGGCCGCGTGGCTAAGATGCGGAATGGGGTTCCATCACTACGTCGCGATGGCCGTCGCAGGCGCCTGCAGCGCGCTGCTCGCCGGCTGCGCTACGCAGCCCTCATCGGCGCAGACGCGCGCTGACGCGAAAGACAAGCCGTCGGTCGAGGTGGCTCGCGTCCTCACCGCGCCGCTCGTCCGCACCGTCACCGTCAACGGCACGCTCGCCGCCGAGGAAGAGGTGATGCTGAGCCTGAAGGTCACCGGCCGGCTCGACGAGCTGCATGTCGACCTGGGGTCGCGCGTGACGCGTGGCGAGATCATCGCGCGCCTCTCGCCCACCGACTTCGAGTTGCGCGTGCAGCAGGCCGAAGCCGCCCTGCAGCAGGCGCGCGCGCGCCTCGGGTTGACGGTGCAGGGCGAAGACGACGAGGTCGACATCGAGAAGACCTCACTCGTCCGCCAGGCGCAGGCGGTGCTGGACGAATCGCGCCTGCAGCGCGAGCGCACCGCGACGTTCGTCACGCGCGGCATCTCGCCGAAGGCGGACCTCGACACCGCCAACGCCAATCTCGCCGTCGCCGAAGGCAAATACCAGGACGCGCTCGAGGAGCTGCGCAACCGGCAGGGCGTGCTGGCCCAGCGCCGATCGGAGCTGGCGCTGGCGCGTCAGCAGCTCGAGGACGCCGTGCTGCGCTCGCCCATCGACGGCGTGGTGCGTTCGCGCATGGCGGTGGCCGGCGAGTTCCGCGCCGCTGGCACGCCGATCGTGACCGTGGTGCGCCAGGATCCGTTGCGCCTGCAGCTCGCCATCCCCGAGCGCAGCGCCGGCGACATCCGCCTCGGACAACTGGTGCGGGTCACGGTGGAAGGCGAGAACGACGTGCACGAGGGGAAGGTCGTGCGCCTCAGCCCGTCGATCGCGGAGGGCACGCGCACGCTGGCCATCGAGGCCGCGGTGCCGAACGGCGAGGCCCACCTGCGCCCCGGCAGCTTCGCGCGCGCCGATATCGTCGTCAGCGAGACGGACGGCCTGGTCGTGCCGCAATCGGCGGTGATCGTCTTCGCCGGCGTCGAGAAGGTGATGACGGTGAAGGATGGCGCCGCGAAGGAGCAACGCATCCGCACCGGCGCCAAGTCGGGCGACCGCGTCGAGGTGCTCGACGGCCTCACCGCCGGCACGCTGGTGATCGTGAACGGCACGAGCGTGGCCGACGGCACCGCCGTCACGGTCGCCGAGCAGTAGGACGCCGCGATGCGCACGCTCGCCGCCACCTGCATTAAGCGCCCGGTCTTCGCCACGATGATCGTGATGGCCCTGGTGGTCATCGGCGGCGCGTCGTTCTTCCGCCTCGGCGTCGACCGCTTCCCCGCCGTCGACCTGCCCACCATCATGGTGCGCACGACGCTGCCGGGGGCGTCGGTCGAGGAGATGGAGACGCAGGTCTCGGAGATCCTCGAAGAAGCCGTCAACCAGGTCGAAGGCATCACCGAGCTGCGCTCGGTCTCCGGCCCCGGCACCTCGCTGGTCGTCGTCACGTTCGACCTGAAGCGCGACATCGACACCGCCGCGCAGGACGTCCGCGATCGCGTGGCGTCGGTGCTGCGCCGGCTGCCCGACGACGCCGAGCCGCCGATCATCCAGAAGCAGAACAGCGAGCAGTCGGCGACGATGTCGGTGGCGCTGGCCGGCAACCTGTCGATCCGCGAGCTCACCGAGATCGCCGACAAGACCGTGAAGGTGGTGCTGGAGCGCTCCACCGGCGTCGGCGAAGTGCAGATCGTCGGCGGCCTCGAGCGGGCGGTCAACATCTGGGTCGACGCCGATCGCCTCGCTGCCTATCGGCTGCCCATCGCCGAGGTGCGCGCCGCGCTGCAGCAGCAGAACGCCGACGTGCCTGGCGGCAACGTGACGACCGGCCTGTCGGAGCAGTCGCTGCGCACCATGGGCCGCTTCACCAACGCCGCGCAGTTCAACGACCTGGTGGTGGCGACCCGCAACGGCCAGCCGATCCGCGTGCGCGACATCGGCACGGCCGAGGACGGCACCAAGGAACAGCGGTCGCTGGCGCGGCTCAACGGCGTGCCCACGGTGGTGCTCGAGATCCGCCGGCAGTCGGGCGCCAACACGGTGGAGGTCATCGAGGCGGCCAAGGCCAACCTCGAGCGGGTGCGCGCGCAGCTGCCGCCCGGGGTCACCATGACGGTGGTGCGCGACTCGTCGACGCACATCTACGCGTCGCTCCACGAGATCAACGTGCACCTCATCCTGGGCAGCATCCTCGCCTGCCTGGTCGTGTTCGCCTTCATGCGCGACTGGCGCGCCACGATCATCGCCGCCGTCGCCATTCCCGCGTCGGTGGTCTCGACGTTCGGGTTGATGGCCGCGCTGGGTTTCACGCTCAACACGGTGACGATGCTGGCGCTCGTGCTCATGGTGGGCATCGTCATCGACGACGCCATCGTGGTGCTCGAGAACATCTTCCGCTTCATCGAAGAGAAGGACATGGGCCCGTTCGACGCGGCTCGCGAGGCCACGGCGGAGATCGCCCTGCCGGTGCTGGCGACTACGTTGTGCCTGGTGGTCATCTTCATCCCCGTCTCGTTCATGTCGAGCATCTCGGGGCGGTTCCTCTACCAGTTCGGGCTCACCGCGGCGTGTGCCATCCTGGTCAGCCTGCTCGTGTCGTTCACGCTCACGCCGATGATGAGCGCGCGCATGTTCGGGCGGAAGAAGGCCCACGGCGACGCGCCCAGCGGGCACGGCCACGACCACGACGACGCGGCCTCCCGCGCCGGCTTCTACGGGCGCATCGATCGCGCCTACACCGCCACGCTGGCCTGGGCACTCGGTCACCGCGTGCTCGTGGCCGTCGTGGCCCTGGTGGTGGTGCTGCTGAACGCGGCGCTCTACAAGCTGGTACGGCAGGAGTTCATCCCCGGAGGCGTCGACGAGGCGGCCTTCGAGATGAGCGTCGTCGCGCCGGAGCGGGCCAGCCCGGCCGCGATGATGGACGTGATGGCGGCCATCGAGAAGGACGTGCGCTCGGTGCCCGGGGTCACGAACGTGCTGACCACGATGGGCGGCGGCCCGATCAACGCCGCCAACGAAGGGCAGCTCTACGTCACCATCGCGCCGCACGACGAGCGCGTGTTCTCGCTGACGCGGCTGGTGATGGGCCTGGTCACGCTCGACCCGATGGCCGCGTTCCGCGGCAACTACGCCCAGCGCGACGTGATGGCGGCGGTGCGCGCGAAAACGCGCGCCTACAGGGACCTGCGCGTCGCCACCCGCAACCTGCAGTCGTTCAACATCGGCGGTGGCAACTTCGACGTCGACTTCATCATCCGCGGACCCGAGCTCGAGAAGCTGGCGCAGTACACCGAGACGCTGCGCGACAAGGGCAACGAGCTGGGCCTGCAGGACGCCGACACCACGCTGAAGCTGAACAAGCCGGAGCTGCGCGTGCAGATCGATCGCGCCCGCGCCGCCGACCTCGGCGTGCGCACCCAGGACATTGCCGCCTCGCTGCGCATGATGGTGGGCGGCGACCAGGAAGTGTCGCGGTTCCGCGACCCGCAGGTCGGCGAAGAGTACGACGTGCAGCTGCGCCTGACCGAGGCCGACCGCGGCGACCCCGACACGATCGCCCGACTCTACGTGGCCCGATCGACCGGCGAGATGGTGCGCCTCGACTCGCTGGTGCGCCTCGAAGAGGGCCGCAGCCCGACGCGGGTCGACCGTTTCGACCGGCAGCGGCAGGCCAACCTGCGCTCGGGCATCCAGCAGGGCTACGCGCTGGCCGATCGCCTGGTGGCGGTGCGCGAAGCCGCGGCGGGACTGGGCATGCCGGCGGCCTACACCACGGCGATCTCCGGCCGGGGCCGCGAGTTGGAACGCACGTTCCGTGAGTTCGGCTGGGCGTTCCTGCTCTCGGTCATCTTCATGTACATGGTGCTGGCGGCCCAGTACGAGAGCCTGCTCAACCCGCTCATCATCCTGCTGGCGTTGCCGCTGTCGCTGCCGTTCGCGCTGCTGTCGATCTACCTGACGCGCGACACGCTGAACCTCTACTCCGCCCTCGGCATGCTGGTGCTCTTCGGCGTCGTCGCCAAGAACGCGATCCTGCAGATCGACCACACGCTCAACCTGCGACGGCAAGGACGGCCGCGTGACCGCGCGATTCTGGCCGCCAATCGCGACCGGCTGCGTCCGATTCTCATGACCACGCTGGCGCTCGTGGGCGGCATGTTGCCGCTGGCGATCGGCAGCGGCCCCGGCGCCGAAGAACGCCGGACGATCGCCGTGGTGGTCATCGGGGGCCAGACGCTGTCGCTGTTCCTCACCCTGGTCGTGGTGCCGGTGGCCTACTCGCTGGCCGACGATGGCGTCGAGTGGTTTGCGGCCCGCCGCATGCGCCGCGCACACGGCAGCCCCGCCACGCCGATCGACGTCGAGCCAGTCGCCCGCTAGAGGCGTTCGCCGCCGCGCCTACGGGGGCGTGCCGTCCACGGCCTGCGCGCGCGCTTCCTTCAGGAGATCGTCCGGCAGGTCGGCGCGCGCCGCCACGGCCCGCCACATCTCGCGGCTCTCGGCCCGCGCCTGGCGTGCGGCCTCGGTGTCGCCCAGCCGCGCGTGCAGGTCCGCCAGCCAGCCGCGGGCACGGGGCGGCCAGCCTGGCGCACGCGCATAGATGTCGGCGCGAGCCAGCATGGCATCGGCCAGTGCGGCGACGTGAGCGCCCGTTCTCAGGGCCTCGTCCCGACGCCTTCGCGACGCCAGCGTCAGCGCCTGGTTCTGGACGATCGGCAGCGCGAGGCGCTGGACGTAGTAGTTCTTCGGGTCACGCGCCACCGCGTCGCGCAGTACGACGTCGACGCGCGCCCACTCGGCGTCGGCCAGCGTCAAGGCGTCGCGCTGGCGGTAGCGTTCGGCCAGCGCGCCACGAAACTCGATCTCGAACGCCGCCACCCGTTCGGCGTGGCGGACGGCGAGCGGGCGCAGGCGGTCGAGGGCGTCGTTCAGCACCCGCACCGCGTCGCCGTCACCAGGCGGGTAGCTGACGGCCATGCGACCGCGGCACACGGCGTAGTCGAACGTCGACGTGTCGTTCTCAGGATCTTTCTCGCGCAGCCACGCCGCCTGCGCGCAGGCGCGCGTGTAGGCCTCGTGGGCGACACGCCGGTCGGCGTCGGCGAGCGGCAGGAGCGGACCACCCGATCCCGTGTACGACGCCGTGCTCAGCGGACCGAGCGCGGAGTCGGCGACGTTGGCCAGCGCAATCATCAGGTTGCGGCGGGCGGTGGCGTTGTCGGGTGCCGCCTCGACGATCGCCGTCTGCGCGTCGACGGCGCGCTGGTAGTAGCCGCGGGCCGCCACCTCGTCCTCGCGGAGGGCCGCGACGTTCCCGGCCTGAGAATACGAGACGGCCAGTTGGGCGCGGGCCTCCAGGTCGTCATCCTGCAGACGGAAGCGGTGCTCCGCGATCTCCACCATGCGCGGAATGAGCGCGGCCGCCGCGGCGTCGGCATTGAACGTCGACACCAGCGAGACGAGAGTGTCATGCACGGCATCCAGCAACTCCGGATCGTCCGGCGCGATGGCAAGCGTCGCTTCGCCGATCTCGACGCCGCGGCGCAGCATCTGGAGCGCGTCGTCGCGGCGGGCCGCTTCGAGGGCCAGGTCGCCGGCGATACGCTGCCGCTCGACCCTGGCGATCGCCAGCGGGACGTCGGACGCCGGTCCGTCGTCCGAGGGCTGGAGGATGGCGGCCGCGCGCTCGAGGTAGCGGCGGCCCTCGTCGGCACGGCCCAGGCTGGCGCGCTCGATCGAGTACGCCATCTCCGCTGCCTTCAGGTAGCCGCGCGCGATCTCCAGTTGCAGCGCGCGATCACCGCCGGCCTCGCGCGCCAGGCCGTCGAGATACTCGACCGCGGTGGTCAGCACGGTCTGCTGCGCGCCGGTCGACGCCGGCAGATCCTGGATGGCGTCGTGCACCTGGTTCATCAGCGCGTTGGCGATGCCGCGGACCTGCTGGAAACGGCGCTCGGCGCGACGGGCCTGGTAGGTCGTGGCGACCACGCCGGCGATGAGCGACGCGACCAGCGCCGCCGTGGCCGTGAGCGGCAGCCACCGCCGGCGCACGAACCGCTGGGCGCGATACCACGGGCTGTCGATGCGGGCCAGGATCGGCCGGCCGTCGAGATGCCGACGAACGTCGTCGGCCAGCGCGGCCACGGACTGATACCGGCGCGACGCGTCCTTCTGCGTCGCGGTTGCGACGATGGTGTCGAGATCGCCGCGCAGCCGCCGCGCCTGCGCCGTCCCCGCGAGATCGGGCGCCTGGCTGGGTGGCGGCACCGCCGTCTCGCAGATCGAGCGCTCGAGCGCCAGCGGCGACGTCGTGTCGGCACGTTGGCCGCGCGCGCCGGTCAGCAGCTCGTAGAGCACGAGGCCCAGCATGTAGACGTCGGTGCGCGTCGTGACGGCCTCGCCGCGCAGTTGCTCGGGGCTGCAGTAGTCGGGCGTGACCGGCGCCAGTCCGCCGCGCGTCTGCCCGGGATCGGCCGCGCCCGATGTCTCGAGCAGCTTGGCGACCCCGAAATCGAGCAGCCGCACGGCGCCGTCGGTCACCAGGATGTTCGCCGGCTTCAGATCGCGATGGACGATCAGGTTCTGGTGCGCGTAGTCGACCGCGTCGCAGACCTGCAGGAAGAGCGAGAGCCGCGCCGGCAGGTCGGGCCGCCGCGCCGCGACGTAGCGATCGATGGGCTCGCCTTCCACGAACTCCATCGCGAACCAGGGCCCGCCGTCGTCAGTGGTGCCGCCATCGAGCAGCCGGGCGATGTGCGGATGCGTCAGCCGCGCCAGGATCTGCCGCTCATCGCGGAAGCGCGCCAGCAGCTCGGGTGAGAACGCGGCGCGGCCGGCGACCTTGATGGCGACGCGCTGCTGGAACTCGTCGTCGCGGGCCGCTTCGTAGACCACGCCCATGCCGCCGCTGCCCAGCTCGCGGACGAGGCGATACGGCCCGAGGCGACGGCCCACCGCGGCGTCGTCCGGGTCACCGTCCGGGGCCGGCAGGCGCGCGACGCCGTCGAGCACGGCGGCGACGCGGGCGCCGTGCGTGCGATCGTGTTCGAGCAACCGGCGGACGTCGGCCTCGAGGGCGTCATCGCCGGCACAGGCGGCGGCCAGCGCGGCGTCCTGCGCCTCGGCAGGCAGGTCGGCCACCGCGTCGAAGACGGCTTCGAGGCGGTGCCAGCGCTCGGGACTCAGTTCCACGGCGTCATTCCCAGGTACTGGACGAGCGGAATCGGCAGCGTCGGCTGGTCACGCCCCGAGGGCGTCGGACAGCCAGGCCTCGGCGAGGCGCTGCTCGCGCTGCGCGGTGGACGTCGATACCCCCACGAGCTCCGCGGCCTCTTCGAGCGTGAGGCCGCCGAAGTAGCGCAGCTCGATGATGCGTCCCTTGCGCGGGTCGACCGCCGCGAGGCGATCGAGCGCGTCGTGCAGCACCAGGAACTCGTCGGCCGCGCGCGGGTCGTAGACGGCCACGCTGTCGATCGGCACCTTGGCCGCCCCACCGCCCCGTTTCTGCGCCTTCACGGTGCGCGCGTGGTCCACCAGGATGCGCCGCATGAGTTGCGCCGCCAGCGCGAAGAACTGGCGGCGGCCGTCGAAGTGCAGGCGGCCGGCGGCCTGCAGGCGCATGAACGCCTCGTGCACCAGCGCCGTCGGCTGCAGCGTGTGATCCGGACGCTCACGCCGCAGATAGGCGTCGGCGATCTTTCTCAGCTCGGGGTAGACGACGCCCGACGCCAGGTCGAGCGCGGCGGCGTCGCCCTGCCCCCACCGTTCCAGCAACACCGTGATGTCCCCGGGGGCGTGGGGCGGGCCGGCCTCCGACATGGCGCCGACTATACCAGCCGCGTTCGCGGGAACGACCGTCGTGGGAAATCCGCGGGGGCGGTTCCGCTTGGTCGGATGGAAGGTCACCGATCCATGCGCACACTTCACAGTCCGACTCAGCGGTTTCTGCGCGGCGTCTTCACGGCCGCGCTCGCTCTGGCCATGCCGGCGGCGGCAGCAGCACAAGCGCCCGGCGATCCCATCGACGTCGTCGCCTTCGGGTTTCCGAACATCGCCATCGTGTCCCCGGTGATGGGTGGCGGCGGATGCCCGATCAAATATGCCGTGCGCGCGGTGGGTGGCAGCACGCTGTTCGCCGCCGCCGCGCCGGGCGGCCCCCTCCTGGGGTGGGTGCAGCAACTGGCCCAGCCGCCGGTCGGCGACGACCGATGGTGCCCTGGATTCTTCGTCAACGGGCCACCGCCGGGCACCTACTGGGTCGCGATGGTGTTCGGCCTCGTCAACACCATCAACGTGCCTCTCTCGGCCTGGAAACCGCTCGTGATCCCTGCCGGGTGTCAGGGCGTTCCCAACCCGCCCATGCTGCAGGAGGGACAGCCTGTCATCGTCGGCTCGAGCGTCAGCGTCGCCTTCGGCGGCGTCGGCGGGTGCCCGCAGGACTACATCGAGGTCGACATCGGCACCACCCCCGGCGGCAGCGACGTAGCCTCGCGCGTGAAACTGTCGGGGCCCATCGGCGCTCCGGCGGTTCCGCCCGGCGACTTCTACCTGCGCGCGTTCTCAGTGAACGCCGCTGGCCGCAGCAACCCGTCGCTGGTCGCGCCCATTCGCGTGCCGGGGCCGTGCACGAACAACCAGCTGCCGCCGACCCCCTTCAACACGATCGTCACGGTCAACGGCAGCAATGTCGCGATCGCCTGGTCGACGTCGGGCCCCGTGAGTCCGACGTTCCATCAGTTGCAGCTGCTCACGCCTAACGGTGGAGTACTCGACAACATCCTGCTGGGGCCGGCGAAGTCGCTGTCAGTAGGCGGTGTCCCACCAGGGACGTATCAGATCCGCATGGCCTCCGGTAACGCCTGCGGTGTCAAAGAGGCCAACGTGATCGTCTCCTTCACCGTGCCTTAGCGCGTAACTTGGTCCGGCGCCGCGTGGGCGACGCCGGACGTTCCTTCGCCGCGCGCTTCGTCGTCCTGGCCCTCGCCTTTGGCTGTGGCTTGGCCGCGGCCTTTCGTTTCGCCGCGGCCTTCGCCTTCGCCCGTGACGCCGGCTTCGCCGCAGGAGCCGACGTGCGCCGATGGCTCAACGACTCCGACACGTCGTAGGCCTCGCGCAGCCAGTCGGTGAGCGGCGCCTCGACCTGGTCGCGATGGGTGACGTGCACGCGATGCGCGATCTTCACGGTCGACGACGCGCCGCTCTTCTGCACGAGGGGCGAACGTTCGGTGCGGCCGAGGAAGAAGTAGACCTCGAGACGCTTGGGACGCGGCCGCACGAAGGCGTAACACGCCGTGCGCGAGAACATGATCGAGTTGTGCGAGGCGTAGATGCGCTGCTCGCCGAAGTCGCCGAGCGACTCACGCAATCGGTCCCAGGCCTCGCGCAGATCCTCCGGCAGGTCGCGGGTCAGGGCCTCCTCGGTCGTGGTCCAGCAGTCGTGAGCTTCGCCTTCCTCGATCCACTGCTTGCAGTGGTAGCAGGTGTGGGCCTTCATCGCGTCGCGATCAGAACGTCGCCAGCGCGTTCACGGGGAACCCGGTGCCGCCGGTGACCGGCACTGGCGCGACCGTCAGCATGAACTGCCAGCGCTTCTGGCCCGCCGCCAGCTCGCCCAGGGCTTCGAGGTCCTGGTTGTCGAGGATGTTGAGCCCGAGCGCGGTGATGACCAGCGTGTGGATCGGCAGGTTCTGGCCCTCGACGAGCGACGGCACGACGTCGAGCGCGGCGTCGCTGCCGATGAGCGCCACGCCGCGGGCCTTCAGCCACTCCGCCGTCGACGCGTGCAGTCCCGCCGCGTTCTGGCCCACGTTCCACGGGCCTTTGTCGGTGCGCCTGGCCCAGCGGCCGGTACGGATGAAGAGCGCGTCGCCGGGACCCACCTTCATGCTTGCGCGTTTCTCCCAGGCTTCGAGGTCCTCGACGAAGATCGGCGTGCCCGGCTCGAGGTACGGCACGCCCTTGAGGCGCGGGATATCCATCAGGACCCCGCGCGTCACATAGCCGTTGCGGAAGTTGTGGATGCCGAGCTTGGCGCAGCCGCGCTCGGTGTTCACGTCGGCGCGCGCGTAGCCGTTGTAGGTCTGGTCCTTGTAGAGGATGTGGCACAGCGTGTCGAGATGGCTGTGCGCGTAGCCGTGATACGACACGCGATACGTGTCGGTGGTGAAGCCGCGGTTCATCGCGTGCTCGAACGGGCTGCCGACGTCGGGCGCGCGCTCGGTGATGGGCGAGTGCGCCAGCCCCACCGACAGTCCGGCGCGCACCAGCGCCGCGGCCTCGCGTCGCTTGGCCGGCGTGATGAGGTTCAGCGTGCCGAGCTCGTCGGCGGCGCCCCACCGGCCCCAGTTCTTGACCTTGTGGAAGTAGGCGTCGAAGTCCGCGGCGCTCACCGGGAAGCGGGCGGCAGCGGACCCAGGCGACATGATGGGCTCCGAGGGCACCGACGCCACTTGAACGGCTGGCGGCGCGGGGGCTGGCGTCGGCTGCTGCTGCGAGGCGACGGACGCTGACAGAGTGGCAATTCCTGCCATCCCGGCGACAACGGCAGCAAGAAGAGGCGTGCGCATGCGGCCCAGTCTACAATCGCCGCCTATGACGCGCCCCGCCTCGACACTCGCCGTCGCGCTCCTCGTCGTCGCCGCTGTCGCCAGCCCGCGGGCCACCGGCGATGACGGTCAGCGGCTGCTCACGATCGACCACTACGTGCGCGTCGTCTCGAAGGTGCCGTCCCTCGCCGGACAGCTCGCGCAGATCTACGTGCGCGAGCGGGTCGGCGCCGGGGTGGCCCTGCGCGGGGCACCCGGGCCCGACAAGGTCGTGCTGTTCGTGCACGGCGCCGGCACACCCGCCGAGGTCGCCTTCGACGCCCCCATCGGCACGCACAGCTGGATGGCCTACCTCGCCAACGCCGGCTTCGATGTCTTCTCGATGGACACCACCGGCTACGGCCGCTCGACGCGTCCGGCGCCCATGAACGATCCGTGCAACCTGGCCGACACCCAGCAGGCTCAGTTCATCCCCGGCCTGCTCGCCGCGCCGTGCACGCCCACCTACCCCGGACAGCTCACGAGCCTCGGCTCCGACTGGCACGACATCGACGCCGTCGTCGACCACATCCGCAAGATCCGCGGCGTGGCCAAGGTGAGCCTGATCTCGTGGTCGCTCGGCGGACCGCGCGCCGGCGGCTACGCGGCCCAGCATCCCGAGAAGGTGCAGCGCCTGGTGCTGTTCGCGCCGGCCTACAGCCGCACCGCGCCGGCGACACCGCCGTCGCTGCCCGCGCCTGGTGTCGTCTTCAACACGCAGACCGAGAGCGAGTTCATCGCCAACTGGGACCGGCAGGTGGGCTGCCCGGCGCAGTACGACCCGAAGGTGCGCGACGCCGTGTGGTCCGAGATGCTGGCGTCGGATCCAGTGGGCGCCACGTGGGGCACCGGCGTGCGCCGCGCGCCATCGACCACCACCTGGGGCTGGAACCAGGCCGCCATCTCGGGCACCAAGATCCCCACGCTCATCATCGCCGGCGTGCACGACAAGCAGGTCACGCCCGACCGCGTGAAGATCGCGTTCGACGACCTGGGCGCCACCGACAAGGTGCTGGTCGACCTGGCCTGCTCGTCGCACAACGCGATGTGGGAAGCGAACCACCTGCTGATGTTCAAGG
>CADEDM010000096.1:9746-18041 GCA_902826065.1 uncultured Acidobacteriota bacterium | reverse complement strand
CTGGCAGAACGGCATCAGGCTGACGACCACGTCGCTCGAGTGGATCGGGTCGACCTCCTGGCTCTGGAGCAGATTGGCGACGAGGTTCCGATGGGTCACCATGACGCCCATGGGCACGTCGCTGGGGGCAGCCGTGTAAGTGACCGATGCCACGTCCGCCGCGCGCCACCCCTCGACCGGCGTCATGGGCCGATTACCTCCGGCCTGTCGACCCTGGTCGATGGTGTAGACATCCGTCACCCGCACCTTGCGCAAGGCGGCTGCGAGCGCGGGCGTCGCCTCGCATGCGAGCACCAGGATGCGCGCCCCGGAATCGGCCAGCTGGTAGGCCAGTTCCGCGGCGTTGTGAATGACGTTCAGGCTGGTGATGGTGGCTCTGGCAGACGTGATGCCGTAGAAAAGCGCCACGTAGTCGGGAGAATTCGGCGCGAAGACCGCGACGATGGCGCCTGGCTCGACGCCCAGCCTGATGAGTCCCGACGCCAGGCCGCGAACGTCATCGCGAAGCTCGGCGTACGTGACGATCCGGTGCGTCGATCCGTCGACGAGTGCGGTTCGCGCGTCGAGGCCGTTGGGGCTTTCGCAGACGAACTGACTGATGGTGCAGTCAGGGATCGCGATCGATGGGCCGAGGCGCTGACTCATGTGGTACCCCGGTGGCAGTTGCGGGTCAACAGGAGGCGAATATATCCGAAGTGCCGGAGCGGCATGCTGCATGGCGGCTGTCCGCCTCGCCGGTTGCTGTCTGCGCTGCGTCAGGATGCGCCGATCTCGACGCCTGCGCACAACCGACGTGCGGTGCCGCGGACTGGGGGTATCATCGGGCCCAATCGTGCGCGGCATCGCGGGTCGCGACCGAAACGCAGGGCAAGATGCGCGGCGCCCCTCGGCGGCCGGCGCGATTCGGCTCGAGGCGCTGCATGTTCAATGCGTTCAGGGTCTTCAACGAAGACGGGAAGATATCGAGCCGCGTTGTGCGGCAGTCGCTGGACAGCTTGAACGGCGGCTCCGTGCTGATCAAGGCCGCGTTCTCGAGTGTGAACTACAAGGACGCGCTGGCAGCGACCGGCGCCGGGAAAGTCATCCGTCGCTGGCCGCTGACGGCCGGCATCGACGTCGCCGGCGTCGTCGAGACGAGCACCGAGTCGCAATTCAAGCCGGGCGACCCGGTGCTGGTGACCGGCTACGACATGGGTGTCTCTCACGACGGCGGCTATGCCGGCTACGTCCGCGTGCCGGGCGAATGGGTGGTGCCCGTTCCTGAAGGGCTCTCCTTGTTCGAATGCATGGCGATCGGCACGGCCGGCTTCACGGCGGCACTGTCCATCGTGGAAATGGAACGGAACGGGCTCTCGCCTGGAGGCGGGCCCGTCGTCGTGACCGGCGCGTCAGGCGGCGTCGGGAGCATCGCCGTGCAGGCGCTGGCAGCCCGCGGCTATTCGGTCACGGCACTCACCGGCAAGCCTGACCAGGCGGACCACCTCCGCACGCTTGGCGCGTCGGACGTCATCCTTCGACCCACACTCGAGATGGGGACACGGCCGCTGGAGACGGCCACGTGGGCCGGTGCAGTCGATCCTGTCGGCGGCGCGGTCCTGGGGTGGCTGACCAGGACCATGCGATACGGCGGCGTCATCGCGAACTCCGGACTCACCGGCGGAGTCGACCTGAGCACCACGGTTCTGCCGTTCATTCTTCGCGCCGTGAAGCTGATTGGCATCGACTCGGTGATGTGTCCGGCTCGGACCCGCCTGGAAGTGTGGCGGCGCCTGGCCGACGATCTCAAGCCCAGGCATCTGGCCGCGATGACTCAGACCGTGTCTCTCGAGACACTCCCTGACGCGTTTTCGACCTTGCTGGCTGGTGAAGCACGCGGCCGGCTCGTGGTGGATGTGAGCAACTGAAGGTGTCGAGCACCCAGGCGGCCAGCTCGCGGCGCTGGACGGGCCTCAGACTTTTTTTCGCAGGGCCTCGGTGAGGATGTGCTTGTCCCAGCGACAGATCCGCCACTAGGCGCTTCAGCCGCGCATTCTCGTCCTCGAGGGACCGCAGCTGCCGCAGCTCGGCGACGCCCAGATGGGCGTACTTCTTCTTCCAAATGTAGAACGTCGCTTCGCTCACGCCGAGCTGCCGGCACACGTCCGCCGGCGGTCAGCCCGCCTCCACCTCGCGGAGCGCGTAGGCGATCTGCTCCTCGCTGAACTTCGACTTCTTCATGGTCCGCTCCCTTCCGGAAGGGCCGTCCGAAGTCGCGATTGTCCTCGAGGTCAGGCTGCCGTCGTTTTCGGGGACGACGTCAGCGAGCCGGTCGGTGTAGCGAAGGATACTGTACGCCCTGATCGCTGTGATGGACGAGGCCCGCGAGGGCCTGGGGACCGCGCGCAATCCTGGACGTTGCGTCCCGTCTTACGACGTCCCTTGGAACGTCGCCGTGATCACCAGGAGGGCGTTGCCGGCGGCGTCCACGACCACGTTGGGCAGCACCCACCAGCCCGCGGTCATGTCCGAGCCGTTCCAAGTCAGCACCGTCGGGTTCGGGCTCATCTGTCCCGGCGCAACCTGCGGCGGGAAAGTCGCGCCGCCAATCTCGCCTGATACGTTCCACGTCGTGGTGAGCACAATCGACACCTGTCCCGACCCGCCCGGCGGCTTCGGCAGCGTGAGCGTCACGTTGGCCCCAGACCCGCTGAACGTTTGGCCGTTCCACGCCGCCGTCACCGTCCAGCTCGCCGAGTTCAACGCCACCTTCAGCGGGATCGGATTGATCGGCCCCACATTCAAATGCAGCAGGCCGACCGCCGGTGGCGGATCCTTGAGCGTGATCGTGAAGGCCTCGTCGAAGTACTGCGGTGGCGACTTCACCACGCCGGAGGGATTGGCCTGTCCCGCCACCGGCGAGATGGCAAATGCCGTCCCGGTCCCGCCTACCACCTTTCCGTCCAGCGCCACCTGGCCTCCCACCGCGACGCCCGTCTCGGCGTCGACGGCCTCGACCTTGATGGTCGTCGTCTTGGTCCGCTCAGCGCTGTTTGGGGTGACTGTGAGCTTCATCTTGCCCGTTTTCACAACGGTAGGATGACCTTCGATGGTGCTCGCCCGGTCACAGATCGTCTGGACGACCCATAGCGTGTCGCCGTCGACCAGGGCCGGCGACCCGGCGGGCAACCAGGCGTCGGAGTAGGGGGTGTCCACGCTGGTGCGCACCACGCCGTTCACGAGCAGGTGGGCCCGCGCACCCCGCAGGAAGCCGTGGGCATAGACCGCCGGTGCGGCCGGGCGCACCGGCGCTGGGACGGTCGGCGTCGGGATCGGGTTCGGCAGGTCGTAAACCTTCTCCTTCACGGAGTCGCCATCGGCGTTGCAGCCATACTGGCGCGCGAACACCCGGTCGCCGGCCTGTAGAGGGAACCAAGGCTTGTAAAAGACGGTGGGGTCGGTGACGAAGACCACATCGCCCAGCGGCAGGCCAGTACTCTCAGAGCGCAGCTCGACCTGTGCCCCTACATGGCAGCTCTGCATCACCACCACCCGCCCGCAATCGTGCAGCGGTGGTGCGACGATTGGGTTGGGGTAGGGCCCGCCCGCCCCCACGAACGACGCCGGCGCACTCTTGCCGCTGGTGAGGGCGCAGCGCGTCTGGTCGGCGGTCACCTTCACCGGAGCGCCGCCGGACGTGGTCGCCAGGCCCGGCGGCAGGTTGAAGGTTTCGCTGGTCCCCGTTACGCCGGACGCGCCGATGGCGGTGTTCACCACTGCCCCGCCCGCGCCTGGCGTCTGGGCGTAGAGCGTCACTACGGCGCCGGGCGCCAGGTTCGACACCTTCACCTGCTGCAGCTTCGGGCAGATGTCGGACTGCACCAGGGGCGTCGGCGGTGTCTGCGGCGGCCCGACCGGAACGGTCGTCTGGCCGCTCTCGCGGCTGATGCGCGGAAAGGCCTGCTTGACTTTGATCTTGCCCTGGGCGAACGGCGCCGCGCCCCAGGCCGTGAAAGCGTCGGACGGGCTGTACCAAGTGGTGACCGCGCCCTCGTTGTCGGCGACCAGGTCGGCGCTGGCGACGACCCCCGAAGCGAAGATTTGGGTCTCGCAGGCCGCGATCGGCTGGCCCACGCTCGGCGGCTGCAGCTGGATTTCGCGGTTGATGCTGATCACCGGCAGGCTCGACACCACCGCGCTCAGACCGGCGCCCGTCCGCTGCTGAGCCGTCAGCGGCTGGCCGCCGGTGATGTTCACGCCACCCAGGATCGGCACCCAGCTCTCGACCTCGGTCACTGGGGTCTCGGCAACCACCACGCCGGCACTCTTGACCTCGATCTTTGCGCCCGGAACGAGCCCGCCCATCCGGAGCGCCGACATGGCGGTGGTCAGCGGTCCGAGGAACACCGGTGAAGGCGGCGGGCTTGGGTCCGCCACCACGGTCACCGCTATCGGCGACGCGCCGCTCGCCCCGTCGCCGGGCGTCGTCTGCTTGGCGGTGATCTGCTGGCCCGCCGTGAGGGCCACGCCGACGCCGACCCACACGGTCCCCGCCGCACCGGCAACGGCGCTGCCCGCCGGTGAGCCGTCGGCGAATAGCTCCACCGAAGCCGCGGCCAAGACGCCCGTGACCTTCACCGAGGGCGTGGTGGGCGTGATCGGGCCGTGAACGACCGGAGGCAGAGGCGCAGCCACGAACCCTCCTGAGCAAGACCGACGGAAGACGAGCGTGCGATTCTAACGAATGGACGGGCGCAGGCGATCAGTTTTTGACCCCGCCGCACACTCGGCGTTGTTTGCGTCGGACCCAGCTCGTCGAACATGGATGTAGCGGCGAGGGCCAAGCGGCACCCTGGTGTTCAAGACCCATGCGGCGTCCACTCGATCGTTCAACTGAGGCGGCGGGATCTGTGTCCCGCCGCCTCCAATATCCCTCCAAGACTCAGGTGGGCCCGAGGTGTGTCCTCAGAACCACAGTGGAAACGGCGGACGCCCGCAAGCGGCTCAATCTGAACGTGTTGGACCAGAAGTCGCGCGCCATCAGTGGGTTGCCGATCACGTCGAGATCACGTTCAACTCCCGCCGCCTCCACCATCTTTCCTCAGGAAATCGCGCGAATCAGCTCGATTTTCCCGCCGCCTCCAACAGTCCTCCACGGTCGAGGGCTACTTCGGGGGTGGTCTCGTCCGCTGCCACATCCAGCAATGCGTGGCCCGCTGAGCGGGCGGTTGCCGCGAACGCGGGACGCCACCACTCTCCAGCGATCCCGCAGAGCTTCCGCTCTCTAACGTCGCGACACGAACCAGACGTCGTAGAACAGGCGCGAATCCAACCGTCCGCGGCGCTGCCAGGGTCACTGTCTCCGCGTGCCTTGACCGTCTGGAACAGTACACTCGGCGGCATGGCTGAGGACGACTGGTACTTCGGCTTCAACCGGTACCACTACATCGGTGGCGTCATGATCGTCGCGGCGCTGCTGTTTCTCGTGACGGGCGTGCTCGGGTACAACACCAGCAGGGTCTCGTCCGGAGTGCGGTGGATGGGCGCTGTCGAATGGGACCAAGTCGTGATTGGCCTGGTCGCCCTCGGGCTCGCAGTCGTCAATCTCCGTCGGGCGCGGCACCAGTGAAGCGCTCCGGCCTCGCCGGCCTCGCCTGCAGGCGCGCGATGGGCGACGTCGAGCACCGTTGACGGAGGCGGCGATAGCGCGCAGGATTCTCCGCTAGGAGGCCCCATGGCTCGCATCGTCCTGCGGTTCGCGTTGGCGGCGACGTTGGTGTTGGCGGGGTGGCTAGCCGGGACGGCTCAGATGCGCGACCCGGACTTTGAGATCGCCGTAGAAACACGAATCGGCGCGAACCGCACCGACACGACGATCAAATGCGTGCGCGGCTGTAGCCTCTCGTGGGTCGAGCGGGGCGTGAATCCGAGGGCCGCCGCCGCGCCTGAGTTCAGATTCGGATGCACCGGACAGGCAGCCTGCTCGTCGGCGCGAGTCGGGGGCTGGCTGCAGCGGTGACGTTCACCGGTCTCGACTGCCCGGCCTGCGGACAACGCTGGTCCGCCGAGTCTCCAGGTATCAAGCCGCACTGAGGCGACGCTCGTGCGGACCGCACCGACGCTCGTCGAGCAGTTGCTGAGCCCGTTGCCCCTGGTAATCGGCTACGCCTTCTGGCTGACGTACCAGGATCCTGCGAGGAACCGGGTCGCGCGTCTTCTCCACCGGTACGTGGAAGCCACGAAGTTGCCGCCGGTCAGCACGAGCGCCTCGACGCTGGCGATTGCCGTCATCTGCATCGTGATCGGCTTCTGGTCGGTATTCGACGCGCTCTTGGGCTGATCGACGAAGTCGCAGCTCAAAGCAGGAACACGGCCAGTCCGCAGGCGACTGCGAGCGACGCGGCGACCAGCCTGACACGGTTCAGCGTTTCGGACGGCCCGGTCAACGCGAGTCGTGCGGATGCCGTTAGACGTATCGACACCGCGAACTGAGCCCAGCTAGTACTAGGTCGGAGGGTCGTCGGCCGAAAGCGCCTCGAAAGCCTGATCCGCTGTCCACGCGGCGGCCAGGTAGTCTGCGACCGCCCGCTCGACGTCCAACGTCTCATCGTGCGCGAGTTACAGCACCCCATACGCCAACGCCGCTTTCGTCAGCGAGGCCCCGCGCGAGATCGCGACTCCCGAACGCCTGGAGGTACGATCGAGCCGCGGTCCAGCACCGCCACGCCGAGTCCAGTGACCTTGCCCGCCGTTATGGCGCGCTCGATCGCTCGCGTGACGGTGGCGGCGTCCGCGGTCGTCCCATCGACCCGCGGAATCGGAGACTGGGCGCCCTTGCCCAACACGCACTCCGCCACCAGCAGCGCCACCGTCGTCAGCGTGCCCCGCACTCGTCGCCTCCTTCGCCGTTCAGTCAGCGGCGGCGGGTTGGACGGACCGGGCCGGCGAGTGGTTGGCAGGGCCGAGGCGTGGCGCACCTCGACGCGGGGTTCTTGCGGTCAGGCGAACACTGCCCGCGAGAACTCGGTGGCTGGGCCTTGGGACGACCTCCGCAACTGCCTCATCCAAATGGCGTGAGCGACGGTCCATATCGCTCGACCAAACGAGTGCGACCGTCCTGCTAGTTGCGAACGACGGATCGAATGGCCTCGCGAACGACCGGCCACGCCGCCGTAAAGGGACTTGCCGTTTCGAAGTGGCCGGTCCCGGGCACAATGATCAATCGAGCGCGATCGCCCGCGCCTGTCGCGGCCGCCACGTACTGTTCGACGAGCGGCTGCGGCACGTAGTCCTCCTGGTCACCCCAGATCAGGATCTGCGGAACGTCGAGGGGCAGCGACGTCTGCGCCGAGACCGACCGATAGCGCTCGGGGACCGCGGACAGCGTGCCGCCCATCAGGCTCGTGACCACCGGTCCTCGACACATCGCCTCCATGTGAGCGATGTTCGCGGACATGTCGATCGTGCCAGCCATGTTGATGACGCCGCGAATCGGCAGTGGGTCAGCGATGTACAAATGGCTTGCCGATGTGATGCGGTGCCGGGTTGCAGCCCACATCGCCAGATGGCCGCCCGCGGAGTGACCGAGCACGGCCGCGCGGGCCACATCGAGGTGGTAGCGCGGCGCGATCGCCCGGAGATGGTCGATCGCATGTCCGACATCGAGGTAGGTGCCGGGGAAACCACCGCCGGGTTGACCGATGCGGCGGTACTCGATGTTCCAGCTCGCGATGCCGTCCTTCTTGAGCTCCTCGCCGATGGCCGCCAGGTATCTGGACGCTTGAGGCAGCCAGCAGCCACCGTGCACGAGCACGATCACCGGGTGAGGCCCCGGTCCCGCCGGCAGCCGTAGTTCCCCACGCTGGTTGAGATCGCTACCGTACGAAAGCTCGTGGTCGGCCGCGGGTCTCGGCAGCCTGCCGATATCCGCGGCTTTCATCAGGCCCTGGACGGACGACGCCTGCTGAACCGTGCTGCCGGACAGGGCCGCGCACGTCACGGCTACTACGACGATCAACGACGGCACCAGCATCCTGCGGGGCACGGTGTGCCGAACGATACCATCCGCGAGCGGCGGCCAACGCCTCGGGTGGCTGGCCAGGTGGAACTCGAACTGCCGCAACGACGGTGGCGCCGAGCGCTGACCGCAGGCGGCACTCTGCCCGGCCGTCTCCAGATGCTCTCCACAGTGAAGTCGTGGAGTCGGCCAGCCACTGCCCATGGGACAGGCGGCGGGAGAGGTGTCCCGTCGCCTCCAATATCCCTCCAGATTTCGCATCGACTTGAGGGAACCCCCGAGGACGCCAGTGGTAGCGACGG
>CADEDM010000096.1:0-9646 GCA_902826065.1 uncultured Acidobacteriota bacterium | reverse complement strand
GTTAGGCTTCGTTCTGAGCCGGACGCCGCGCCCGACGCGAGCGTCTCTGAATAGTCCATGAGCCACATGACCTTCGACGGAATCACTGTCAGCAGGCGCCACTCCTCGAGGCCGTCATCCGCCTGGGTGTCGGCCGCGCCGGGCGTCAAGTAGGGCGAGGGTTCGTTGCCGGATCACTGCCGCCGCCTCTTTTCGAAGTGAGCATGGCCCCGATGCTGGCCGCTTGCCGAGTTCCGCGGGCCGTCTGGCCGATGGCGTCAGGTGGGCCGACGTCATACGGGCGTGCTAGGCTCTGCCGGTTCATGCCCCCGATCGGCCTTCGTGAGGTGTCCCGGGTGAGTCGCGCTCTGATCGCCGAGCGGTACGCCGACCGCGTCGAGATGGTCGGGCTCGCGCGCGCCGACAGTGAGTCGGAGTACGCCGAGATTCTGCTGACGGTCAAGCCGATGGCTGGCGACCGGCGTGGACCGCGCACGCTGCTCGTCCAGGTTCACCGGAAGGACGCGGCGACGCTCGAGCGCGATCTCAAGCGCCGCCTCGCCCGCGCCCTCCGGCCGCGACCCTCCAGCGCCTAGGCCAGCCGGCTTCGTGCCACGGACGCCGTGTCAACGCCGGTCGCGCGTCGCGAGGCGTTTACCTTGCGCCGCTAGACTCCGGCGATGGGGTTCAGTACGACACGGCGTGCGCTGATCTCGCGGTGTTGTCGCGCGGCGCCGCTCGCCCTGCTCCCGGTCGTGCTGCCTGGATGTGGCGGCGCCGGTGCCTCGGCTACGCCGATCGCGCCCTCGCCACCAGGTGGTGGGCAGCCACCCGATCCTGGCCCGCTCCCGCCGCTGACGCCGCCGTCATCGACCGGCGTCGTCACCGCGGTGGCTGCTGTCGAGTCGACGCCGACGGCAGACGGTCTGCAGCTGCGTGTGTCGGCGATGTCGCCGCTCGCCGACGTCTGGGGCCACGCCCGCACGCTGGTGGAACACGCGGGCATCGTCCGCTACGTGCTCGTGATGCGCACCGGCAATGACGTCTTCACGGCGCTGAACGCCATCTGCACGCACGAGGGCTGCATCGTCTCCGGCATCGACGGCGCCGTGTTCGTCTGCCCGTGCCACGGCTCACGCTACGATCACACCGGGGCGGTGGTCCGCGGCCCGGCGCCGGCGGCATTGCCGCGCCTGACGACGGCGTTCTCCGGCGACATCCTCACCGTTCGGCTGTCGTAGCGGCGTACGGACGAAGGGCGTGACCCACGGCCACGCCCTCCTCCCGTCGTGCGAGCGTCAGAAGCGCCGCACCTGCACCACCGCCGGCAGCGGCACTCCGTGATCGCGATAGGGCCAGTTGCTGCCCCGCGGGGACACGACGCCGGGCCCGCGCCGGCCGCTGACCTCGCCAGGATGCTGAATGGCAAGGAAGAGCGTGGTCTCGTCGGGCGTCCAGGAGGGACCGGTGAGCTCGCACTCGCACGGCCCCGAGGCGAACTGGAACGCGGAGCCCGCCTGCGGACCTGACGTGGGGATGAAGAACATCCCGTTGTTCTTGAAGGCCGTATAGTTGGCGTTGCCGCCGTTGAGGTTGGCCGACGAGATGTCGCTCACGACCCACATGTTCGCGGCCTTGTCGAACGACAGGTTGTCGGGCGCTGCGAAGACGTGGCCGGCCTGGGCCGGGTCGTTCGGGCCGCCGGCCCGCCAGCGTTGCCAGGTGAACGCAGCGCCGGCGCCGTCGCTGCTGCCTTCGACGATCCGCACCAGCTCGCCGAAGATGTTGTTGAAGAGGCTGTTCTGCGCCGTGGCCGAGGCCGTGAACGCGATGTAGACGCTGTTGTCGACCGGGTGCACTTCGACGTCTTCGGGCCGCCCCGTCGGCGTGGCGCCCACCAGGTTGCTGGCGCGGTAGGCGTCGATGACGATGTTGCCCTGTGAGCCGCCGTAGACCGCGCCCAGGGTCGTGGCGCCGCTGGGAATGGTGGGCATCTGCGACCCGGGGTACGGGTTCAGCGTGGTGCCGGTGGCGAGCTCGATCCACTGCCCGGTGCCGTCGGCATTGAAACGCGCCGAGAACAATCGCCCCGACGCCAGCAGCTGCTTGTTGGCGCCGCTACCAGGCACGTAGGGGGCCGCGGACACGAACTTGTAGACGTGGCCGTTGGTGCGGTCGTCGCCCATGTAGGCGATGACCGGGGCGTTCGCGGCGCTCCTGATCGACACGTTCTCGTGACGGAAGCGTCCCAGCGCGGTGTGCTTGACCGGAATCGAGTTGGGGTCGTGCGGATCGACTTCGACGACCCAACCAAAGTGGGTCCCGTTCTTGTTGAACACCCCGCCCACCGTGCCCTGGCCGTCGGTGACGAGGTTCTCGGGCACGTAGTCCTGGTAGTTCTCTTCGCAGGTGAGCACGGTGTCCCAGGGCGTATGGCAGCCCGAGCAGTTGCCCAGCGTGCCGCCCACGTTCGAGACGCCCTGCAGCGCGGGTCCGTCGGCGATCACCAGGGAATCGGCGGTGATGCGGCGGTTGAGGGCGCTGTTGGGCTTCACATACCAGTTGCCGCCCGACGACAGATAGAGATCCACCACGCTGCCGCCGACGTCGAACTTCATGTCCTGGACGTTGGGCACACCGCCGACGACGGCGGCGAAGGCCTGCCCGTAGGCGTCGGTCGGCGACCCGACGTACTCGTGGTTCACCCACAACAGCCCTTCGGTGCCGGCCGCGTTCCTCGGAATGAACGCGGTGAAGTCGGCGTTGAAGCCGAAGCGCTCACTGGAGTTCGTGAACCGGTCGCCGTACGCCAGCACCGTCTCGTAGCGAAAGCCCTGCGGCAGCATGAGGTCGTCGCGGTCGGTGGGCGCGATCGGCGCGAAGGAGAGAAACGACCTGGCACCCGTCGTCGATTGCTCCCCGGCGAAGGGCATCGCGCCCCGCGCTTCGACGATTGGCCCCAGAGGCCCGGCCGACGGCGCCACGATGCCGGCAAACCCGGCGCCCAGATACTTCAGGAAACTTCGTCGTTCGGTGTCAGCTGTCATTGCCACTCCTTGCAGTCGAGTCGCGCAACGGTAGCGGCCGGACGTAACGCGGCCGCGAACGCGGCGCAGTGAAAACGTAACGACGACCGATCGAGACAGCCGGCAGCCAGCCGTTGCCCGATGCCTGAACTCACGCAACGGCGTCGGCGGCCCGCGGGAACTGCGCGAGAGATCCGGGGTCTAAGCGGTCGGGCGAACCCGTGACTCGACGCGTTGCCGTGGGCCTGGCATTGGCTGCCTGTCTGTCTCTGGAGGTCCTCGCTGTGCCTCAGGCCCCGATCAAGGACTCACCCCGGCCGCTCTACGAACCTGGGCCGCCGCCGTACGCAGCCAGTGAGGTCGCGTTCCGGAACGCCGTCGATGACGTTCAGCTGGCGGGCACGCTGACGGTTCCACCAGGTGCGCGCCGTGCGCCAGCCGTGCTGCTCAGCCAGGGCCTCGGTGTCGAGCCGTTCGATCGCGACTATGCGCTGCCAGGTCGGCCCGCGCTGAAGTCCTTCCTCGCCATCGCCGATGCCCTGAGCCGGCGTGGAATCGCCGTGTTGCGACTCGACGACCGCGGCGCCGGCACGTCCTCGGGACAGAAGTCGCTGTCGTCGGTACCTCAGCTGGCGGGTGACCTGGTCGCCGGCGTGAACTTCCTCGGCACGCGCCCGGATATTGACCCGAAGCGGATAGGCATCATCGGCCACAGCTTCGCGGGTCTCACCGCGCCACTCGCAGCCATCCGGTCGAAGGACGTTGCCTTCGTCATCACGCTGGCCGGTCTCTTCACCGACGCCCAGGTCAACCTCGAGCGGCTACCTCGAGGACTTCGCGCCGTGACGACCGCGACGTGGAGCGCGCTGGCGCAGAGCGCACCCACGCTGAGCCCGCCCGAACTGGACGTCCGGCTCCGAGAGGCGTACACGTCGGCGATGGTGAACGTGAGCGATCAGGAACGTCCGGCCGTGCAAGCCGCGATGGGCGCGATCGTGACGCAGTGGGTGACGTCGGCGCCGCTGCGCCGGTCGCAGGCGCGCACCGATCCCGGCGAGGCATTGCGCGCCCTGACGACGCCGCTTCTCGCCATCCACGGAGCGCGTGATCGTGATCTCGACGCCGCTACGAACCTCGGGCCGCTGGTCACCTATCTGCACGAGGCCGCGAACACCGACTTCATCGTGGCCACGGTGCCGGACCTCGATCACTGGATGTGGGTGTGCACGCAGCCGTCCGCGCCCGGACAGCCATGCGCTGAGATGCAGTTCTCGCCCAAGGTGCTCGACCTGATCACGAGCTGGATCCACGGGCACTGATCCGGCCCCTCCAGGGGCGGCACCGATCGCGCCTACTCCACCACCGTGATCCTGTCGGGCGCCCAGCCGCCGTGAAACCCGAACGGCACGCGCACCGGCAGACGGACCGTCGCGACTGGTTCCCCGGCGAAATCCTGCGCATTCAGAATCACGACGTCACTCAGATCGCGGTCCGGATCGTAGACGTAGGACAGGATCCACCCGTCGTCCTCCGCCGTGGCGCCCGGCCTGCGCACGAACACCGGCTCGGACGTCTTGCGGCCCCGTCCGTAGTCGTGCACCTCGGTCGTCTGGCGGCGCATGTCGTGCTTCATCGCCGGGCCGAAGGTCACGTCGTGGCCCCAGTGCGCGGTGTAGACGAACGTGTACGCCAGGCCGCCATGGCGGCCGTTGATGCGCGGGAACTCGTCGCCGCGGTCGTCGACCACGGTCTCGGTCAGCCGACCCGACGGGCGATGCAACGTCCATCGCACCAGGATCGGAGGCCCCTCGTTCGGGCCGTTCTGGTCGGTGAGGAACATCCGCTCATGCTTCGGGAGATCGATGATCGTCAGGTCGCCGTCGTCGTAGGCGTTGGCGAAGTAAAAGGCGAACCAACGCCGCGCGTCGAACCAATGGTTTGCGGGAGACGTGGCTCACCATCGCCTGACATTTACCCCGCCTTTACTACGGGGCCCGGCGTCGGCGTGATAGCGTCGGGGCGATGCAGTCGCCGCGGTTCAGTGCCCGGAAGTGGCTCAGGGTGATTTTCCTGGGGGCCGGAGAGTTGCCCCAGCGGGCCGTCGCGCGATCCGAGGCGGAGTTGGAGCGCCTGGCACGACCGGTCTCGGATGGCCTGCCCACCTGGCCTAGAGGGCACGCTGACGGCGTCATCGGTCGCAAGGGCCCGATTCCTCCCACGTGAGCCGGTCGTCGGCGGCCGCAATGCGCGCTGGCGTGACGCGGTAGTACGCTGCCGCATGGCCTGCGTCCTGTCCGACGTCGCTGGCGCTCGCTGGCGACACGACACGAGTCGAGGCCATCGGCGTCCCCCTCCAGGGGCTCTTCTCATTGGCCTTCACCTCACGGTGCTCGTCGCGCTCGCAGCCACCAGCTGCACCGGGACGCCCGAGTCGGCCACACGAGCGACACTGACGGCGCGTCCCGCCACCGCGACGACCACCCCGTGGAGCCGAGCCGAGGCCGCCGCCGCTCTGGGCCCGGCGATGGCGGTGTCGCTGCCGACTGAGACGGGCGGGCGGCCTGTCCCGCTGCTGGTGCTGCTGCACGGCGCCGGCGGCCGCGGCCAGTTCCTCCTCGACCGGGTCGTGGCCGCGACCGGGCGGAGCCCCGCGGTGATCATCGCGCCGAACTCCGGCGGACGGACGTGGGACTTCCTGGACCGCGGCCCAGGCACGATGTTCGAACTCCTTGAAGGCCGCGCGTCCGAGGGATCGTTCGGACCGGACGTCGCCGCCATCGACAAGGCGTTGACGACGGTCATGGGCCACGTCGCGATCGATGCGACGCGGATCACGATTGCGGGCTTCTCTGACGGCGCCACCTATGCGTTGGCCCTCGGGCTGGCCAACGGCGAACTCTTCTCGCGCGTGCTGGCGTTCTCCCCCGGGTTCGTGCCGGCCATCGACGCCGCGGGACAGCCCGCCGTGTTCGTCGTACACGGCCGGGCGGACCGGGTGTTCCCCATCGATCGCACCGGCCGCCGAGTCGCGACGACGCTGCAGCACCGCGGCTACGAGGTCCGTGTCCGGGAGTTCGACGGCGGGCACGAGCTGACGGACAGCACCGTCCGCGAGGGCGTCGCGTGGGCCATCGCCGACCGCGAGCCGCGCCGTCTACCCTGAGCGGCAAGGGGCATCCGCCGCCACCATGCGGCCGCGTCCGATATCCGACTGTTGGCTTCTAAAGCCTCGCAACACCAGCCGATTCGCATCTCGTGTGCGACGACTCGTCGGTTGATGACGGGCGGCAGGACGAGTGGCCCGCCGCCGGACACCGCGTGAGAATCAGGCGCTCGCGCCCAGGGCGGCGATCAGCTCGTCCAGCTGATCGAACGTCTCGGGACTCCAGGACACCGACTCGGTGGCGATCGCGTCGTCGAGCACTGCCTTGGACGGATAGAGATCGTGCACGACCAACCGCGTCGTGCCGCCCAGGTCCTCGAAGGTCACCGTGGTGACCGGTCCGCTCTCGTCGCCTTCGTCGTTGGTCCAGACGATGCGCGAGTGCGGTGTCACTTCGAGGTACCTGCCGAAGAACTCCGCCGGGTCGGGCGCCGCAGGGTGGCTGAACACGAGACGGTAGCGGCCCCCGGTACGCACGTCGAGCTCGCAGGATAGCAGGGTCAGGCCCGTCGACTTCGGCACCCACCACTGCGTGAACAGCTCGGGCCTGGTCCAGGCCTCGAAGACCAGGCGCGCCGGGCCGTTGATGGTTCGCGTGACGACGAGCTCGCGTGCGGACGTTCGCTCCACCGTGGTGCCGTGCTTCACCGTGGTGGCAGCACTCTCACTTCTGTTGTCCATGGACCCTCTCCTTCCGTTTCAATCCCTCGATGACGCGATCGAGCTCGTCGAAGCGCGCGTCCCATTGCCGGCGGTACCTCTCGAGCCACGCCGTCTCTTCCTCCAGTCGGCGCGGCCCCAACGTGCAGGTCCGCACACGACCGACCTTCTCGGTGGTGACGAGCCCGGCGTGCTCCAGGACGCTCACGTGCTTCTTCATGCCCGTGAGCGTCATGTCGAACTTCGCGGCCAGGTCCGTGATCGAGGCGTCCGCACGCGCCAACTGCTCGAGCACGCCGCGTCGGGTGGCGTCCGAGATCGCAGCGAACGAGGCATCGAGTGGAACGCCTTGATACTGAACCATATGGTTCAGTGTACACACGGCGGTCCGGAATGCAAGGGCCCCACAATCGCGCTGATGGCCTGCCTTCGGATGAGGCGGCACTATCTCGAACCGGCGCGGCTCCGGCGACATCATAAGGAGTGAACTGGCGTTCCCTGGAGGTGCCGTCATGACTCGATTCCGTGCTTCACTCGTCGCGCTCTGCGCGGCGCTGGCGTTGGCCATGCCCACGCCGGTGTTCACGCAGGCCTCGACCGATCGCGTGGTCGAGGGCATCCGCGAGGAGCTGATGCAACTGCCCTACTACGGAGTGTTCGACTTCCTCGCCTTCGGCTACGAGAAGGGGACGGTGACGTTGCAGGGCTACGCCTACAGCCTCAACCTGAAGGCGAGCGCCGAGCGGGCGGTGAAGCGCGTCGCCGGCGTCGACGAAGTGCTCAACAAGATCGAGGATCTGCCGCCGTCGACCTTCGACGACGACATCCGCTGGCGCACCTACTACAACATCTATCGCGACCCGTTCCTGTCTCGCTATGCGCCCGGCGGCGCCATGTTGTGGGGTCATCGCCACGCTTATCGCGGGGCGTTCGGCCGCTTCAGCGGACTCGGGCTGCAGGGCTTCGAGATGGCCGGCAACTACCCGATCCGCATCATCGTCCGCGGCAGCCGCGTGACGCTGTTGGGCATCGTCGACAACGAGTCGGACAAGACGGTCGCCGGCCTGCGCGCCCGGGAGATCAACGGCACGCTCACCGTCCAGAACGACCTGATGGTCGAGAAGTCCTGACGCTCGCGCCGCGGGACACGGTCGCCCGCGGGGCTCTATAATCCGGCCACTATGGGGATGGTCCGGACGCCTCTCTACGGCCTCGCGGCCGTGGTCGCAGCCGCGTTGAGTATCGCGCCGCTGGAGGCGCAGAAGAAGTATGTCGGCGCCGACGGCACGCTACGCGTGGCCCTAGCCAAGCAACCGCTGTCGCCGAACGGACCGTCGAAGGGGCCGACCACCATGGCCGACGGCGGCATCCAGCGTATCCTCGCCGACCTCGGCGCGAGCGTGCGGGTCGGCGAGGCCCGGCTGACCGCGCTCGAGGAGACCGAGTACGGTGGGTGGAAGAAGCTCGGGATGTCGCTCGGCCACTTCGCCGATCTGGTGACGCAGAACGAGCGCGACGGCTATTTCACGGTCGGACTGCTCGCCACGTGCCCGTCGATGCCCGGACTTGTGGCCGGCCTGCAGCGCTCCGGTTCGACGGTCGAGCCGCTGCGCGTCGGGATGCTGTGGCTCGACGCGCATCCCGACCTGAACACGCCCGAGACGACGCGCAGCGGCTCGCTCGGCGGCATGCCGGTAGCGGTGGCGACCGGACGCGCACTGCACGTGATGCGGCAGGACGCGAAGCTCGACCCGCCGCTGTCGGATCGCCACGTGGTGATGGGCGGCGTGCGACTGACCGATCCGCTGGAGCAACACCTGCTCGACACCTCGCAGATCGAACAGCTCACCGTCGACGACCTGCGGCGGCGATCGCCAGCCGTGTGGACCCAGCTCGATCGCCTGGATCGCATCAGCGACAAGCTCTATATCCACATCGACCTCGATGTCCTCGACCCTCGGGAGGTGATGGCCCACGGCAACAAGGTGCCGGGCGGCCCGTCCAGCGAGGAGCTCGCGGCGCTGTTCGAAGAGATCTTCCGCCGCTATCCGAAGGCCTCCGCCATCGGCTTCGCCACCATTCCGCCCACCGACGAAGGCGGGCTGTCGATCGCGGCGGTCAACCGGATGATCGCCGCGGCCGTCCGCGGTGTGAAAGCGCGGCCGTAGCCGGTCGGTCGTCGTGACGGCACGAGGTGCGATATCCTCGCGCGCATGACGACGATGTCCCGCCTTGCGTTCGTCGGATTGGCGCTCGCCGCTGCCGTCGCCCTGTCCTCGGACCGGCCACTCGCACGCGAGGCCCGAGCTGCGAATGCGGCGCGCCTCGAGACGCAGGCGCCTGCCACGGCTCCCGCGCCAGCCTTGAACGGCGTGCCGACCTTCACCGTCGATCCGGCGTGGCCGGTCACGCCGCCCGACTGGAGCTGGGGTCAGGTGATCGGCATCTTCGCCGACGCGCGCGGGCACGTCTGGACCTCGAGCCGGAGCCGGATCTCGGAATGGGATCCGCGGGGCCGGCAGCTGCAGTCGTGGGATGCGCGTGGACCGAACGGCAACTGGAGCACGATCCACGGCTTGTTCGTCGATCACAACGGCTTCGTCTGGACCAACGCCCGCGAAAGTCATCTCACGGTGAAGTTCACGCGCACCGGCCAGGTGGCCATGGTCATCGGCAAGTTCAACGAGACCGGCGGGAGCAATGACACCACGCTGATGGGACGTCCGTCCGAGATCTGGGTCGACCCCACCGACAACGAGGTCTTCGTCGCGGACGGCTACGGCAACCGTCGCATCGTGGTGTTCGACGGCGCGACCGG
>CADEDM010000095.1 GCA_902826065.1 uncultured Acidobacteriota bacterium | reverse complement strand
TGAACCGGTTGAAGCCGGCGCGGATGGCGGTCTTGCCGTTGCCGAAGATGTCCCAGATCACCGACGTCCGCGGCGAGAAGTCGCTCCACGTCGGCACTTCGAAGTCGCCGTACGCCGGCACGTTGGCGAAGCGGCCCGCCTGGGCCTTCTGGCCGACGATGCTCTGCGCGATGCGGTCGTAGCGGATGCCGTAGTTGAACGTGAAGTTGTTGAAGCGCCACGAGTCCTGGACGTAGGCCGCGATCTGGCCGTCCATGTTCTCCTGCACTTCGAGCGGCGTGTTCAGCACCGTGACCTGCAGCGGGTTGCCGTTCTGGTAGGTCTGATAGAGGTCGGCGTTGGCGTTGTTGTAGCGGCGGTAGATGCCCCAGCCATAGAGGACGCCGGCCTTGACGGCGTGCGAGCCGGTGACCCGCGACAGCGCCGTCGACACGGTGTAGCGGTCGGGATAGTTGCCCAGCTGTGCCGACGACGCGTTCCACAGGAAGCCGGTGCTGATGTCGTTCTTGCGGACGTTCTGGTACCACGCCGGCGTATTGCGGTCGGCGAGGATGCCATCCTGGTAGAGGTTGTCGTAGCGCTCGCGGTTGAACGAGAAGCCGGTCTCGAGCAGCAGCGTCGACGACAGCGTCGACGTCCACTTGGCCGAGCCGGTGGCGAACGTCGGCGTGTTCCACACCACCGACGCCGTGCGCGGGTCGGTCGCGTTGCTCATGGCGGCGGCGCGCAGGCGCAGGGCGCGATCCATGTAGACCGCGAACTTGTTGCGCTGCGAGATCTGCCACGTGAAGCGGGCGACCGGGTTGTCCATCTTCTCCGGCGACTCGCCCTGGTCGCAGTTCTGGCTGGCGAGGCAGTTGGCGAACGCCTGGGGCGCCGACACGTTGGTGGCCAGGTTGTACGTGTTCGGGATGAACTTGTCGTAGTAGGCGCGGCGATAGGCGCCGAAGAACCACAGCTTGTCCTTCAGGATCGGCCCACCGAGTTCGGCGTTCAGCTCCATGAAGTTCGACACCTTGTCGACCGACCGCACGTTGAAGCTCTTGAGCTCGTCGGTCAGGTTGTTGCCCTGCCACGACGACGGGCTCTTGGCGAACTTGAAGCCACCGGTGTAGCGGTTGCCGCCGTCCTTGGGCACGAGGTTGAGGTTGACGCCGGCGGTCATGGTCTCGGCGTTGCCGCCCGAGGTCATGTACACGGCTTCCTGCGTCATCGCCTCGTTGTGATAGGCGTTGACCGCGCCATCACCCATCAGGCCGTTGGTCATCAGGCCGTCGACCATGACGACGGTCTGGGCCGAGCCGGTGCCGCGCACGAAGAAGTAGGTCTGCTGCATGGCGCGCGAGCCGCCCACATCCGGCTGGTCGAAGGTGACGCCGGGCACGAGCTGGCCGAGACCCTGAATCGTCTTGGCGGTCGGCACCGCGTCGAGCACGTCGCGCGACAGCACCTGCTGCTTGACGTTGCTCTGCACGTCGACGAGGGGCGACTGGCCCGAGACCGTCACCGACTCCTGCAGCGTGCCCACGGCGAGATCGGCATTGATCGTCGCCACGAAATTCGACGGGAGTTCGAGTTCACGCTTGATGACGTTGAACCCCTGGAGCGTGAACGTCAGCACGTACTTGCCGGGTCGGAGATCGACCATGCGGTACGCGCCGTTCTCGTCGGTGACCGCCGTGCGCACCTTCTCGATGAGCACGTCACTGGCCGCTTCCACCGACACGCCGGGCATCACCGCTCCGGACTCGTCTTTCACGACGCCACTGATGGCGCTCTGCGCGTATGCGGGCGACGACAGTACGGCCCCCATGACCGCCAGGCAGAACATCAGCGCTAGCCTGGTTCTACTGGACATGCTTACAACCCTCCAAAGCGAACGTCCGCCGGATCTCGGCGCAACACGACGCGAATGCGAAGTCAACGCCGCGGGATAGGCTACAGACGACGCTTGCATGAGTCAACGGACAATCACTCGGAAACCCTTGAATTTCAAGGGTTTCCATGATTGTCGCGAGTCTGATACATCGGCGAAGTGGATTGACAATGAAAGACAATCCAGCACATTGGAGATCCGCGTGATCGAAAAAACAAAAAGCCGGTCGATGCATCGCATCGACCGGCTGGGTCCAGCACGACATGCTCACGACCGCGCGTCCGCGCGTGCTCGTGTCGGCTCTAGTCGCTAGTCGCTAGTCGCTAGCGCTAGCCGCTTACTTGATCGTGACCTTGACGTAGGCGTTGGTCCAGCAGCACTGGAAGCCGCCGCCGCCCTCGCCCGAGTTGTCGTTGGCCTGCGCGCGCAGCACGTACTCGCCGGCGACCGAGAAGGTCGCGGTCGTCGACGTGTGGCCGTTCTCGGCGATCTTGGGACGCTGCTCCGAGAACTTCACCTCGCCGCCCGCCGGTCCACGATGGTGGTGCCACGACTGTACGAGCCGCGGGATACGACCGGCGAAGGCCGGGTTCTCGCCCTCTTCCTTGTGCATGTCGTCGGTGGTCGTGACCTCCAGCGTCACCGGCTGTCCGACCGTGCCGGCGAGCTGCAGGGCCGTAGGCTCGAGCGGCGGCCCCGTGAAGGACTTGCCGGTCGGCGTGAACTTGAGCACCGGCGGCGTGTTGCCTTCGGCCTCGTCCTTGTACGGCTCGATCTGGTAGTCCTTGATCAGGCCCACCGGCACCGACGCCTTCTTGCCGTTGGCGACGATGGTCCACGTGTAGCGCTTCTCGCTGCCGAAGTCCTTGGGCACCTTGATCGCGAACACGCCCCAGCCCCGCCGTGGCGTGAAGTGCGTCGGCTGGCCCAGGTCGGGACCACCGGGCTCGACGATGTTGTTCGGGCCCACCGGGATGTCGAGCGTCTGCTTGAAGTTGCGGTTGTAGAACCCGAGTAGCAGGCTGTAGCTGCCGTCGGCGTTCTGGAACCAGCCTTCGAACGCCGGGTAGACGGCCTCGCCGCTGTCCTTCAGGGCGGGCAACGGCAGCTGCCGGCCCTCGAGACCGGCGAGCGACAGGGTCACGACGGCCGCCGCGGCGGCCATGGGCACGATGCTGCGAAGCGAAACCAGGCGATTCATTCCAGGGACTCCCTGCTGGACACACAAACGGGGGTGCCGCCCATGACGGCACCCCCGGGTGAGAAGGTGGAACGCGGCCGCGAGCCGGGGCCCCCGCGACGCGTGGTACGCGTCGTGGGGTGGAGCGCGGCCTACTGCTGTTGACGCTCGGACGTGGTGGCGGCGGTCTTGGCCTTGCGCTTGTCGACCTCCACCTTGAAGTCGGCCTCGTCCATGTAGGTGATGTTCACCCACGCGTGCGCCATCTCGTCGACGGTGCGGTCGCCCCAGCCCACCCACTGATTCGGGTCAGGGTTGTTCTTGTTGGCGGCCGTGTTGTCGTGCCACGACGTGATGCGGAGGATGGTGCCCTTCGGCAGCAGCGGCGCGGCGTCGTCCGAGTAGACGTAGTTGGTGTGCCAGTTGAAGCTGTAGTCGCTCACCTGGTTGAGCATCTGCGTCTGGCCGGTCGGCAGAATCGCTTCCATCGACATGGCCTTGCCGCGCAGGTGCATGTGCGGCTGGAAGTTCTCGACGCGGCCGGCCTTCTTCATCACGTGGAAGTTCTGCGTGACGCTGAGCGAGTTGGGCGCGATGTCGAGGGCGCGGTTGCCGCCGGTGATGCCGCTGAAGAGCGCCAGCGTCTGGCGGAACTTCGGCTCCTGGCCCTTCGGGTAGAAGTAGATGCCGAGTTCGACCGAGTCGGTGATGTCCTCACCGACGGCGTGGTAGTGGATGTCCCACACGATCTTCGAGCCGGGCTTCATGAGCTTGCCCGAGTTCTCGCGCATGATCTCGCCCTGCTTGCCGACGGCCCATTCCATGAAGAGGCCGGGGCCCGGGTCGTCGCCGTCGCTGGCAGCCGCGCTGCCGGTCTCGCCGTCGTCCTGCTGCAGGCGGGCCAGGGCGTGATGGGTGATCTTGCGGCCCTTCACGGAGCCGGGACGCATCTCGATGGCCCGAACCCACCGCTCTTCGGTGAGGTTGGTCGCCACCACCGGCTTGTACCACGCATCCATCGCCGCCGCCTTCTGCGTGTACTTCGGCGAGGTGATGATCATGTCGGGCTTGCCGTAGAGCTTCTCGAAGTTCCAGCCGTCGTTGACCGGCCACTCGACGGCCTTCGGCATGTCCTTCGCGTCGCCCTTCGGCGCGCCGGCCGCCACCCACTTGACGACCGTGTCGATCTCCTTGTCGGAGAGCGAGCGGTCGTTCTCGAAGTCCTGGATGCCCAGGGTCTTGTCGATGTGCCAGGGCGGCATCTGCCGGGTCTGCACGCGGTCACGGATCGACCGCGCCCACGGCCGCGACTGCTCGTAGGTCACGAGCGACATCGGGGCGATCGAGTCGGGGCGGTGGCAGGACTCGCACTTCGACTGGAAGATCGGCGCGATGTCCTTGGTGAAGGTCGGCGCGCTCGCCGTCGTCTGGGCGAACGCGGGCAGGGTCATCAACGCTGTCAACGCGAACGCACCCGCGAGGGGGGCTTGGAACTGGCCGTGGTTCATCGCTCGGTCCTCCACAGACGTAAGTCGGTCGAACACGGGAACCGGATTCTACCCATGTATCGGCCGAATCTTCTACAGAAACAAGCGAAGACACGCATACAAAGACTGCATGGGTCGCCCCGATGGCGGGCATGGTCCCAGCCCGTCCATGCGCGATTTCAGGCCGATTCGTCCAGTTTCCGCAGGATGAGGCACTTCAGGTACCGCGTCTCGGGCACTCCGAGCAGCACCGGATGGTCCCGGCCCTGGGTGCGGCGCTCCACGACCGACACGGTGGCGCCGGCGTCGGCGGCTGCCGCCTGCACCACGCGGCCAAAGGTCTCCTCGTCGACGTGGTGCGAGCAGGAACAGGTCACCAGGATCCCGCCCGGCGCCAGCAGCCGCAGCGCCCGCAGGTTGATGTCCTTGTAGCCGGACAGGGCCTTTTCCAGCGCCCCCTTGTGCTTGGCGAAGGCCGGCGGGTCGAGGACGATCGTGTCGTAGCGCACGCCAGCCTTCTCGAGGCGGCGCAACTCGTCGAAGGCATTGGCTTCGCGGGCCTGCACGTGCGGCAGGCGGTTGCGCGCCGCGTTGGCCTGGATCTGCCCGACAGCATCGGGCGAGACGTCCAAAGCCTCGACGGCCGTGCACGTCGCGGCCAGCGCCAGGGCGAACCCGCCGTGGTAGCTGAACGCGTCGAGCACGCGGCCGCGGGCGTAGCCGGCCGCCGCCGCGTGGTTCTCGCGCTGGTCGAGGAACAGCCCGGTCTTCTGCCCCGCGCGGATGTCGACGTCGTACTCGACCGGGCCCAGACGCACCGGCACGCGTTCCGGCACCTCGCCGTGCACCACCGACACGCGCTGGTCGAGCCCCTCGAGGCCGCGGACCCGCGGGTCGTTGCGCTCGACGATGCCGCTGGCGCCGGTGAGCTCGACGAGGAGAGCGGTCAGCTGTGGCAGCAGGCGATCGGCGCCTTGCGACAGCGTCTGGACGGCGAGGACGTCGGCATAGCGGTCGACGACGATCGACGGCAGCAGATCCGCCTCGCCGTGCACCAGGCGATAGGCGGTGGCGTCGATGTCGAGCGTCTCGCGGAAGCGGATCGCGGCCTCGAGCCGGCGGCGCCAGAAGGCGTCGTCGACCGGCCGATCGTCGTGCGTGAGCATCCGGATCGCGATCTGCGACTGGTCGCTGTAGAACGCGTGGCCGAGCACGCGGTCACGCGCACCGCGGACGCGCACGACCTCGCCGGCCGTCGCACCGCCGGGATCGACGTCCGATCGGTAGATCCACGGATGGCCGTGGCGCAGGCGAGCCTCTCCGCGAGGAGAGATGAGCACGTCGGAGGGCACCGACACAGGGTATCTCGTGATGTGGGCGTCATGTACAATCGCTTCATGTTCGTCGCGCTGGGCGCGGATCACGCAGGCGTCGAGTTGAAGGACGCGCTCAAGCGCACGCTCGACGCGCGCGGCGTGGCGTGGCGCGACTTCGGCACGACCGGCGCGGCCTCGGTCGACTACCCCGACTACGCCGTGCAGGTGGCCGAGGCCGTGGCCGGTGGCCAGGCCGATCGCGGCATCCTCGTCTGCGGCAGCGGCGTGGGCATGGCGATCGCCGCCAACAAGGTGCCCGGCATCCGCGCGGCGGTCATCACCGACGCCGACTCGGCCGCCCTCGCGCGCGAACACAACGACCTCAACGTCCTCACGCTGGGCGGCCGCCGCACCACGCTCGCCGAGGCGGACCGCATCGTCGGCGCCTTCCTCGACACGCCATTCGCGGGCGGCCGTCACGCCGCGCGGGTGCAGAAGATCGCCGCGCTCGACGAACGCGCCCATTCGCAGACCGGCTCGTGCTGAGTCCGGACGCTGTGCCAGATCTCCCATGAGCCACGCCGACGACCGATCCCTGTTCCTCCAGCCGCTGCGTGACGCCGATCCCGAAGTGGCGGCGGCCATCGGGCACGAAGAAGTGCGTCAGGAAGACGGCCTGGAGCTCATCGCCTCCGAGAACTTCGTCAGCGAGGCGGTGCTCGAAGCCGCCGGCTCGGTGCTGACCAACAAGTACGCGGAGGGCTATCCCGGCAAGCGCTACTACGGCGGCTGCGAGCACGTCGACGTCGTCGAGACCCTGGCCATCGATCGCGCCAAGACACTCTTCGGCGCCGAGCACGCCAACGTGCAGCCGCACTCGGGCGCCCAGGCCAACATGGCGGTGCTGCTGGCGACGCTGCAGCCGGGCGACACCATCCTGGGGATGAACCTCGCGCATGGTGGTCACCTCACCCACGGCCATCCGCTGAACTTCTCCGGCAAGTACTTCAAGATCGTCCCCTACGGCGTCCGCCAGTCGGACGAGCGCATCGACTACGACGAGGTCGAGCGGCTGGCCGCGGAATCGAAGCCGAAGCTGGTGATCGCCGGGGCCAGCGCCTACCCGCGCACCATCGACTTCGCCCGCCTCGGCACGATCGCCAAGAGCGTCGGGGCGCTGCTGATGGTCGACATGGCGCACATCGCCGGTCTCGTCGCCACCGGCCTCCATCCGAGCCCCGTCCCGCACGCCGACGTCGTCACGACCACGACGCACAAGACGCTGCGCGGCCCGCGCGGCGGGCTCATCCTGTGCCGCCAGGCGCTGCAGAAGGACATCGATCGCGCGCTCTTCCCCGGCGTCCAGGGCGGACCGCTGATGCACATCATCGCCGCCAAGGCGGTGTGCTTCCGCCAGGCGGCCACCGCGGAGTTCGCGTCGTATCAGCGCCTCGTCGTCGACAACGCGCGCACGCTGGCCGAGGGCCTCGTAGCCGAGGGCTTCCGCGTCGTCAGCGGCGGCACCGACAATCACCTGGTGCTGCTCGACGTCTTCTCGAAGGGCCTGACCGGCAAGGTGGCCGAAGCGGCGCTCGGCCGCGCCGCCATCACCGTGAACAAGAACGCGATCCCGTTCGACACCAACCCGCCGATGGTCGCGAGCGGCGTGCGCCTGGGGACGCCGGCGATGACCACGCGCGGCATGGGTCCCGGTGAGGCCCGCGCCGTCGCGGCCCTGATCGCCCGCGTGCTCGCGGCGCCCGACGACGCCGCCAACACGGCTGCCGTGCGGGCCGAGGTCGAGTCGCTGTGTCAGAGGTTCCCGCTGTACCGCAAGCCCGTCTCGTCGACGCGGTAGCGCACGCGTTCGCCGACGACGGCCCGCTGGCGCGCGCGCTGCCGCAGTTCGAGCCGCGCGACGGCCAGCGGCGCATGGCCGACGCCGTCGCGCACGTCCTCACCCACGGCGGCGTCCTGCTCGCCGAGGCCGGCACCGGCACGGGCAAGACCATGGCCTACCTGGTGCCCGCGGTCCTGAGCGGGTACCGGGTCCTCGTCTCCACCGGCACGAAGAACCTGCAGGAACAGATCTTCGAGAAGGATGTCCCGGCGCTGCGCGAGGCCCTGGGCGTGCCGTTCACGGCGACCTGCATGAAGGGCCGCGCCAACTATCTGTGCCTGCACCGCTTCGAGGAGTACCGCTCGCGGCAGGGCGTGCGCGGCCGGCGCCTGGCCTCCGACGACGCGATCTTCCTGCCGGTGATCGAGGCCTGGGCGCCGGTGACCGACACCGGCGACCGCGCCGAGCTCGGCGAGCTGCCCGAGGACCTCGCGTTGTGGCACGAGGTTTCGGCCACGGCCGAGACGTGCCTGGGCAGCGAGTGCCCGCGTCACAGTGAGTGCTTCGTCACGCGGATGCGTCAGCGCGCCGTCGAGAGCGACGTCGTGATCGTGAACCATCACCTGCTGTGCGCCGACGCCGCCGTGCGCGAGCACGCCTACGGCGAGGTGATCCCGTCGTGTCCGCAGCTCGTGGTCGACGAGGCGCACCAGCTCGAGGACGTCGCCACGCAGTACTTCGGCCGTAGTGTCAGCAACCTGCGCGTCGACGACCTGGCGCGCGATGCCGAGCAGGTGCTGCGCCTCGCCGGGCCGCCGGGCGCGCACCGGGCGCACGACGCCGCCCGCACGGTGCTGCACGTCGTCGACCACGCGCGTGCGTTCTTCAGCGCCCTGGCGATGGCGCGGATGTCCCGCGGTGACGAGCGGCTGCGCCTGGCCCCCGAGTGGTTCGCCGAGCATCTCGAGGCCGGGCTGGCGCTATCCGGCGCGCTCGACGGGCTGCAGGCCACCACGGCGCTGGCGGCAGCCGCGCGTCAGTCGGGCGACGAAGGGGAGCCCGAGGGCGTCGACGACCTGCACGCGGTGTCGCGGCGCGCAGGCGAGCTGGCCGGCGAACTGCGGCTGCTGCTCGCCGCCTCCGACCCGGCCTACGTCTATTTCCTCGAGGTGAAGGGGCGCGCGGTGCAACTGCGCGCGGCGCCGATCGACGTGTCGCGCATCGTGCGCGATCTCGTCGCCGGCGAACGCCGTGCCGCGGTGCTGACGTCCGCGACGCTCACCGTCGACAACCGCTTCGACTACGTGAAGACCCGCCTCGGTGTCGAGGACGCCGAGGAGTTGTCGGTGGCCTCGGAGTTCGACTACGAGCGGCAGGCGCTGCTCTACCTGCCGCGGCGGATGCCGTTGCCCCGCGATGAGCGCTATGCCGACGCCGTGGCCTGGGAGGCGCATCAGCTGCTGCGCTGCTCGCGTGGCCGCGCCTTCGTGCTGTTCACGAGCTACGCCACGTTGCGCGCCGTGGTGCAGCGGCTGGAGCTCGAGCTCGAGTACCCGATGCTCGTGCAGGGCACGGCGCCGCGGTCGAAGCTGCTGGCCGAGTTCCGCGCCACGCCGCACGCCGTGCTTTTCGCGACATCGTCGTTTTGGCAGGGCGTCGACGTGCAGGGTGATCAGCTGAGCGCGGTGATCATCGACAAGCTGCCGTTCGCCTCGCCCGGCGATCCGATCGTCGCCGCCAGAATCGATGCGCTCACGAGCCAGGGCGAGCGTCCGTTCGAGACCTACCAGGTGCCGCTGGCGATCCTGGCGCTGCAGCAGGGGCTGGGACGCCTGATCCGCCATCGTACCGATCGCGGTGTGCTGGCGGTGCTCGACCCGCGCATCCGCTCGATGGGCTACGGCCGGCGGTTCCTGGCCTCGCTACCTCCGGCGCCGGTGACGTTCGACGTCGAGCAGGTGCGACGCTTCTTCGCCTGATCGTCACGGCTCGGCCACCGCCGCCGCACCGGTGGTCAGCGTCGGCGGGCCGCCGGCCTGGCCGCCCGGCCTTCGCGCTACACTGCACGGTAAAGGAATCAAGGAGAGGCGCATGTTGCAGCACATCATCGCCAGGGTCGTCTCGGTCGCCGCCGTCCTCGCACTGGCCGCACCCGCGCTGGCACAGACCGGTCTCGTGAAGGGCAAGGTCGTCGGTCCCGACGGCAAGCCCGTCGCCGACGCCGCGGTCACGATCGAATTCATGGAGGGCGTGAGCCGCAAGCTCGCCACCAAGAGCGACCGGCGCGGTGAGTTCGTGCAGCTCGGCCTGCAGTCGGGCGGCTATCGCGTGTCGGCCACGGCCGAGAAGCTCGGCTCGGGCTTCGCCGACGTTCGGGTGCGGGTCGGCAACACGGCGGAAGTCACGATCACGCTGTCACCGGTGCCGCCCGGCACCGATCCGAAGATGGCGGCGCTCAAGGTGGCGTTCGAAGAGGGCGTCGCGGCGAGTCGGGCGAAGGACTACGACACCGCGATTGCGAAGTTCCAGACGGCGATCGCGGCGCAGCCCACCTGCCACGAGTGCTACTACAACATGGGCTTCGCGTACCTCGAGAAGAAGGACGAGAAGCAGGCCGAAGAGCAGTTCAAGAAGGCCCTCGACATCCGCGCCGACCACGCCGAGACGCTCAACGCGCTGGCCACGCTCTACAACCAGCAGAAGCGCTTCGACGAAGCGGCGGCGGTCAGCGCCAAGATGGCCACCAGCGGCGGCGCCGGCAGCGCCGACGCGCTTTACAACCAGGGCATCATCCTGTGGAACGGCGGCAAGATCGCCGAGGCCAAGGTGAAGTTCGAGGAGGCGTCGAACGCCGACCCGAACCACGCCGACGCGCGCTTCCAGCTCGGGATGGCGCTGCTCAACGAGGGCAAGATTCCCGACGCGGTCACGCAGTTCGAGGCCTACATGAAGATGGCGCCGTCGGGTCAGTTCGCCGCGCAGGCCAAGGCCATGCTGGCGCAGCTCAAGCCGCCCGTCGCGTGAGCGACCTCCACGAGCAGATCGCCGGACGGCTCGACGCCGTCCGGGCGCGCATCGCCGCCGCCGCGGCCCGCGCCGGGCGGCCGGCGGGAGCCGTGAGGCTGGTCGCGGTCTCCAAGACCTACCCCGCTTCACACGTCCTGGCGGCCGTCGCGCACGGCCAGCGCGACTTCGGCGAGAACAAGGTGCAGGAGGGGCTGGAGAAGATCGCCGGAACGGCCGAAAACAGCATTCGGTGGCACATCATCGGCCACCTGCAGTCGAACAAAGCGCGAAAGGCCGCAGAAGCCTTCGACTGGGTGCACGCGATCGACAGCGTGAGCCTGCTGCGCAAGGTCGACGAAGGCGCCGCCGGCGCAGGCCGGCGGCCGAAGCTACTCGTCCAGGTCGATCTGGCGGGTGAAGCGACGAAGTTCGGCGCGCCTCCGGACGAGGTGGTCGAGATCTTCGCCGCCGCCGACGGGCTGAAGGCCGCGGCGTTGGTGGGGCTGATGCTGCTGCCGCCGGCGGTCGACGCCCCCGACGATGCCCGGCCGTGGTTCCGCCGCCTGGTGGCGTTGCGCGACTCGCTCGCGGCCTCGGGCGTGCCGGCGTCGCGGCTGGCGGAGTTGTCGATGGGGATGAGCCACGATTTCGAGGTGGCCATCGAGGAAGGCGCGACGATCGTCAGGATCGGGAGCGCGATTTTCGGCGAACGGCGCTGACGCGGCGCGCTCGCCGCGGAGACGCAGAATCATGAACGTCACGCCGCTCGACCTTCGCCAGCAGAGATTCAAGACCGCGATGCGCGGCTACGACCGCGGCGAAGTGGACGCGCTGCTCGCCGAAGTGGCCGACGACTACGAGGGCGCCATCCGCGACGCCGACCGGCTGCGCGACGAGGTCACCCGCCTCGAGGCCGCGCTCGCCGAGCACAAGTCCGAAGAGAAGAGCCTCAAGAACACCCTGCTCAGCGCGCAGCGGCTCGCCGACGAGCTGCGCGAGAAGGCCGAGGCCGACGGCCAGCGCATCATCCGCGACGCCGAAGGCCGCGCCGACCTGCTGATCCAGAAGGCCCAGGCCCGCCACGAAGACCTGCAGCGCGAGATCGACGGCCTGCGCGCCCGCCGCCGCGAGACCGAGACCTCGGTCGAGGCGATCATCAACGCGCTGAAGAACACCCTCGATTTCGTGCGCGAGCAGGATCAGCGCGAGCGCGACGACAAGATCCGCCTGATGCGCCCGCGGCCGGCCGAGAGCGGCACGACCCTGGCGCCGGCGTCGGCGGCCGACCTGCCGGCGGCGCGCACCCAGAACGGCTAGGTCATACTGCGGGCGGGCCGGGATGACCGCCGCTGATTTCCTCATCGAACGCGCCGACGTCGTGGCGACGTGCGCCGGTCCGGCGCCGAAGCGCGGCGCCGCGCAGGGCGACATCGCCGCGATGGCCGGCGCCTCCGTGGCGTCGTTCCAGGGCCGCATCGTCGCGGTCGGACCCGCCGTGGACGTCGCGGCCACTCTGTCGCTCACGCCTGACGCCACGGTGATCGACGGCCGCGGCCGCACCGTGGTGCCGGGATTCGTCGACTCGCACACCCATCTCGTCTACGCCGGCGATCGACGTGAGGAGCTGGCGCGGAGACTGCGCGGCGCCACCTATGCCGAGATCGCCGCCGGCGGAGGCGGCATCGTGCGCACCGTCGCGGAGACTCGCGCCGCCTCCGAAGACGTGCTGGTGGCGTCGGCCCTGCCCCGGCTCGCCGATGCGCTGGCCCAGGGCACGACCACGTGCGAGGTGAAGAGCGGCTACGGCCTCGATACCGCGACCGAGCTCAAGATGCTGCGCGCGATCCGGCGACTGTCGGCGCGCCAGCCGGTCGACCTCTCGCCGACGTTCATGGGCGCGCACGAGGTGCCGCCGGAGTTTCGCGGCCGGCGTGACGCCTACGTCCGGCTGGTCATCGACGAGATGCTGCCGGCGGTCGCGGCCGAGCGCCTGGCCGAGTGGAACGACGTCTTCTGCGAGCAGGGCGTCTTCACCGCGGAGGAATCGCGCGCCATTCTCGACGCCGGCCGCGCGCTGGGCCTCGCGCCCCGCATCCACGCCGACGAGCTCGCACTGAGCGGCGGCGCCCGCACCGCGGCCGCGGTCCGGGCCATGTCGGCCGACCATCTGATCTTCGTCGACGAGGCCGGTGCCGACGCAATGGCGCAGGCCGGCGTGATCGCCACGTTGCTGCCGGCGGCGGCGTTCTTCCTGAAGCTGGGACGGTTCGCGCCGGCGCGGATGCTCGTGGCGCGCGGCGTGCCGGTGGCGCTGGCGACCGACATGAATCCCGGCGGTGGGTTCTCGGCCTCGATGCCGTTCGTAATCGCCCTCGCAGCGTTCGGGATGGGTCTCACGCTCGAGGAAAGCCTCGTGGCCGCCACCGCCAATGGCGCCGCCGCGCTGGGACGGCAGCGCGACATCGGCAGCCTCGAGCCGGGCAAGGGCATGGACGCGGTGCTGATCGACGGCACGCTCGCCGACCTCGCCCGCATCAACGCGCCGGTCGTGGCCGCCGTCGTGAAAGCCGGCCGCGTCGTGGCCGGGCGTGCGGAGGCGCTGCGCTCATGAGCGGCATCGCGTCGCTGACGCTGGCCCAGATCGTCGAGCGCCTGGCGGCGCCGACGCCGTCACCGGGCGGCGGCACGGCAGCGGCGCTCGCCGGAGCCTTCGGCGCCGCCGTCGGCGAGATGTGCGCCGCCCTGCCACGCACCCGTCACGGGACGCCCGAGGAACGCACCCGCCTCCACGAGGCGGCGCGCGAGTTCGCGGTGCACCGGGCACGCCTGGTGTCGCTGGCGGACGACGACGGCGCCGCCGTGACCGCGATGATGGCGGCGGCGCGCCTGCCCATGGCGACGGCCGACGACGCCGTCGCGCGGCGCGAGGCGTTGGCGGAGGCGACGCGCCGGGCCACGCGGGTGCCTCTGGAGACGGTGAAGGTGTGCGCGGCGGCGCTGGAGCGGATGCGCGACGTGGCCGTCATGGGCGCACGCGTGGCCAGCAGTGACGTGTTCGCGGCGATCGGCCTGCTCAAGGCGTCGGCCGACGGCGCCGCCTCGAACGTGCGCACCAACCTGCATGGTCTCGACGACGAGGCCTACGTCCGCGAGACGACGCGGCAGCTGTCACGCACGCTCGACGGCGTGGCCCGGGCCGCACACGCGGCCATGGCCGCCCTGCAGGAGTGAGCTGCGCCGCTCGTCAGTACGCCATCCGGCGCATGTCGATGTCGAGCGCGTGCGCCCACTTGTAGGGACGTCCGCCGGGCAGCAGCGCCACGTCGTCGACGTAGCTGGCCTTGATGCGCGCCTGCGTCGCCATGTAGGCGACGGTGAACGACGCCGGCTCGAGCTCGATCTGCTGCTCGCGGGCGATCGCCGCGATGCGCCCCTTCAGCTGCTCGGGCGTCTGCGTCGTGCTGAAGAGCACCGCCTGCTGGACCGAGTCCTGGAACTGGTAGAAGGCCCACGCCGACCGTCCACCCTGGAAACAGGCGTTGAGGATGAGCGCCGTGATGACGAGTTTGATGAACGTCGACATGTCTGCCTTGCCTTCGCGAGCGCCGGGGGGATCACTCGCGTTATCGGCCGAGGCGGCAGGGAGCCTTAGCGGCGCCGCGCAGGATATCGGCGCGCCGATGGGGGCAGCGGCGTGCCGCTCAGTGAATCTGGTGAAGCAGGCGCGACCAGCGGGTGCCCAGGAACGAGGTGCTGGGGCGGGTGCCGCCCTCGTCCTCGTCGAACGACCAGTAGATCATCAGGGCGCGGCCCTTGACGTAGTGGGCCGGCAGGAAGCCCCAGTAGCGGCTGTCCTGCGAGTTGTCGCGGTTGTCGCCCATGGCGAAGTAGTGGTCGGCGGGCACCGTGACCGGGCCGAAGCGCTCGCGCGGATCGCCTTCGCTGAGGGGCGCGTTGGGATCGTGCGGCAGCAGGAAGTGCGCGAACGGCTGTGCGATCGCCGTGCCGTTGATGAGCACCTCGGTACCCCGCACTTCCACCGTCTCGCCGGGCAGGCCGATGATGCGCTTGATGAAGTCGCGCTCGGGGTCCTCGGGGAACTTGAACACCACGACGTCGCCGCGGACGATCGGCCGCGTCGGCAGCAGCGCGCGCTCGAGACCGGTGGCGGCCGGGGAGAAGATGAACTTGTTGACCAGCAGATGGTCGCCGACCAGCAGGTTCGGCTCCATCGAGCCGGTGGGAATCTTGAATGCCTGCACCACGAACGTGCGGATGAAGAGCGCCAGGATCACGGCGACGACGATCGACTCGAAGTACTCGCGCACCGTCGACTTGGTGAACGCCGCCTCCGTCATCACGACTCCCCCTGAATCTTGAGCACGGCGAGGAAGGCCTCCTGCGGGATCTCCACGCTGCCGACGCGCTTCATCCGCTTCTTGCCTTCCTTCTGCTTCTCGAGCAGCTTGCGCTTGCGCGTGATGTCGCCGCCGTAGCACTTGGCGAGCACGTTCTTGCGCATCGCCCGGACCGACTCGCGGGCGATGATGCGGCTGCCGATGGCCGCCTGGATCGCGATCTCGAACATCTGCCGCGGGATCAGCTCCCGCATCTTGGCAACCAGCTGGCGGCCGCGATCGTAGGCGCGGTCGCGGTGCACGATCATCGACAGCGCGTCGACCGGATCGGCGTTCACGAGGATGTCGAGCTTCACGAGCGGCGACGCCCAGTAGCCGGTGACGTGGTAGTCGAGCGAGGCGTAGCCGCGCGAGATCGTCTTCAGGCGGTCGTAGAAGTCGAGCACGACCTCGTTGAACGGCAGCTCGTAGGTGATGAGTACGCGGTCGGCGGCCTTGTAGTCGAGGGCTTTCTGCACGCCGCGCTTGTCCTGGCAGAGCTGCAGGATGGCGCCGACGTGCTCGCTCGGCGTCAGGATCATGGCCGTGATCACCGGCTCCTCCAGCGTCTGGATGGTGCCGGGGTCGGGCAGCTTCGACGGGCTGTCGATCTCGCGCACCTCGCCGTCGGTCGTCGTGACGCGGTAGAGCACGCCCGGAGCCGTCGTCACGAGGTCCATGTCGAACTCGCGCTCGAGGCGTTCCTGCACGATCTCCATGTGCAGCAGGCCAAGGAACCCGCAGCGGAACCCGAAGCCGAGCGCGGCCGAGGTCTCCGGCTCGAAGAAGAACGCCGAGTCGTTGAGGCGCAGCTTCTCGAGTGCCTCGCGCAATTCAGAGTAGGCGTGGCTTTCAACCGGGTAGAGGCCGGCGAAGACCATCGGCTTCAGCGGCTTGAATCCGGGGAACGGCGCGTCGGTCGGCCGCTGGGCCTCGGTGACGGTGTCGCCGATCTGGGCGTCGGCGATGCGTTTGATGCCGCAGACGATGAAGCCCACTTCGCCCACGGACAGCTCGGGCATCTCCAGCGGCTTGGGCGTGAAGACGCCCATCTGCTCCACTTCGTAGTCTTGCGCGGTGGCCATGAAGCGCACCTTGGTCTTGGGGCGCAGGGTGCCCTCGAGCACGCGCACCACGACGACCACGCCGCGGTAGGCGTCGTACCACGAGTCGAAGATCAGGGCCTTGAGCGGCGCGTCGCCGGCGCCGCTCGGCGGCGGCACCCGTTCGACCACGGCTTCCAGGATGTCGCCGACGCCGGTGCCTTCCTTGGCGCTGCAGGGAATCGCCCCGGCGCCGTCGAGCCCGATGATCTCCTCGATCTGCCGCCGCGCCTCGTCGACCTGGGCGCTCGGGAGGTCGATCTTGTTGATGACCGGGATGACCTCGAGGCCGCCGTCGACGGCGAGGTAGGCGTTGGCGAGCGTCTGCGCCTCGACGCCCTGCGACGCGTCGACCAGCAGGAGCGCGCCTTCACAGGCGGCCAGCGAGCGCGTGACCTCGTACCCGAAATCGACGTGGCCGGGCGTGTCGATCAGGTTCAGCACGTAGGTCTGTCCGTCCCGTGCCGTGTAGTTCAGGCGCACCGGGTGCGCCTTGATGGTGATGCCGCGCTCGCGCTCGAGATCCATCGAGTCGAGCACCTGCGCTTCCATCTCCCGCGCCTGGAGGGCGCCGGTGTACTCGAGGAAACGGTCGGCGAGGGTCGACTTGCCGTGGTCGATGTGAGCGACGATGGCGAAATTGCGGACGAGGCTGGGCTTCGGCACGGTTCGAGGAACCTCTCATTATCCCCCAGTGCCGGTGGGTGGCGCCATCCGGACCCGTCCGAAGTGCCGGCGCTAGCCGAAACGGCCCCAAACCATGAGGATCGCGAAGGCCAGCGGCACGATGGCCACCGTGATGCCGGCGGCGAAGGCGTCGTCCTGCGGGCTGCGGGCCGACGGGTCGGCGGCGCGCCGCCGCCGGGCGCCCTCTCGCGCGAACCAGCCGAGGCCGAGGGCCATGGCGCTGAAGAGCAGCGGGATGCCGACCATCAGCACGTAGATCGGCACCGGCACCTCGCGCATCATGCGGTGGATTTCATCCATCAGCGCACCCGCATGTCGATGTGTTCGCGGAGCAGCATCGTCTTCCGGGCTTCGACGAAGCGGTTCACGGAGTACATGGCCGGATTGCGGCTGCGCGCCGTGGTGTAGGCCTGCCACGACGCCAGATCGCGGATCGTGTAGGTGCGCAGGTAGTCCCAGCTGTCGGCGACGAGGAACCGCGCCGTCTCGCTGCGCAGCACGATGTCGCGAATGGGCGTGTCCTGCTCCCACGGGTGCACGACGCCGAGCACCTGGCGCTCGAAGCCCGGACCGGTACCCGGCGTGACGCGGATGAACTCGAGCACGTCGAGGACCTTGTCGGGCGGGGGCGCCGGGCCCACCGTCGACAGCACCTCGACGAATTGGTCGGTGTGGCCGAGGCTGAGGTCGCCGATCTGCCGGTACAACAGGCCGACGGACGGCCCGCCATCCGGCGGACGCTCGGAGAGCGCGCGATTCGCGCGATCCATCGCGGCCATGTCTGCGTAGTGGGTGACGACCATCAGGTCCAGCGGCTCGGGGCTCTCGGCCTCGGCCAGGAACCGCACCGTCCGCATCGCCTCGATCTCGCGATAGAGCGGCAGCACCTGGCCGCGGTAGATGTCCATCGCCGCCTGCGTCTGGCCGGGCAGGAAGCGGAAGGTCACGAGCTGGCGAATCTCCCGCGAGTCGGCCGACGGCTGCGCAGTCAGCGCCGTGGTCGCAGGCGCCGTGGCGCCGAGGGCGGCGACCGCGGTGAGCACGCCGAGGCGGCCGGCCGAGAGCGTCATCGCTGCTCCAGCGGCACCCACGTCTGCGGATACGCCGGGCCGGTGTACTCGGCGCGAGGACGAATCAGCCGGTTGTTCGCCAGCTGCTCCAGCACGTGCGCCGACCAGCCCGAGATGCGGCT
>CADEDM010000094.1 GCA_902826065.1 uncultured Acidobacteriota bacterium | reverse complement strand
GTCGGCCATCCGCAGGCGCGCCTGATGTTCGTCGGCGAAGCGCCCGGCGAAGACGAAGACAAGCAGGGTGAGCCGTTCGTCGGCCGGGCCGGCCAGCTGCTCACGAAGATCATCGAGGCCATCGGCATGACGCGCGAGCAGGTCTACATCGCCAACGTCATCAAGTGCCGGCCGCCGGGCAACCGCAACCCGGAACCCGACGAGGTCGACACCTGCGAGCCGTTCCTCTTCCGCCAGATCGCCATCATCCAGCCGCGCATCGTCGTCGCGCTCGGCAAGTTCGCGGCGCAGTCGCTGCTGCGCACCACCGAGCCGATCACCCGCCTGCGCGGCCGCGTCTTCGACTTCCGCGGCGCCTCGCTGCTGCCCACGTTCCATCCCGCGTACCTGCTCCGCAACCCGCCCGCCAAGCGCGAGGTGTGGGAGGACATGAAGAAGGTGCGCGACCTGCTCCAGAACCCGTAGGGCGTATCGTGCCGGGGATCGTGTCGGTGGCCGTGCCGGTGCCGGCGCTCGACGTGCTGACGTATCGCTGGCCGCCGGACGCGCCGCCGCCGGTGGTCGGCGCCCGCGTCGAGGTGCCGCTCGGGCCGCGACGCCTCACCGGGATCGTCGTCGACGCGGCGCCGCCTTCGCCCCCAGGCGACGTGCGGCTGCGCGACGTCAGCGCCGTGCGCGACGACGCCGCGTTCGTGCCGCCGTCGCTGCTCGCGCTGACGGCGTGGGTCGCGGACTACTACCTCGCCGGCCCCGGGGACGTGCTCTCGTCGGCGCTGCCGCCACGAGTGCTCACCGGCGACGTCACCACGTTCAAGCGGCGTCGCGTCGCGGTGCTGACGGCCCTCGGCGCCGGTGTCGCGGCCGGCCTGGAAGGTGTCCCACTGGAAGCCCAGGCGGCGACCGCCTCCGGCGACGCCGGCACGGTGCGGCTCGGGGCCCGGCAACGCGACGCCGTGCTCGCGCTCGCCGGCGCTCCCGCCGGGTTGCCCGCGTCGGCGCTGGCGATCCGGGGCGTCACGGCGGCCACGCTCGCGCGGCTGGCGCAACTCGGACTCGTTGCCCTGCACTACGAGACGCTCAGCCGCGACCCCTTCGCGGTGCATGCCGCCGACGCGGCCGACTTCGCCCAGACGCTGTCGCCCACCGAGGAGCAGCAGGCAGCCCTCGACGTGCTGGAGCCGCTGGCCGACAGCGGCGACTTCCGCGCGGCGTTGCTGCAGGGCGTCACCGGCAGCGGCAAGACGGAGATCTACCTCACGCTGGCCGAGCGCGTCCGTCGCGACGGACGTCAGGCGTTGCTGCTGGTCCCGGAGATCGCGCTCACGCCCGCCCTGGCGGGACGGGTGCGGGCCCGCTTCGGCGAGCGCGTGGCGATTCAGCACAGCGGTCTCTCGACCGGCGAGCGTCACGACCAGTGGCACCGCGTGCGCGGCGGGCAGGTCGATGTCGTGGTGGGCACCCGTTCGGCGGTGTTCGCGCCGCTCGAGCGCCTCGGACTGGTCGTCGTCGACGAGGAACACGACGGGTCGTACAAGCAGGACGAGGCGCCGCGCTATCACGGCCGCGATGTCGCCGTGGTGCGCGCCAGCCAGCAGCGCGCGCTGGTCGTGCTCGGCTCGGCGACGCCGTCGCTCGAGTCGTGGCACAACGCCTCGCGCGGCCGCTACGTTCACGTGCGGCTGGCACGCCGCGTTGCCGATCGCCCGCTCGCCGACGTGCGCGTCGTGAACATGCGCGACGAGTGGGCCGAGACCGGCGCCGACGCGCCACTGAGCCGCGGGCTGGTCGCGGCCCTCGCCGCACGCCTGGCCGCCCGGGAGCAGGCGTTGGTGCTGCTCAATCGTCGCGGCGTCTCGTCGGCGGTGTTGTGCCGCCAGTGCGGCAGCACGGTCGAGTGTCCGCACTGCAGCGTGGCGATGACGGTGCACGGCCGCGGCGTCCGCGCGTTCGCGCGGTGCCACTACTGCGATCACGGCGAGCACGTGCCGGCGGCCTGCCCGCGCTGCGCCGCACCGTACCTCGAGCACGTCGGCGTGGGCACGGAGCGGATCGAGCACGACCTGCGCGAGCGCTTCCCGGAGGCGCGCATCGGCCGCGTCGATCGCGACACGGTGGCGACGCGCGGCAGCCTCACCTCGCTGCTCGGCCGCTTCGGCCGCCACGAGCTCGACCTGCTCGTCGGCACGCAGATGATCGCCAAGGGCCACGACTTCCCGCGCGTGACGCTGGTGGGCGTGGTCTCTGCCGACGTCGGCCTGGGCCTGCCCGACTTCCGCGCCGCCGAGCGCACCTTCCAGCTGATCACCCAGGTCGTCGGCCGGGCGGGACGGGGCGAGCGTCCTGGCGAAGCCATCGTGCAGACGTTCTTCCCGACACACTACGCCGTGCGCTGCGGCGCCGCGCAGGACTACGCGACGTTCGCGGCGAAGGAACTGGAGTACCGGACGGCGCTGCGCTACCCGCCGATCACGGCCCTGGTCAACGTCGTGGTCCGCGCGTCGACCCTCGAGCGCGCACTCGACGAGGCCCGCGCGCTGACGCGGCATGTCGGGCGGGCCACGGCCGATCAGGCGATCCAGGTGCTCGGTCCGGCGCCCGCCCCGATCGCGAAGCTGCGCGGCGAACATCCCGCCCCGTGCTTCGCGAAGGGCGGCGACCGCGCGGCGATGAGAAGCGCGGTGCGATCGGCGCTCGAGGCGCACGCCGCGATCGCGCGGCGGGCGGTGGTCGACGTCGATCCCGTCAGCATGTTGTGACGGCGGCGGCGCCGCCGGCGATCAGCGGGCCGGACGGCTGGTCGTCACGGGCGTGCCCGGCGTGGCGAACGGCGAGCGCGCCAGGCGATCGATCGGCTCGACCGGCGCCGGCGTGAAGCACAGCACGAAGACCGCGGCCGCGACCACGGCCAGCACGGTGCGGCGCCGGCCCAGCGGCAGCGCGTCGTTGGCGGTGGGCGGATGCGAGATGCCGGCGACGCCCAGCACGATGGCGACCAGGACCGCCCACGCCACCCAGCTGCCAGAGACGAACGTGAGCGCGAGCACGGTCGCGGCAGTGCCGATCGTGATCCAGCGCGCCCGCGCGCCGAACACCGCGTAGGCCACGTGTCCGCCGTCGAGTTGCGCCAGCGGAAACAGGTTCAGGGCGGTGGCGAGCAATCCGAACCAGGCCGCCCGCGCCACCGGATGCAGATGCAGCAGCTGGCCGTCGGGCAGCGGTCCCCACAGCATCGCCTGCAGCCCGCGAAAGACGAGCGGACGGCCGAGCGAGATCATCTCGAGGTGTTCGGGCATCGGCACCAGGCGCGACAACCACAGGCCGAGCACCAGCAGCGGCACCGCGACGACGAAGCCGGCGAACGGGCCGATGGCGCCGATGTCGAACAGCGCCTGCTTGTGCGGGATCACGTCGCGGATGCGGATGAACGCGCCGAAGGTGCCGGTGAGCGGCAACGGCGCCGGCAGGAACACCGGCAGCGAGGCATCGACGCCGTAGCGGCGACAGGCGAGGTAGTGGCCGGCTTCGTGCGCGCCGAGGATCGCGATCACCGTCAGGCTGAACCACAGACCGCCGGCCCAGAAGCTCGGATCGGTCTGGCTGAGCGCCGGGGGCGGCTGCCCGAAGTCGGCGAGGAAGCCGACGTAGTGCCAGCCGCCGAAGTAGGTCGTGACCAGGAAGGTGAGGGCGAGCCAGAGCCCGTGGACGAGCCAGCGCTTGGCTCGCACCGGATGGCCTGCGAAAGCAGGCGCCGGACGCCCGAGGTCGACGGCCGGTTCGAGGGGCACGCTCAGCCGATGTTCTGCAGGTCTTTGCCGGGCTTGAAGCGAATGGTGCGGCCCGGAGGAATCTTCACTTCGCGGCCGGTGCGCGGGTTCCGGCCAATCCCGCGCTTGCGCGGCTTCACCTGGAACACGCCAAAGCCCCGCAGTTCAATACGTTCGCCGCGTTGCATCGAAATCCGCATGGCGTCGAACACGGCATCGACCGCCAGCTCCGCCTTCACCTTGGTGATGTCGGCCAGGCGCGAGACCTCGTTGACGATGTCGACCTTGATCATCGAGCGGACTACGGCTCCTCGAAACGATAACCAGCATAGATAGAGTCACTTACACTGTCAATGCCGTTGCGTGCCCGGTGCCGGGCCGGCGCCGCCGGGGTATGCTGAGCCACCGTGCCCCGCGCGCTCCCCCGCGTCGTCCTCGTCGGCCGGCCGAATGTCGGCAAGTCCACGCTGTTCAACAGGATGACCGGCACCCGGCGGGCCATCGTGACCCCCATTGCCGGCACCACGCGCGACGTCCTGGCGCACCCGATGCCCGCGGCCGACGGCGGATTCGTCCTCACCGACACCGGCGGCATGTTCGGGAAAAGCGCCGACCCGCTCCATGAACTGGTCGTCGAGCAGGGCCGCAAAGCCTTGTCCAGTGCGGACTTGATCGTGTTCGTCGTCGACGGCCGCGAGGGCCTGGTGGCGGGCGACGAGGACATCGCCCAGGCGATTCGCAGCACCGGCCGGCCGTCGGTGCTCGCCATCAACAAGACCGACGACCGCCGCGCCGCCGCCGGTGTGCTCGACCTCTACCGGCTCGGCTTCGATCCCATCGTCGAGATCAGCGCCGAGCACGGCCGCGGCGTCGGCGACCTCATCGACGAGATTCGCCGGAAGCTGCCGCCTGGTGCGGCGGCCGATGTGGACAGCCCCTCCGAGGAAGACGCCCGCCACGGCAGCCATCGTCCCGACGAGCTCAAGGTCGCGATCGTGGGACGGCCGAACGCGGGGAAGTCGTCGCTGGTCAACCACCTGCTGCGGGAAGACCGGATGATCGTCTCGCCGGTGCCGGGCACGACGCGCGATCCCGTCGACTCCACGTTTACCTGGCACCGCAAGAAGGTGCGCATCGTCGACACCGCCGGCATGCGCAAGGCCGGCCGCGTCGCGCGCGGCGGCGCCCTGGAGACCCTGAGTGTGCTGCTGGCACGTCGGGCGGTGGCCGACGCCGACGTGGTCGTGCTCGTCATCGACGCGATGATCGGGCCCACGGACCAGGACGCGGCGATCGCCGGCGAGGCCGATGCCGCCGGGCGCGGCATCGTGATCGCCCTGAACAAATGGGACTTGCGCGAAGTCCGCACGCAGGAAGCCGCCGAAGCCGTCGACGACGAGGTGCGGCGGCGCCTGCCGTTCCTCGACTACGCCCCCATCATCCATATCTCGGCGAAGACCGGCGAGCGGACGCCCCGTCTGCTCGAGCTGGTCGATCGCGTGGCCGTGGAGCGGCGCCGGCGCGTGCCCACGCATGCCCTCAACACGTTCATCAGCGAGGCCACCGCGGCTCAGCCGCCGGTGTCGGACCAGCGGCGCGCGGTGCGCGTGCTGTTCGCCGCGCAGACCGGCGTCGCGCCGCCGACGTTCGTGCTGTTCACGAACATCGCCGTCACGCTGCACTTCTCCTACCTGCGGTACCTCATGAACCGCCTGCGCGACCAGTACGGCTTCGCCGGCACGCCGATCCGGCTGCACGTGCGCCGTCGCACGCGGGCCGCGGGGCGGGCCAGCCACGCCTGATCCCCGTGCTATACTCCGATTTCCGGCCGGAAGACGCGCGTTGGCGTCGACCGGCGGTCAACGCTATGGCCGCTCAGAAAGCCGAGCGCCTCAAAGCCGCGGACGTCTGCCAGATCGCGCAGGTGCAGCCTTACGTGCTGCGCACGTGGGAGGCGGAGTTCCCGGACCTGGGGCAGTCGATGGACGGGGGGCCGCGCTTCTACGGGCGGGCGGATGTCGAGCGCGTCCTGAAGATCCGCGAGCTCGTCTACGGTGAGGGCCTCACGCTGGCCGGCGCGCGTCGGCGGCTCGAGGAGGCGAAGACCGAGCGGCGGGCGGACGCACCAGCAGAGTTCGCACTGGTCGACGCCACCACCCGGGCGCGGTTGCGGTCGGTGCGAAACGGCCTCGTCGCCGTGCTCGCGCTGCTCGACAAACCGGCGGCCGGATCGGCGTTCGCGCTGGTCGCCGCCGACGTGGCACGGACGACGCCGGCGAAAGCCGCGCGGCGGAGCAAGCGGTGACGCGTGCGTTCACCAGATCGGGATGTAGCGCAGCCTGGCTAGCGCGCCTGCTTGGGGTGCAGGAGGTCCCGGGTTCGAATCCCGGCATCCCGACCAACCTTTCCACCGGCGCCTCCTCCCCGAGCGCCGCCGGTCGCCCCGCATGAACAAGAACGGCATCCTCTCGGTCGTCATCGTCGTCTCGGCGGTCCTGCTGATCGGCTTGTGGGCGCTGCGCACGGGGCAGCAGCGCGCCGGCGCACGACAGTTCGATTGCGCCTCGGCGCCCGACGCGCCGACGAGTCTCACGGCGGAGAAGCTGCCCAACGTGATGGCGCGCATGGCATGGCAGGCGCCCACCGGGCCCGAGCCGCCGACGACCTACGTGCTCGAGACGGGCACGGCCACCGGGAAGAACGACGTCGCGACGTTCATCATCCCGGGATCGTCGACCACCACTGAGCGGCAGGGCGTCCCCGGCACCTTCTTCCTGCGCGTCTACGCGCGCAACGCCTGCGGCACCAGCGCCGCGTCGAACGAAGTCAGCGTCACGCTGCCGTAGCCACGCCTGAGCGGGCGCGCCGTCGCACGCCCGCGAGTTCTTCATGTCGCGCCGCGCCCCGATCGCGCGAGGCTTGCTGGTCGGGGCCGCCCTCGTCGCCGCGGTCGCGCCCCGGCCCCCGGCGTTCATCGAACGCGCCTATGCCTCGGGCCTCTATCCGACGCTGCAGTTCCTCCTGACGTCCACCTCGAACGCCGTGCCGATCGCGATCGTCGATGTCGCGATCGGGCTCGCGATCGTGCTCGGCGCCTGGTGGCTGCGACGTCTGTGGCGCGTCGCGCGCGCGGCTGGATGGCTGCGGACGACGGGGCGCGCTCTGGCTGGCATCGCGACAGCGGCCGCGGTCGCCTATCTCTGGTTCCTGCTGGCGTGGGGACTCAACTACAGCCGGCCCCCCATCGATGCGCGACTGGGCCTGCCGCCCGGCCTGCCGACCGCCGCCGATGTCCGCGGGTTGCTCGACGAGGCCGTGGCCGGCGCCAACGACGGCCACCAGCCCGCGCACGCCGCGCCGGCGGATCGCGCGCGCGACGAACAGGCAGTGGCGCGGCTCCTCGCGGCGGTCGACACGCGCGACGGCCGGCCGCGGTCGACCGTGCCGGGGCGGCCGAAGCCCACGCTGCTCGCCCCGTACTTCCGCATGGCCGGCGTCGACGGCCTCACTGCCCCGGTGGCGCTCGAGACGCTACTCAATCCCGATCTCACCGCGATGGAGCGCCCGTTCACGCTGGCGCACGAGTGGGCGCACCTGGCCGGTCATGCGCCGGAAGCCGACGCCAACTTCGTCGCCTGGCAGATCGTGACGCAGCCGGCCGCCGATCCGGTGACGCGGTACAGCGGCTGGCTGTTCCTGCTCAGCGAGACCGCGAACCAGCTCTCCGCAGAGGATCGTCGTGCCGGACTGGCCGCGCTGGCCGAGGGACCGCGGCTCGATCTGGCCGACATCGCGCGACGGCAGGCTCAACGCGTCGACCTCGTCGAGCGCGTCGGCTGGCGCGTCTACGACTCGTATCTCAAGTCGCAGGGCGTCACCGAAGGCGTGCGCAGCTACTCGCGCGTCATCGAGCTGATCGTGCGCGAGCGCCGCGCGTCACGGCCGGTGCCACAATGAGCCGGATGCCGCGTGTCACCCGCGTGATCCCGGTCGACCCGCGGCAGCCGGATCCCGCGGCGCTGCGCGACGCCGCGGACGCGCTCGTCGCCGGCCGGCTCGTCGTGCTGCCGACCGAGACGGTCTATGGGCTCGGCGCCCACGCGCTCGACGAGACCGCCGTCGCCGCCATCTTCGCGGCCAAGGGCCGGCCGTTCACCGATCCGCTGATCGTGCATCTCGCATCGGCGAACGAACTCGCCGGCGTGGCCGTCGACGTCCCAGCCGCGGCGCAGGCGTTCGCCGCGCGCTTCTGGCCGGGGCCGCTGACGCTGATCCTGCCGAAGCACGCGCGGGTGCCCGATCGCGTCACGGCCAGTCGTCCGACCGTCGCAGTGCGGGTGCCGGCGCATCCCGTCGCCGCCGCGGTGCTGCGGTTGGCGGGCGTGCCGGTCGCGGCGCCCAGTGCGAACCGGTTCTCCCGGCCGAGCCCGACGACGGCGGCGCACGTGCTCGCGGACCTGGATGGCGACGTCGATCTCGTGATCGACGCCGGAGCGACGGACATCGGCGTCGAGTCGACCATCGTCGACTGCACGGTGTCGCCACCGGTGGTGCGGCGTGCCGGCGGCGTGAGCCTCGAAGCGCTTCGCGAGATCGTGCCGGCGATTGTGGCCGCCGACGCCACCGTCGACGCGACGACGGCGCAGATCGCCCCGGGGCAACTGCTGCGCCACTACGCGCCGCAGGCGCGGATGACCGTGTACGACGGCGACGCGTCGGCGCTGATTGCGCGCGTGGTGCGCGAGGTCCGCGGACTCGTGGCCGCGGGCGCGCGGGTCGGAGTGCTCGCGCCGGACGAGATGCTCACCGCGCTGGCGCCGGCGCTGGCCGGTGGCGCCTCGCACGGCCGCGTCTCGGTGGCGAGCCTGGGTCCGGGCGCGGCGCCGGAGGCGGCGGCCCGGGTGCTGTTCGCGCGGCTGCGCGAACTCGACGCCACCGGCGTGGACGTCATCGTCGCGGCCGGCCCGGCACGCGACGGCCTCGGCGCGGCGGTCTGGGATCGATTGCGGCGCGCGGCCGAAGGCCGCATCGTGCCCGCATGACGGGCGCGGTGGCTGGCTAAACCGGCAGCGTCAACGTCGCGCGCGATCCAGGGGCGCCCGGGCGCGGGTCGAGGGCGATGGCGCCGTCATGCGCTTCCGCGATCTGCCGGCACAGCACCAGGCCGATGCCCGAGCCGCCGGCCTTGGTCGTGAAGAACGGCACGAACAGGTTCTTCGACTGCGGCGGGCCAGGACCGTCGTCGTCGACCCAGATGTCGACGCCGCGCGGACTCCGTTGCCAGCTCAGCACGACGCCGCCGTCGCCCCCGGCTTCGAGCGTGGCCTCGGCCGCGTTCTTGATCAGGTTGATGAGGAGCTGCTCGATCTGGTCGCCGTCGGCGTTGATGGTGACGTCCGGGCCGGGGCGCACGGTCACCGGCACGCGCGCCTCGAAGCCGGCCACGCGTTGCACCAGCGGCTTCAGCACCAGCGGCACGCGCCGCGGCGGCGGCAGCTTGGCGAGCCGCGCGTAGGCGCCGGTGAAACGGCTGAGCGCCTCGGCGCGCGACTCGATCACCTGCAGCCCGCGACGCAGATCGTCGGTGAGATCCGGCGGCGGAGGATCGCGCTGCAGCAACGCGTCGAGCGAGCCGGCAATGGACTTGATCGGGCCCAGCGAGTTGCCGAGCTCGTGGCCGATGACACGGATCAGGCGCTGCCACGCCTGGCGTTCCTCTTCGCGCAACGGGCGGCTGACGTCGGCGACGACCAGCAGATCGTGGGGCAGTCCGCCGAGCCGGAACGTGGTGTGCCGCACGTCCCAGCGGCCGCTGCCACCGGGCAGGTCGAGCTCGACGACGCCAGGGGCGTCATCGAGCCAGGCGTCGAGGGCGAGGGTCTCCGCCGTATGACTGAGCAGCTGGCCGGCCGCCCGGCCGAGCAGGCGCTCGCCGGTGCGGTTCACGAGCCGCAGCCGCCGGTCGGGATCGAACGCGAACAGCGCCACGTCGATCTGCTCCATCACGGTGCGCAGCAGCGCGGTGGCCTCGACGGCGCCGAGCCGCTGCTCGTGCAGTGTCTCGGCCAGCGCATTGACCTCGGCCATCACGTCACCGAGCGGATCGCCTTCCGCGGAGCTGCGGCCGCGAATCGAGAAGTCGTCCTCGCGCATCGCGGCGACGAGGTTGGCGAGCGTCTGCAGGGGCGAGACGATGTGCGTGCGCAGCGCGGCGACGGCGCCGCCGGTCGACACCGCCAGCAGCAGCGCCACCGTCCATCGCACCTTGGCGGAGTAGTCGCCGGCCCACAGCAGCAGCAGCGTGGCGACCAGCGGCGGTCCGGCGGCAAGCAGGGCCAGGCCCACGGCGTGCTGGTCGAAGCGGAAACGCGACATCGCGGGAAAGTGACGTGCCGCGGGGGCAGGGCGCCGCCCGCCCGATCAGCTTACAGCTTGTAGCGCTCGAGCCGGCGGTAGAGCGCGCTGCGAGACAGGCCGAGCGCCCTGGCCGCATGGCTCACGTTGCCGTACTTCGCCATCGACTTGCGGATCAGGAAGGCCTCGACGTCCTCGAGGCTCATGTCCTCGAGCCGCCCGGCGGAGACGCCCTCGACCTTGAGGCCCAGGTCGGTGGCGCGGATCACGGTGCTCTGGGTCATCAGCACCGCGCGCTCGATGGCGTGATCGAGTTCACGCACGTTGCCGGGCCAGCGGTGATCGGTGAGGACCTGCAGGGCCGCCGGCTCGAAGCCGGTGATGCCCTTGCGATAGCGCTGGTTGTGTTGCGACAGGAAGTGGCGGGCGAGCAGCGGGATGTCCTCGCGCCGGTCGCGCAGCGGCGGCAGCACGATCTCGATCGTGTTCAGGCGGAACAGCAGGTCCTGGCGAAAGCGGCCGGCCTCGACCTCGGCGGGGAGGTCGGCGTTGGTCGCCGACACCACCCGCACGTCGACCTTGCGGGTGCGCGACGAGCCGACGCGCTCGAACTCCCCGGTCTCGATCACGCGCAGCAGCTTGGCCTGCTGACTCGACGGGACGTTGGCGATCTCGTCGAGGAACAGCGTGCTGCCGTCGGCGAGTTCGAAGCGGCCGACGCGATCGGCTTTGGCGTCGGTGAACGCGCCGCGCACGTGCCCGAACAACTCGCTCTCGAAGACGCCCTCGGCCATGCCGCCGGCGTTCACCGTCACCATCGGCCGGGTCGCCCGCGGCGACACGGCGTGCAGTGCCTGGGCGACCAGGCTCTTGCCGGTGCCGTTCTCGCCGCTGACGAGCACGTTCGCGTCCGACGGCCCGACGCGGGCAATCACTTCGAGCACGGGCCGCATCGCCGGCGACTCCGCCAGCAGTGGCGATCGGCCGTCGGCCATCAACGCCTGATTGGCGAGTTCGAGCCGGCGTCCGAGGCGAATCGCGCGACCCAGCTCGGTCTGGGTGCGCACGATGGCCAGCAGCCGCTCGTTGTCCCATGGCTTCTGAATGAAGTCGCGGGCGCCGCGCCGCATGGCCTCGACGGCGACATCCACCGTGCCCCACGCCGTCATCACCACCACCGGCAGCGACTCGTCGGCCAGGCGGATCCGCTTCAGCAGGTCCAGCCCTTCCTCGCCTGACGTGGTGTCGCGCGAGTAGTTCAGGTCGATGAGGACGACGTCGTAGTCCTTGAGCTCGAGCGCGCGCGTCACCTGCGCCGGCGACGACGCGGCATCGATGATGTAGCCCTCGGGCTTCAACAGCAGGCGCAGCGCCTCGACGACGTCGGCCTGGTCCTCGCCGATGAGGACGCGCGAGGGCACGTCAGACGCCATCGACCACCCATCCGTCCTTCAACTGGATGACGCGGCGGCCGTAGCCGGCGTTGACCTCGGAGTGCGTGACCTGGACGATGGTGGTGCCACCGGCGTTCAGGCGCGCGAACAGCTCCATGATCTCGCGCCCCTGATCGGAATGGAGGTTGCCGGTCGGTTCGTCGGCGAGGATGATCGACGGACTCGCCACGACCGCCCGCGCGATCGCCACGAGTTGCTGCTGGCCGCCGGACAGCTGGTTGGGATACAGGTCCTTCTTGCCGACGATGTTGAAGCGGTCGAGGATGTCGGCCACCAGCGCCTGGCGCTCGCTGCGCTTCACGTCGCGATACGACAGCGGCAGGTCGATGTTCTCCGCGACCGTCAGGTTGTCGAGCAGGTGGTAGCTCTGGAACACGAAGCCGATGTGCTGCTTCTGCAGCTTCAGCCGGTCCTTCTGCGAGAGCGCGTGAATCGGCTGCTCGTGCAGCCAGTACTCGCCGGTCCATGCCGAGTCATGCATGCCCAGGATGTGGAGCAGCGTGCTCTTGCCGGCCCCCGACGGGCCCATGATGGAGACGAAATCGCCGGAGGCGATGTCGACCGACACCCGCCGCAGGACGAACGTCTGCGTGGGGCCGTGGCGGTAGGACTTCTCGATGTTGGTCAGGCGAATCATGGAATCCCCGACCAGCGGCTAGGGGCTAGCGGCTGGCGGCTAGAGGGTCAGTCGGCGCGCAGCGCGATCACCGGGTCGATGTGCATCGCACGCCGGGCTGGAAGATAGCAGGCCAGCGCGCCCACGGCCAGCATCACCAGCGCCAGCACGCCCAGCACGCGTGGATCGGACGCGGCGGTCTCGTAGAGCAGGCTCTGCAGCACCCGGCCGAAAGCGAGCGCGGCGCCGAGGCCGACGAGGAGGCCGACCACCGTGAGCGTCAGCCCTTCGCGCAGGACGCCGGCGCGCATCGACGCCGGCGTGGCGCCGAGCGCAAGGCGCGTCGCGATCTCGCGCGTGCGGCCCATGACCGAGTAGCTGACCAGGCCATAGAGTCCCAGTGCCGCCAGGCCGAGGGCCACTGCGGCGAAGCCGGCGACGAGGCCGCTCCGGAAGCGCGGCTCCGCCGTGGACCCGGCGACCAGTGCGGTCAGCGTCTCGGGCGCGTCGAAGGCCAGGTCCGGCGCCTCGGCCCGAAGCGCGGCGGCCATCGCCTCGCGCGTCGCCGCGTCGCCGGCATGGCCGCGCACGACCAGCCGCACGAACGGCAGCGTCAGGTGGGTGTGCGGCAGGTAGGCGATCGGTTCGGCCGCCTGGTCGACGCGCGCGGCCCGGGCATCGGCGACGACCCCCACCACCTGATACGGCCCGTCGAAATTCAGCGTGCGGCCGATCACGTCGCCGCCGCCGAGCAGGCGGGTCGCGAACGCCTGGTTCACGATGATCGCCTGCGCCGTGTCGGGAAAGTCGGTGGGCACGAAGCTCCGGCCCGCCAGCATCGGGATGCCCATCGCGGCAAAGAAGCCGGGCGTGATCGACCCGAGCCGCACGGTGTATTCGCGATCCGGTGGGTCACCAGGAGCGGGGCGATCGAGACGGATCGTCGCCGACGCCTGACTGCTCACGAACGGCGCCGGGAACACGGTGCCGGCGGCGACGACGCGCGGATCCGCGGCCAGGCGCTCGGTGATCGACTGATAGAAGCGGGCCTGCGCCGCGCGGTCGAAGCGCGACTGCGGCAACGCGATCTGCTGCGTCACGACGCCCTCGGGACGGAAGCCGACATCGACCTGTTGCAGTCGCGCCAGGCTCGCGCCCAGCACGCCGGCCGCCGCGAGCAGCACCGCCGCCAGCGCCACCTGGCCGACGACGAGACCGCGGCGCAGCCGCTGGCGTCCGCCGGTGCTGGTGCGTCCGCCATCGCGCAAGGCCTCGAAGGAGGCCGAGGCGGCGCTGGTCCACGCGGGCGCGGTGCCGAATGCCAGCCCGACGAAGAGCGAGACGCCGGCGGCGAACGCCACGGCGGTCGCATCGAGCTGAATCGCGCCGAGCCGCGGGATGCTGGCCGGCAGCAGCGTGCGCAAGGCGTCGAGGGCCCACGAGGCGACGACGACACCGAGCGCGCCGCCGGCGGCGGCGAGGGCGACGCTCTCGACCAGCAGTTGGCGGCCGATCCGCCACGGCCCGGCGCCGAGCGCGCGCCGCACGGCGAGCTCGCGACGTCGTCCGACGGCACGCGCCAGGAGCAGGCTCGCGATATTGGTGCACGCGATCAGCAGCACGGCGCCCACGGCACCGAAGAGCACCAGCAACGACTGGCGCACGTTGCCGACGATGGTCGAGTAGACCGGCTCGACCTCGAACCCGCGGCCGGCGTCGTCGTCAGGATGGCGCGCCCCGAGCGTCGCGGCGAGCACGCGGAGATCGGCGGCCGCCTGCGACGTCGTGATCCCGGGAGCCATGCGGGCGACGACGTCCATGTAGCCGAGGCCGCGCAGCGTGAGCAGGTCGCCCTCGACCTGCATCGGCGACGTGGGCACGACCTGCGGCGCGAGCCGCCAGAAGCGCGCAGTCTCTGAATAGGCGAAGTCGCGGGGCATGATGCCGGCGACCTGGTAGGCCTGGCCGTCGATGCGGATCGTGCGGCCCACGATGCTGGCGTCGGCGCCGAACTGCTGGCGCCATGCGCCGTCGGCGAGCACCACGAGGGCATCGCCGGGGCGGTCGGACGCCGCGCTGAACACACGGCCGATCGCCGCCTGCGCGCCCAGGACATCGAAGAAGTTGGCGGTGACCTCGAGGCCGATGAGGCGCACCGGGTCACCGTCGGCACTCACCGCGGCGCGGACGCTGGTGTAGCCGGCCGCCGCCTGGAGGCTGCGCGCCTCGCGCTGCATGTCCAGGTACACCGCCGGCGACAACGCGCCCCGCTGGCCGTTGCCCGCCGCGGTGTGCCAGACGCGCACCAGGGACTCGGGCGCGGTGAAGGGCAGCGGTCTGAGCAGCACGCCGTACACCACGCTGAACATGGCGGACGTGGCGCCGATGCCCAGCGCCAGCGTTGCAATCGCAAGTGCGCAGAAGCCCGGCGCCCGGGCCAGCGCCCGCACGCCGTGCCGGAGATCGTCGAGCACGCCGGTCACGAGCGGACCGCGCGGCTAGGCCAGCGACGCGACGTTGTCTTCCACGACGCGGCCGTCGAACAGGTGGATGGAGCGATCGGCGTGCGCGGCGTAGCGGGGATCGTGGGTGACCATGCAGATGGTCGCGCCACCACGGTGCAGCTCGCGGAGCAGGTCCATCACGGCCTCGCCGTTCTTCGAGTCGAGGTTGCCGGTGGGCTCGTCGGCCAGCAGAATCGACGGCTGCCCGGCGACGGCGCGGGCCACGGCGACGCGCTGCTGCTGACCGCCGGAGAGCTGCGAGGGCAGGTGCTTGGCGCGGTGCGCCATGCCGACCCGTTCGAGCGCGGCGTTGACGCGTTCACGGCGCTCGTTGGTCTTCATGCCGCGGTAGATGAGCGGCAGCTCGACGTTCTCGTAGACGGTGAGGTCGCCAATCAGGTTGAAGCTCTGGAAGATGAAGCCGATCTCCCGGTTCCGCACCCGCGCCCGCTGCGACATCGGCAGGTCCGCGACCTCCTGGCCGTTCAGCCAGTACTTGCCGTCGCTGGGCGAGTCGAGCAGGCCGAGAATCGCCAGCAGCGTCGACTTGCCGCAGCCCGACGGGCCGGAGATCGCCACGTACTCGCCACGCTGGATGTCCATGTGGATGCCGGACAGCGCGTGCGTCTCCACCTCGTCGGTCAGGAAGACCTTCTTGATGCCGTCGAGGTGGATGAGGGACTGGGTGGACTCGGACATCACGACTCCTTCGCTGCTAGGGACCAGGGACCGGGGACCAGGCCGCCAGCCCGCACCACTTACCGCAAACGCACGCGGTCGAACGCGTCCCACGCGGACATGTCCGACAACACCAGCTGATCGCCTTCCTTCGCGCCGCCCTTGATCTCGATCGTGTTCACCGAGCTCCGGCCCAGCTGCACCTGCACGCGGGCCGCTTCCATCGTGCCCTGATTGACGAGGAACAGGCCCACGGCGCTGTTCTCCTGTCCGAAGGCGGGCCGCCCGACATAAAGGACGTTGTCGAGGCGTTCGAGTTCCACCGTGCCGTCGACCGAGAGGTCGGGCCGGGCACCGCGGGGCAGTTCCCCGTCGAGCGCGACGTCCACGGTGACCGTGCCGTTCTGCGCCGCCGGGTCGATGCGGACGACCTTGCCCGGGATCTTCCCGTTGCGCGTGTCGACCTCGGCCACCTGGCCGATGGTGAGGTCGCGCGCCTGTGTCTCGGCGATGCGCAGCTCGGCCTTCAGGCGGTTCGGGTCGGCCACGCGCGCCACGTTGGTGCCGGGCGCGACCTGCTGGCCCACTTCCACCGGCACCTGCTCGAGCACGCCGGTCATGCCCGCCCGCACGCGCAGCTGGTCGACCTGCTCGCGTCGCAGGTTGAAGAGCGTGCGCAGCTGATCGACGCGCGCCTGCTGCGCCAGGATCTGCGCCCGCACGCTTTCATCGGTGACCGTGACGCGCTCTTTCTCGAGCTCGGCCCGCGTGCGCAGCGAGTCGGCGCGCACCGTGCTCTGCTTGAGCACGAGGTTCGAGACCAGGCCGTCCTTGGCGAGGTCTTCGTTGACCTCGCGCTCGAGGCGCGCCTGCTCGTAGTCGGCCTCGACCGTCGCCGCGGCCGAGCGCTGGTTGAGGCGCTCGGTGTCGAGGCGCGCTCGGAGGCTCGACAGGTCGGCCTCGGCGGCGCGCATCTGGTTCTCCGCCTCGAGCAGCTGCTGCTGCAACTGCGGGTCGGCGAGCTCGAGGATGACGGTGTCGGGCTGCACCTGCGCGCCGGGCCGCAGGATGATGCGCTCGACGCGTCCCTGGGTGGCCGACGGCAGCCAGCGGCGGGCTTCGTCGACTGGCACCAGCGTGCCGAGTCCACGCACCTGGCGCAGCATCGAGCCGCGCTTGACGGTGTCGCGCCAGACGGTGGCGGCCTCCACGGTCGGGGCTGCCGGTTGCAGCCGGGCGAGGAAGACCGAGATGAGGGCGACGACGGCGACGGCGCCGATCCCCATGTAGATGCGGCGCATCTTCTTCTGCTTGGCGACGGATGCCGGTCGTTGGACGTCCATGAACTCGCGTTGCTCCTTAGACGGCGACGCCGCCCGAAGGGATGGCATCGACTGCGTGCACCTTACACAAACCATGTGCCACGCGTCGAACCGCCGTGAACCTACTGATAGAACGAGGGTTTGTGGCCGTCAGTTCCCTGACCCCGGCGGCTGGGGCTGTCCGGATGTGGGACAAGGCGACCGGCGGCGAACGGCGAGCCGGCGGCTAGCCGCGCGCCGCGGTCACTTCTTTCCAGAGCGCGGGTTCCGTTACGCCCTCCGTCGCAATGGCCATCACGCGCGCGTTCGGTGTGAGGCCGAGCTGGAGGCGGACCTCGGGGCCGGCGCCGCACGCGGCCAGCAGCGCCGCGACACCAGCGGCGCCGGACGTGCCGACCGGCATCGCCGGGTCGGCGCCGAGTGGGCACGCGAGGCGGCGCATCGCGGCGCGGCACCAGTCGTCGTCGACGGCGACGTAGGCGTCGACGAGCTCGCGGGCCGCGGCGAACGCCGTCGGCGACACCTCGCCGCAACGCAGGCCCGCCATGATGGTCGTCAGCGGGCCATCGACCGCCACCGGATGCCCGGCGCGCGCCGAGGCCATCAGGCACGCCGCGCGGGCGGGCTCCACGGCGATCAGGCGCGGGCGGGAGCGGCCGAAGGTGAAGGCGGTCCACGAGGCGACCGCGGCCACCAGCCCGCCGACGCCGCCCTGCACCACCACGACGTCCGGCGGGCCATCGCCGTGCCAGGCCGCCGCGGCTTCGTCCATCAGCTGCGAGTACCCCAGCATGATGTCGTGCGGGATCGCGGTATAGCCGTCCCACGCCGTGTCCGACACGACGAGGGCGCCAGAGCGCGCGGCGTCGTCCGCCGCCAGGCGGACCGCGTCGTCGTAGGTGCCGGCCACGCGCACGATCGTGGCGCCTTCGCCCTCGATGGCCTCGACGCGTGCGGGCGCGACGTCGGCATCGAGATAGATGCGCGCGCCCAGCCCGGCCACGCGCGCGGCGCGGGCTACGGCGCGGCCGTGGTTGCCCGCGCTCGCGCAAGCGAGCGTGGTGACACCGTCGAGCGCGCCGCGCCGGCGGAGCGCGTCGACTGCGTATTCGACGCCGAGGCTCTTGAACGCCGGCAGGCCGAACCGCGATGTCTCGTCCTTGATCCACAGCGCGCCCAGCCCGAGCTCGGCCGCGAGCGCCGGCAGGCGGAGGAGAGGTGTCGGCGCGATCCGGTTTGAGGCCCAGGCCCGTCGGCGGTCATACTCGTCGGCAGTGAACAGGCCAGTGGCGTCGATCGGACGAGCCGCGGGCACGAACAGCGTCAGCATGATGATGGCGCGCAGTATATCCAGCCGCCGGCGCAGCGTCGCGGCAGACGAGGTCTCGATGTCGCACGTCCCGAGCCGGGCCTGGAGTCTCCGAGTTGCCATCGGGTGCGCAACCCGCGGCGCGGCGGCGCCGTCATGAGCCGCCTGGCGCTGGTCGTCTTCGACCTCGTGGGAACGA
>CADEDM010000093.1 GCA_902826065.1 uncultured Acidobacteriota bacterium | reverse complement strand
CGGCGTCGACGGTGTCGACGGCGACGAGATGGTTGCCTTCGTTCTTGCCGTTCGGATCGACCGGGCGCGCCAGCAGCAGCTTGTGGCTGACGAGGCGTGGATCCTTACGCGTGGCCACCACCGTGCCGACGATGCGGGCGAGAAGCATGGCGGCGACGCCCCGAGGGCGTTAGCCCTTGACGCTGCTGGCCTTGCCGATCGGCAGGACGTCTTCGAGGTTGGCGTGCGGCCGCGGAATCACGTGCACCGACACGAGCTCGCCGACGCGGCGGGCGGCCGCGGCGCCGGCGTCGGTGGCGGCCTTCACGGCGGCCACATCGCCACGCACGACCGCCGTGACGTAGCCGGCGCCGATCTTCTCCCAGCCCACCAGGGTGACCTTGGCGGCCTTGACCATGGCGTCGGCCGCTTCGATCATCGCGACCAGCCCCTTCGTCTCGACCATTCCGAGCGCTTCGCCCATTCCAACCTCCGCCCGGATGACGGGCTGGCCCGAGGACCCGCGTGCGGACTAACGCACGCTCTTGACGGCCTCGTCGATGAGCGCCGCCAACTGGCCGTATGTTAGCCGAATCTCCGCGTCCGTGCCGACGGGTTCGGCCGCCACCGGCGGCAGGGACGGCGTGTCGGGCACGAGGCGCGCCGTCGACGCCGGCGCTTCGACCACCTGGCAGTCGATCGCCGCCTCGCCACCCGCCGGGTCGGCGCAGATCGGCGCCGGCGAGCTGATCCCGTACATGCCGCGCAGGCCCTGGAGCCGGGCGACCTCGTCGCGCGACAGCAGGTGTTCGCGTCCGAGCTGGCGCGCCACCAGGCTGATCTTCGCGAAGTGCTCGATCGTCTCCATGCGGTGGTAGGCGGTGAAGAGATCGGCGGCCACCGCCAGGGCGCCGTGGTTGGCAAGCAGCAGGCCGTCGTGCGCCTTGATGTACTCGCGGATGGCGGCCGGGAGCTCCGCCGTGGACGGCGTGGCGTAGTCCGCGATCGGGATGCCGCCCAGCGTCGTGATCACCTCCGCCAACACGGCCCGCGTGAGGGGGATGCCGGCCACGGCGAAGCCGGTGGCGGTGGCGGGATGCGCGTGCACGACCGCGCCGATGTCGGGCCGCTGCCGGTAGACCTCGAGGTGCATCTTCAGCTCCGACGAGGCGTCGCGCTGGCCGTGCACCTTGGTGCCGTCCATGTCGGTGACGACCAGCATGTCGGGCGTCATGAAGCCCTTCGAGACGCTCTTCGGCGTGGTCAGCAGGCGATCGGGCCCGAGCCGGACGCTGATGTTGCCGTCGTTCGAGGCGACGAAGCCCTGCACCCACAGCCGCCGTCCGACCTCGACGATGTCGAGGCGGCTCTGCGATTCGCCGGGATACATCGCCTCAGCCACGGCGCGCGAAGGTGTCGCGGCAGGTCTCGGAGCAGAACCACTCGGTCGTGCCGCCGCTGGTCGCGCTCAAGGCTTTGCCTGGCACGACGAAGGTGCCGCAGACGGGATCGCGCGCCATCTTCACGGGGGGCTCTCCCGGGCGCGATCGCGGACGCGCCCCGGCGCCCGCGCCAGCACCGGCAGCGACGCCCCCGATGAACCGGCCGGCGGCGCGCAGGGCCAGCAGCACCAGCACGAAGAGGAGCAGGACGCGCAGCACCAGCGTCACGCCCGATGTCTCCTACTTCGCCGGCGGCGCCGCGCCGCCGGCCGCCGACGGCCCGCCGGGATGCGCCTGCTGCAGGCCGTCGAGGGCCTTGCGCGCGGCTTGCGCCTCCTGGCTGTCGGGCGCGGTGGCGATGACCTGCTGCCAGGCCGTCGCCGCACCGGCGAGATCCTGCTTGCCGAAGGCCTTGACGATGCCCATGTTCAGCATCGTCTTGGTGTGCCTGGGGTCGATCTTCAACGACTGTTCGAACTGCTGGATCGCGCGGTCCGGCTGATCGATGTAGTAGTAGGCGACGCCGAGGTCGGTGGAGACGTTGGCATCGGTGGGCTGCAGCTTGAGGGCGTCTTCGTACCAGCGCACCGCCTCGGTGTAGCGCTCGGCGTCGAAGTACATGTTGCCGAGCTGGACGCGCGGGCTCGGGTCGGTCGCGGCGCTCGCGGCGGCGGCCTGGAGGTCCTTGGCACGGGCCTCGTCGAGCGGCGCGGCGGCAGGCCGTCCGCCCTCGCTGGCCGGCGTGGCCGGGGCACTGGCGGTCGTGGGGGCCGCCGATGCTCCGCGTCCGCCCGCCTGCTGGGTGCCCAGGATCCAGCCGACGATCACGCCGAAGAGCATCCCGGAAATGGCGAAGGCAATCGAGTCGGCGCGCATGCGGGGAGTCCGTCGATCAGGATAGCAACGTCCGTCGCAGCCAGTCCACCAGCGCGGCGGCGACGTCGGGATCGCGATCGAGGATGAGGGTGCCGTGCGCCGCGACCAGCGACAGGCGCTGCTCCCGTGCCGGCACCGACTCGGCCACGAGTCCGCGGACCGTGCGGGCGGCGAGCGGGTCCTCGGTGCTCGCGACGAGGAACAGCGGCCGGGTCGCGTATTTCTTCACGGCGGCGTCGAGGCGCACGCCGCGGTAGTCGCTGGCCGGCGAGATCATCGCCACGCCCTGCACCAGCGGGGCGTCGGCCGCCGCCATCAGGGCGAGGCTGGCACCGAGCGAGGCGCCGACCACGCCGATGGCGCGCACCGTCGGGCGGGCGGCCAGGAAGTCGATGGCGGCACGGACGTCGAGGGCCATGGCCGGCACCGGCGTCGCCCCGCCACCCGAGCCGCCGTGGCCGCGCAGATCGATCGCCAGCGTCGAGAATCCGGAGACGTGCAGGCGATCGGCGAAGGCGCGCCAGTCGTCCTTGGTGCGGGTGTACATCGGCACCAGCACCACGGCCGGGGCGGGCGCACCCGCGTCGTGGAACGTCGCCGCGATGGTCACGCCATCGGACGTGCGCAGCTGCACCTCCGCGGCCAGGATTGGGTGGGGCGTCAGGACCACCAGGACGAGCGCGGCAACGGCAGCGGCGCGGCTGCCGATCACGCGTCGGTCCTCACCGCCGCGAGATACGCGCGCACCGACGCCGCCAGGCCGACGAACAGGGCGTGGCTCATCAGCGCGTGCCCGATCGAGACCTCGTCGAGGTGCGGCAGGTGACGGAACAGCGTGAGGTTGGCGAGGTCGAGGTCGTGCCCGGCGTTCACGCCGAGTCCCCGCGCGTGAGCGGCCTCCGCGGCCCGCGTGTACAGCGCGAGGCTCGCCGCCGCAGCCGCCGGGCCCGCGTGGAAGGCGTGGGCGAACGGCTCGGTATAGAGCTCCACGCGATCGGCGCCGAGGTCCGCGGCCAGGGCCACGGCCGCGGGGTCGGGATCCACGAACAGGCTCACGCGGATGCCGGCGTCGCGCAGGTCGCGCACGACGCGTGACAGCGCGTCGCGCGGCGCATCGGGCGACCAGCCGGCCTGGCTCGTGATCTCGCCGGGCCGTACCGGCACCAGCGTGCACTGATCGGGACGCACGTCGTGCACCAGCGCCAGGAGCTCGGGACGCGGATCGCCTTCGATGTTGTACTCGACGCGGCCGCGGACCGGCGCCAGGAACGCCGCGATGTCGCGGACGTCGCGCCCCGTGATGTGGCGTTCGTCCGCGCGGGGATGCACGGTGACGCCGGGCGCGCCTTCGTCGACGACGACGCGCACCGCGTCGAGCACCGACGGCTCGCTGCCACCACGCGAATTGCGCAGCGTCGCGACCTTGTTGACGTTCACGGAGAGACGGATCATGGCTGGCGGCTCGCGGCTGGCGGCTGGATACGCCGGAGGCCAGCGGCCAGGATGTCGACGCTCACTAGCCTACCACCCGCGCGGCGAACGCCGGTCGTGCCGCCGATCAGGTCAGCGTGGCGCGGACGGCGTCGGCGATCTCGTTCGCCCACGCGGTGATCTCGGCCTGGTCGCGGCCTTCGAGCATGATGCGCAAGAGCGGCTCGGTCCCGGAGTAGCGCACGAGCAGGCGGCCCTGGCCGGCGAGCCGGGCTTCGACGTCGCGCATGGCCGTCGCCACTGCCGGCACCGCCGCGACGTCGGTGCGGGTCTTGACGCGCACGTTCACGAGGACCTGCGGATACGACGTGAGGGCGTCGGCGAGAGTGGCCAGGTCGGCGCCGGTCGCGATCAGCGCGCGCAGGACCTGCAGCGCCGTGGCGATGCCATCGCCGGTGAAGAGATGGCTGGCGAAGATCACGTGTCCCGACTGCTCGCCGCCCAGTGACAGACCGCGGCGCAGCATCTCCTCCATCACGTGCTTGTCGCCCACCGGGCAGCGCACCAGCCCGACGCCCCGTGACTTCAGGGCCAGCTCCAGGCCGATGTTGCTCATCACGGTCGCCACGATCGCGTCGCCGGCCAGCGCGCCCTCGCGGCGCAACAGGTCGGTGCAGATGAGCATCACGGCGTCGCCGTCGACGCGACGGCCGCGGTGATCGACGAAGAGCGCACGATCGCCGTCGCCGTCGAACGCGACGCCCAGCCGCGCGCCGGCCTCGACCACGGCCGCCTGCAGCGGCTCCATCGCCGTCGAGCCGCATCCGGCGTTGATGTTCCTCCCGTCGGGCGTGACGCCAATGGCACGCACGTCGAAGCCGAGGGCGCGCAAGAGATCGGGCGCGACCGACGTCGTGGCGCCGTTGGCGCAATCGACGACGATCGGCGCGCCGGCCAGCGGGCCGGCGTGGTCGAGGATCTGGCGCAGGTGCGCCACGTAGTGCTCGACGAGCGGGTGGCCGTCGTCGATCACGGGCCGGTCGGGCCCGTCGATCGCGAAGGCCGGGTCGGCGACCAGCCGCTCGATCTCGCGCTCCTGCGCCGCGGAGAACTTCTCGCCGACGCCGGAGAACACCTTGATGCCGTTGTCGTGATACGGGTTGTGCGACGCCGAGATCACGACGCCGAGGTCGAACCCGTCGGTGCGGGCGAGGTAGGCCACCGCGGGCGTGGGCACGACGCCGAGGCTGGTCACGCGTCCGCCACCGGCCGCGATGCCGCGCGCCAGCGCCGTCTCGATCGCGGCGCCCGATTCGCGCGTGTCGCGCCCGATCGCCACGCGCGGGCCAGTTGCGCCCCCGACGCGGGCCAGGGCCGCGCCGACGCGCGTCACCGTGGCGTCGTCGAGGGGCGGGCGCCCGGCCTCACCGCGAATTCCATCCGTTCCGAACAACGTCACGTCGTCTCCAACCGCTGTCACCGGCGCGCGCCGGCCCGTCCATACGCGACGGATGCCGGCCGGATGGCCCGCACCACGAACCGCGTCGATGATTCCGCCTGCACCACCAGATCGCGTGCGGGTGAGTCGTCGGCCGCGTCCACGAAGAGCGTGATGTCAGCCGGGGTCAGCCCGCGCACGACCTCCGCGGCCCCCAGCACGGTCACGGCGGCCTCGGCCGGGTCGAGCCGGCCGGTGGCGCCGCCGCGCAGTCCGATGGGCACGCCGGTCAGGGTGCGCTCCGTTGTATCGGCCGCAATGGTCACCGTCACCACCGCCGTCGCCCCACCCGAGAGTCTCAGGCCGGTGTCGGAGGTATCGATGGTCACGGCGTCCCGCACCAGGCTCGACGACCGCTCGATCGAGACGGGCTCGGTGTAGAGCTCGCTCAACTCGCGAATGGCGCTGGCCGGGCCGTCGACGCGTATCTGCGACGGCGTGACCGACACGTTGGCGACGCTGTGGCCGGGCGCCGGCGAGCCCTCGATGCGGGCCCGTACCGGCACCAGGGCCCACGCCGTGGCCTCGAATACGAGGGGCACGGCCGGCGGCGTGATCTGCGTGACCTCGACGCCGAAGGGCGCCGCGATCTGCGCCGGCGTGAGGGCGAAGAGCCGCCGCCCGGCGCGCACGCCGTCGAGGTCGATCACGACCTGAAGGCTGCCCGGCGACAGGTCCGACAGCCGGCTGGCCGGCCCGCGGACGCGGACCGCCACGGTGTCGGGGACGGCGCCCACGAGCTCGAGATCCGTGGGCGTGCGTTGCAGCTCGATGCCCACGCGCAGCGTGCGCTCCACGACGGGATCGCCGGTGACGACGAGCCACAGCAGCGTCGCCACGGTCAGCGACAGCAGCTTCAGGCCGGAGTGTCGTACGCGGAACGCGGCCATCACTCAGTCCATGGCCGCAGCCATGCGGCGTTCCGTGCCGGCCTGGGTGCGCTTGATGAGGCCGCGCAGGCGGTGGCGCAGCTGCTCCGGTGTCAGCCCACGTTCGATGCGGCCGTCGAGCACGAGCGACACGGTGCCCGATTCCTCGGAGACCACCAGCGCCACGGCATCGTTCTCCTCGGTGACGCCGAGCGCCGCGCGATGCCGCGAGCCCAGTTCACGGGCCAGGCGCGGGTTCACGCTGAGTGGCAGGAAGCAGGCCGCGGCGGCGATGCGATCGCCCTGCACGATGGCGGCGCCGTCGTGCAGTGGCGAGGTCGGCTGGAAGATGGCGACGATCAGGTCGTAGGTGAGGCAGGCATCGAGGGGGATACCGCTTTCTATGTGATTGCGCAGGCCGATGCCGCGCTCGACGATCACCAGCGCGCCGATCTGCCGCGACGCCAGCGTCTCCATCGCCACGACGAGTTCCTCGATCGCGTCCTCGTCTGGCTCGACCCGGCGCAGGTACTTGAAGAACGAGGCCCGGCCGAAGTGCACGAGGGCACGCCGGATGTCGGTCTGCAGCAGCACGATCGCGGCGAAGACGACGTAGCCGACCAGGTTGCGGATCAGCCAGTTGACGGTTGCCAGGTCGAGCGCGCGCGAGAGATAGAAGAGCCCGACGATGGCGCCGAGCGCCACGGCCATCTGCGAGGCGCGGGTGCCGCGAATGAGCTTCAGCAGCTCGTAGACGAGCACCGACACGATGGCGATGTCGAGCAGGTCCCACCAGGTGACCGGGGGCCGTTCGAAGAGCGCGTCGAGCCAGGGCATAGAGACAGCGGCTAGCGGCTAGGGACTAGCGGCTAGATCGGCTAGAACCGTGCGCCTGTGCCGTGCGATCGAATCATATCCGCGGTACGCACCACGTGCACCATCTCGGCCACTGCATGCACGCGGACGATGTGCGCGCCGCCGAGCACCGAGGCCGTCACCGCGGCCGCGGTCGCCCAGTCGCGGTCGGCCGCCGGCACGTCGCCGATGGCGGCCGTCAGGAACGACTTGCGCGATGGCCCGACGAGCAGCGGCCGGCCGAGCGAGGCGAGAGCCTCCAGGCCCGTGAGCGCCGCGGCGCTGTCGGCGGCTTTCTTCGCGAAGCCGAGGCCCGGGTCGAGGATCAGGCGATCCCACGGCACGCCGCGGCTCACCGCCCGCTCGATGGCGCGCGTCAGGTCGCGGGCGACGTCGAGCGCCACGTCGCCGTAGCGGGCATGCGCGTACATGTCGGCGGGACGCCCCCGCATGTGCATCAGCACCAGGGGCGCGCCACGGACCGCCACGATGTCGCCCAGGCCGGGGTCGTACTGCAGGCCGCTGACGTCGTTGACGATGGTGGCGCCCTCGTCGAGCCCGAACCGGGCGACTTCGGCCTTGGTGGTGTCGATGGAGATGGGAATGCGCAGGCGGTGCAGGCGGCGCATCACCGGCAGCAGCCGCAGCCGCTCGTCACGGCCGGTGAGCGGGGCGGCACCTGGACGCGTCGACTCGGCGCCGATGTCGAGAACGTCGGCGCCGGCGGCCTCCATGGCCAGGGCGCGGTCGAGGGCGCGGTCGGGATCGAGCGCGGCGCCGCCGTCGGAGAAGGAATCGGGGGTGACGTTCAGCACGCCCATGACGAGCGTGCGCGGGCCGAGCACGAGCGGATCACGGCCGGCGAGCGGCAGCGTGAACGTCGCGCGCGTCGCGATCATGCGGCGGCAGTGTGGGCCACGCCGGCACGAGGCCGGCGTGGATCACGAGCGGGCTATTCCTGGGTGAGCGGCTTCGGCGAGATCGGCAGCAGCGGCGCGCGCTCGCGGGGGCGCTCACGCGGCTCGTCGGCCGGAGCCGCAGGCGCCGTCGGCGCCGCTGGCGGCTCGTCGATGGGCAGACCGTTGACGATGCGCTTCACCTGCTCGCCGTCGAGCGATTCGCGCGTCAGCAGCGCTTCGGCGATGGCGATGAGCGCGGCCTTGCGCTCGGTGAGCAGCTTCGTCGCGCGATCGTAGTTCTCGCTGATGATGCGCTTCACTTCCTCGTCGATGCGCTCGGCGGTGACGCCGCTGTAGTCCTGCTGCTGGGCGATCTCGCGGCCGAGGAAGATCTGCTCTTCCTTCTTGCCGAAGGTCAGCGGGCCCATCGCCTCGCTCATGCCCCATTCGCACACCATCTTGCGCGCCATCTCGGTCGAGCGCTCGAGGTCGTTGCCGGCGCCGGTCGTCAGGTCGCCCGTGGTCAGCTCTTCGGCGATGCGGCCGCCCAGCAGGATCGCGATGCGATCCATCAGGTAGACCTTCGAGTAGTTGTGCTTCTCGTCGAGCGGGAGCTGCGTGGTGAGACCGAGCGCCATGCCACGCGGGATGATCGTGACCTTGTGGAGGGCATCGGCCTGGGGCAGCAGCACGGCCAGCAGTGCATGGCCGGCCTCGTGGACGGCGGTGACCCGCTTCTCTTCCTCGGTCACGATCATGGAGCGCCGCTCGGCGCCCATGAGCACCTTGTCTTTCGCGAACTCGAAGTCCACCATCGCGACCGCCTTCTTGTTCTGGCGGGCGGCGTTGAGCGCGGCTTCGTTCACGAGGTTGGCGAGGTCGGCGCCGGCAAAGCCTGCCGAGCCGCGCGCCAGGGTCTTGATGTCGACGTCGTCGGCCATCGGGATCTTCTTGGTGTGCACCAGGAGGATCCCCTCGCGGCCCTTCACGTCGGGCCGGTTGACCACGATGCGGCGGTCGAAGCGGCCCGGACGCAGCAGCGCCGGGTCGAGCACGTCTGGACGGTTGGTGGCGGCCACCAGGATCACGCCTTCGTTCGACTCGAAGCCGTCCATCTCGACGAGGAGCTGGTTCAGGGTCTGCTCGCGCTCGTCGTGCCCGCCGCCGAGGCCGGCGCCGCGGTGACGCCCGACCGCGTCGATCTCGTCGATGAACACGATGCAGGGGGCGTTCTTCTTGCCCTGCTCGAACAGGTCGCGGACGCGGCTGGCGCCGACGCCGACGAACATCTCGACGAAGTCCGAACCGCTGATGGAGAAGAAGGGGACGTTGGCCTCACCGGCCACGGCGCGGGCCAGCAGGGTCTTGCCGGTGCCCGGAGGGCCCATGAGCAGCACGCCCTTCGGGATGCGGCCGCCGAGCTTCTGGAACTTCTGCGGTTCCTTGAGGAACTCGATGATCTCCTGCAGCTCGTCCTTCGCCTCGTCGACGCCGGCGACGTCGCGGAACGTCACCTTCTTCTGCGCCGACGACGACAGCTTCGCCTTGCTCTTGCCGAACGACAGCGCCTTGTTGCCGCCGCTCTGCACCTGGCGCATGAAGAAGACCCAGAAGCCGATCATCAGGAGGATCGGCGCCCAGGAATAGAGGATGGCCGCCCACGGCGACTCGGTCGGCGCCTTGCTCTCGACGCTGACGCCGCGCTCGATGAGACGGTTGACGAGCCCGTCGTACTGGAACGGCGCGTAAGTGCGGAAGTTCTCGAGCCCCTTGGTGACGCCCGCGATGTCGTTGCCGACGATGGTGACGCGCTGCACCTGCCCGGCGTCGACCCACGAGATGAACTCGCTGAAGTTGATCGCGTTCTCGTTGCGCTGGAGCCTCGACGAGAAGTTCCACACGAGCAGCCCGACCACGCAGAGGATGGACCAGAACACGAGGTTCTTGGCGGTGGAATTCACGATACCTCCGAGCCGGGCACGACCGGCGGCTCAAACGTCAAGACTATCACGTCGTCCCCGGCCGCCGTGGCCGACGCCTCCGTGTCGACCGCATGGCCGATCACCCACAAAATCCGGCCTGTCGCGTCGACCACGAGCGGCACGCGGTCGCGTTCGCGGCGCGGCACTTTGCGATCCACCAGCAGGTCCTGCAGCTTCTTCGACCCGTCCAGCCCGGCCGGCCGGATCCGGTCTCCCGGCTGCCGTCCGCGCACCACCAGCGGCCCCGGCACTGATCCTCTGAGCGACACACGAAGGGCCCGTCCCTCGATGTGGTCTCCCCGTGTTATCGGCCACTCCGCCATGAGCCGGCACCCGGGCCCGAGCTCGGGCAGCGTGGCCTCCCCTGGCACCGGCAACGTGCGCGCCGGCAGGGTCACCGCGGGGGGCGGTGGGCTCTCCCTGATCAATAAGACAGCATCGCTGGAAAAACGTTCCACCCGAAGACCGGCCGCCTCGACCGCGCGTGGGGCGGGCCCGCGACAGACCGCCAGCACCTGCTCGACATCGGCCAGGTCGGGGGCACGGCGGGCCCCGGCGGCCTCGAGCGCCCGGCGCACGACGCGGCGCGCGATGGCCAGCGGCAGCGCCGCCAGGCCGGAGGGCCGCAGCGTCAGGTCGGTCGGCCCACCGCTGGTCACGCGGGCCGCGCCTTCGGCGGCGAACCGCTCGAGCAGCGCGTCCTCGGCGTCGGCGACGTCCGCGGTACGCGCCAGCACCCGGACGACCGCGGCCTGGTAGCGTTCGGCCAGCAGCGGCAGCAACTCGTGCCGGACCCGGTTGCGGGGATTGGCGAGATCGCGGTTCGACGCGTCCTCGCGCCAGGCTTCTCCCAGCGCGGCCAGCCACGCGCGCAGCTCGGTGTGCGTGCACGTCAGCAGCGGCCGGACGATCGCTCCGCGCACCGGCAACACGCCGCGCAGGCCGCGCGTGCCGGCGCCACGGAGCAGCCGCAGCAGCACCGTCTCGGCCTGATCGTCGGCGGTGTGCGCGACGGCGACGTGGCGGGCCTCGAGGGTGCGGCGGGCGTCGTCGAGGAAGGCATAGCGGGCACGGCGGCCGGCGACTTCGACCGAGCAGCGCGCTGCCCGGGCCAGTTCGGCCACCGGGGCGCTGCCGACGACCAGCGGCACGTCGAGGCGGGCGCACAACGTCCGGCAGAAACGCTCGTCCACGTCCGCCTCGTCGCGCAGGCGATGGTTGAGATGGGCGGCGCCGGCCAGCGTCACGTCGCCGCGCTCGGCCAACTGCCGCAGCACCAGCAGAAGAGCGACGGAGTCCGCGCCGCCCGACAGCGCCACTACGACCCGCGCGCCGCGCGCCCACAGGGCGTGCCGGGCGACGTGTCGAAGCACCCGCGGCAGCAGGGTCGTCCTCACGATAGCGATTGTGTGCCGAGCCGGGGCCGCGAGGCCGGGGAGGCGAGGAGGGAGCGCCCGGCCCGCGCCGGTGATCAGGAGCGGGTGGGGGGTGGTGCCGGAGGGCGGACTCGAACCGCCGACCCTGCGCTTATGAGACGCATGCTCTAACCGGCTGAGCTACTCCGGCACAACCCTGAATTGTACAACACGCTCTCACCGGCTAGACGGACGTCCGCTCCACGACGGCGGCCGCGAGCAGCGGCAACAGGATCTCGTGGTGGCCGGTGAGATGGATGCCACGGCCGATGCCGGCGGTGGGTCGCCGAACCACGTTCGTCAGGGGCCGGTAGTGCGGCAGGAAGTCGAGATTCACGGTGGTGAGGCCGGCGAGGTCGATGCCGCGATTGCGGGCGACGGCCACCGCCTTCAGGAACACCTCGGGCAGCACGACCGCCGAGCCGCAATTCAGGTAGACGCCCCCGGCCAGGCGTGCGACCGACGCGGCCAGGTGGCGGAAGTCGCGCAGGCTGCCCTCGCCGATGGCGCTCCCCGACGCGTCGGGATGCATGTGGACGATGTCGGTGCCCACGGCGACGTGCACCGTGACCGGCACACCGAGGCGCGCCGCGGCGCAGAGCACGCTGACACCGGCGTGCGGCGGCGCCGACGCGTGTAGCCACTCGGCCACGGCGCGGCCCAGTCCGGCGCCACGCGCGACGCCCTCGCGAATCGCCGTGTTGATGCCGGTGCCGGTCTCCTCCGCCATGCCGAACGCGCCCGGGCCGAGCGCCGCGTCGACGTCCTCGGAGGTGCCGCCGCTGAGGGCGAGCTCGACGTCGTGGATCACGCCGGCGCCGTTCAGCGCGAGCGCGGAGACGAATCCCCGCTGCATGAGATCGACGATCACCGGCGACAGGCCGGCCTTGATCACATGGGCACCCAGGCCCCACACGATCGGCGCCGGCCGGGCGTGCGCCGCGACGAGGGCGTCGACGACATCGACGAGATCGCGCGCCGCCAGCAGCTTCGGCAGCCGCGACAGCCAGTCGCCCAGCCCGCTGCCGGCGACGTGCGGCGCGGCCAGGTGTTCACGCCGCACCTTGCTCTCGCGCGATGCGAGCGGATAGCGGCGGACTGCGGACAGGTCGAAGTCGTCGTACGGGAGGATCATGGGCTTAGAGGATACGTGTAGGGACCGGGGAACAGGGACCAGGGATCAGAAAAGCCCTCGTCACGCTTCGCGTGCAAGTCGGTTTCGCGACGGCATGACGGTTCGATCTCGTCGGCCTGGTCCCTGGTCCCTGGTCCCTTGTGCCTACAAGATCACCATCGCGTCCCCGTAGCTGTAGAACCGGTAGCGTTGCGCCACGGCCTCGCGATAGGCGGCGCGCACGTGGTCCAGGCCGGCGAACGCCGACACCAGCATCAGCAGCGACGACTTCGGCACGTGGAAGTTGGTGACGAGGCCGCCGACGACGCGGAAGCGGTGGCCCGGGGTGATGAAGAGCGCGGTCTCGCCGCGTGCGGGGCGGATCGGGCCGCCGTCGGCCGGCAGCGACTCGAGGGTGCGTGTCGTCGTGGTGCCGACCGCCACGACGCGCCGCCCGTCGGCGCGGGCGCGCGTCAGGGCCTCGGCGGCCGCCGGGCCGACCTCGAACGACTCGCGGCCCATCCGATGGTCGGCCAGGAACTCTGCGCGGACCGGCTGGAAGGTGCCGTAGCCGACGTGCAGGGTCAGCGTGACGCGCTCGATGCCCGCCGCGTCGAGGGCGTCGAGCAGGGCCGGCGTGACGTGCAGGCCGGCGGTGGGCGCGGCGATCGATCCGCGCTCGCGGGCGTACACCGTCTGGTAGCGTTCGCGGTCGGTGTCGACGTCCGAGCGCCGGATGTACGGCGGCAGTGGCACGTGGCCCAGCCGCTCGACGGCGTCGGTCACCGCGGTGCCGTCGATGGTCGAGAGCCGCACCAGCCGTCCGCCCTCGACGCGATCGAGCACCTCGCCCGCGAGCCGCCCTCCGGCGCCATCGAACACCATGCGGGCGCCGCGCTTCAGGCGCGCACCCGGACTCACGAGCGCGCGCCAGACTTCCACCTGCGGTGAGGGGCTGGCGTCGGCGTCGCGGGCGACGAGGAGACACTCCACCGCGCCGCCGCCGGGCTCGCGTGTGCCCAGCAGCCGCGCCGGGAACACCCGTGTGTCGTTCATCACCAGCAGGTCGCCGCGGCGCAGCAGGCGCGGCAAGGCGTCGAACATGTGATGTGCGACCGCCCCGGTCGCGCGGGAGAGATGCATCAGCCGCGACGCCCCCCGTACGGCCGGCGGCGTCTGCGCGATCAGGTCGGCTGGCAGATCGAAGTCGAAGTCAGCGACGCGAAGCGGCGCCGGTGGGGGCGAGTCGGACACGCCGCGATCTTAGCGGGCGGACAAAAAAATGGCCCGGGCATCCCTGGAAGTGCCCGGGCCCAACACGGACGGGGACGGGAGGTCAGTGCACGCTGCTGCTGCGCGAGGTCTGGTGTTCGGACCAGTCGGTGGCGACGATCGCCCACAACACCTGGTCGAGGAATTCGCCGTCGAAGCGCCGGGCGCGGCGCAGCAGGCCTTCCTGCGTGGCGCCGAGCTTGCGCAGCGCGCCGTTGGCGCGGCCGTTGCGGACGTCGATGCGGAACTCCACGCGGTGCACGCGCATGGCGCCGAACAGGCACCCCAGCGTCATGCGGCCGGCAGTCTGGAAAAGCGGAGTGCCGCGAAACTCCTCGGCGACCACCGCGAAGCCTTCGACCATCGCCGCCTGCGAGTCCATCGAGCGCACGCCGATGAGCCCGACCGGGACGTCGGAATCCGACGGCACGATGACCCAGCACGCCAGCTGGCCGGAACGGCGGCTGGCCTGGAGCTGCGCGATGAAACGTTCGAAGCCGGTGACCGTGGCGGGCGGCGGATCGGCCACCACCATGCCCATCGCGCCGTCGGGTAAGGCGGTCAGCAGCGCGAGGGCATCACTCAAGACCGGTTCCCGCAGCGTCAGCGAGGGACGGACGAGCGTCGGCAGCGCCTCGCGCCAGTTGGTCGCGGGCGTCGCCGGCAGCAGCGGCACCGCCGCGGCAGAACTCGTCGGTAGGGTGTTGACCTTGGCCATCCGTCACCTGATCTCGAGGGCACCACGTTGGACTCCAGGCTGGGTATGACCTGGAGTCCCCGTGGGTGCCGGCCGAACGCTGCCGCGCCGGGGGAGAGGACTCGTGTCAGGAGATGCTGGGGGGCAATCCCCTGACGCAGACCTGATAGAGCAAGGCCAGCGCCAGCCCCGGTGCGCGGGCCACGGTGCGTCGTAACTAATTGAATTGGCGTGACTTGCGGTTCAGCCGAGGATGGAGGTCGAGGCCGGACCGGGCGCGGCGTGTGTGCCGTCGTGACACACCGGCGGCAGGCGGTCCCCACACATCCTCGTTAACTCACTGACGACAATGGGCTTAAGCCGTTGCTCCAAAAGAGCACACGACGCCGGGGCTTCGGGATCGGCAGGCAAGGTTGCCTGCAACTCCAGTTCGCTCAGTGAGTTGCCCGGTTCTTGAAAAGGCGCGCCGGTGGCAGAGTGTGCCGCACTGGAACAGCCCGTCCAACGGCCGCCTGACGGCGACCGCCGCTAGAAGGCCCAGCGCAACAGCATCGCGCCCACCGTGAAGCCGGCGCCCACCGACGCCACGAGCACGAGGTCGCCCTTCTTCAGGCGTCCCTGCTCCACGGCGTCGTTCATCGCCAGGGGAATCGTCCCCGCGGTGGTGTTGCCGAAGCGCTCGATGTTGATGATGACCTTCGACGGATCGAGCCCGACACGGTCGGCCACCGCCTCGATGATGCGACGGTTAGCCTGGTGTGAGATGAAGAGGTCGACGTCGGCGGCGGTGACGTTGTTGCGCTGCAGCAGCCGTTCGCACAGGTCGCCGGTGCGCCGCACCGCGAACTTGAAGACGGTCGAGCCGTCCTGCTTCACGTAGTGCAGGCGCTGGTCGATGGTCTCGTGCGAGGCCGGCCGCAGGCTGCCGCCGGCCGGCATGCACAGTGCCGCGCCGCCGCTGCCGTCGATCTCGTGGGCGAAGTCGATCACGCCGACGTCCGGCGACGAGGCCGGGCCCAGCACGACGGCGCCGGCGCCGTCGCCGAAGAGCACGCAGGTCGTGCGGTCGGTGTAGTCGATGATGCTCGACATCACGTCGGCGCCGACGATGAGCGCATACTTCGCCGAACCCGCGGCGATGAGCTGCGAGCCGACGGTGAGCGCGTAGGCGAACGCCGAGCAGGCGGCGCTGACGTCGAATCCCCAGGCGTGCGACGCGCCGATCTTGTGCTGCAGCAGGCACGCGGTGCTCGGGAAGAGCATGTCAGGCGTGACCGTGCCGACGATGATGAGATCGATGTCGTCGGCAGTGAGGCCGGCGCGGCGAATCGCCTCGACCGCGGCTTCCTTCGCGATGTCCGAGGTGCCGACGCCGGGGTCGACGATGTGCCGCTCGCGGATGCCGGTGCGCTGGAGGATCCACTCGTCGCTCGTGTCGACCATCTTCTCGAGGTCGGCGTTGGTGAGCAGGCGCGGCGGCACGTAGGTCGCCAGGCTCTTGATCTCGGCGCGGCCGATTGTGGCGGTGCCGGCCAGGTGGGCGATGGAAGTCCTCAAAACAGTCCTCTCCTGGGCGCCGGGCGCCCGAAGTACGCGTAGGCGCGCGCCGTCGCGACGCGCCCGCGCGGGGTGCGATCGAGGAAGCCCGCCTGCAGCAGGTACGGCTCGTGGATATCCTCGAGCGCGTCGGGTTCCTCGCTGAGGGCGGCGGCGAGCGTGTTCACGCCCACCGGGCCGCCCCCGAACTTGTCCATGATGGTGCCAAGCAGGCGACGGTCGATTTCGTCGAAGCCCTCGTCGTCGATGTCCAGCATCCGCATCGTGGCGCGGGTGACGTCGACGGTGATGTGGCCGTCGGCCTTGACCTGGGCGTAGTCGCGCACGCGGTGCAACAGGCGGTTGGCGATGCGCGGAGTGCCGCGCGAGCGGCGCGAGATCTCGAGCGAGGCGTCGCCGTCGATCGGCGTCCCGAGGATGCGCGCCGACCGGCGCACGATCTCGTCGATGTCGGCGACGGTGTAGAAATCGAGCCGGTGATTGATGCCGAAGCGGGCGCGCAGCGGCGCCGTCAGCAGGCCGGCGCGGGTGGTGGCGCCGATCAGCGTGAAGCGCTCCACCGGGACCTTCACCGAACGCGCACCCGGGCCTTGTCCGATGACGATGTCGAGCTCGAAGTCCTCCATCGCGGGATAGAGGATCTCTTCGATCGTCGCCGGCATCCGGTGGATCTCGTCGATGAACAGCACCTCGCCGGTCTGCAGCCCGGAGAGCATGCCGGCCAGATCGCCCGGCTTCTCGATCACCGGTCCCGACGTCGTGCGGATGGGCGCGCCCATCTCGTTGGCGATCACGTAGGCGAGAGTCGTCTTGCCCAGTCCGGGCGGCCCCCAGAGCAGGATGTGGTCGAGCGCCTCACCGCGTTGCCGGGCGGCGGCGATCGACACCTGCAGGTTCTCGCGGACCCGGTCCTGGCCGATGTAGTCGTCGAGCCGCCGTGGCCTGAGTCCGGCTTCGAACTGCGCGTCGTCGCTGCCGGGCGCGGCCGACACCACCCGCTCGGTCATGCCCGCGCCAGCTCCTTCAGCGCGGCGCGCAGCGCGGCGTCGAAGCGTGGCACGTCGTCGCCGCCGAGCAGCTTGTCGAGCACCTTGTCCACGGCGGTGCGATGGTACCCGAGATTCACGAGCGCCGACACGAGGTCGTCGCGCATAGCATCGCTCGGGGCCGGCACCGCGGCGGCCGCGGGCGTGCCCGGCACCGGCGGCAGCTTGTCCTTCAACTCGAGGCACAGCCGTTCGGCGGTCTTCTTGCCGACGCCGGGAATGCGCGTCAGCCGGGCGACGTCGTTGCGTTGCACGGCGGCGGCGAAATCCACGGCGTCGATGCCCGAGAGCACCGCCAGGCCGAGTTTCGGACCCACGCCGCTCGTGCCGATCAGCTTCTCGAACACCGTGAGCTCGTAGGGCGTGAGGAACCCGTAGAGCGCGAGTGCGTCTTCGCGGACGTGGGTGTGGATGCGCAGCTCGACGTCGGTGCCCGTCTCGCCCACCGCATAAAACGTCGACACCGGCACGTTCACCTCGTAGCCGACGCCGTGGACATCGAGCACGAGGCGCGTCGGCTGCTTCTCGAGGAGCCGCCCGCGCAGCCAGGCGATCATCGCCGGCCGCTCTCCACCCGCGTGCGCGGACGCCGTGCCGGCGTCTCACCGGGCGGGCGATACGCGCGCCAGCTCTTGGCCGCGCCCGGCGGCCGGCGCGTCGCGCCGGCCAGCGCCGCCGCAGCGCCGGCAGGACGCTGGTGCACGTGGCAGAGGGCCACGGCCAGCGCATCGGCGGCGTCGTGCGGCGTGGGCGGCGCGTCGAGACCGAGCAGCAGCGCGATCATGCGCTGCACCTGCGCCTTCTCGGCCCGGCCGTAGCCCACGACCGCGCGCTTGATCTCCGAGGGCGTGTACTCGGCCAGCTCGAGGCCGGCCTCGACCACCGACAGCATCGCCACGCCGCGGGCGTGACCGAGGGTCAGCGCACTGCGGACGTTGGCGGCGTGGAACAGGTTCTCGACGGCGACCACCGAGGGCCGGCAGTCGCGCAGCAGCGTGACGAGCTGACCGTGGATGATCGCCAGGCGCGCTGCCAGGGTCGGTGCGCCGGCGGTGGAGATCGCCCCGCAGATCACGAGGCGGTGGCGCCGGCCATCGGTCTCGACGCAGCCGTAGCCGGTGCGTTCCGAGCCCGGGTCGATGCCGAAGACCCTCACGCGAGCGAGGCCTCGATCTCCTTTTCCTCGATGTCGAAGTTCGACCACACGTTCTGCACGTCGTCGTGGTCTTCCACCGCCTCCATCAGCTTGAGCATCTGCGAGGCTTCCTTGCCTTCGAGCTTGATGT
>CADEDM010000092.1 GCA_902826065.1 uncultured Acidobacteriota bacterium | reverse complement strand
CGACCGCGGTGTCGTCGGTCGCGAAGTGGAAGCCGCCCATCAGCTTCAACGAGACGACAGCGGCGTACTTCAAGCGGCTGGCCAGCATCTCGGATCAGGCGTCGGCCGATCGCTACCGCGCGATCCTCGGCAGCGACCCCAAGGCGCAGGATGCCGCCGACGAGTACTTCCTCGACAACGAGCCGCGCCACGCCTCGACCATCCGCACCTCGATCTCGCCGACGATGATCCAGGCCGGCTACCGCACCAACGTCATCCCGTCGGAAGTGCAGGCCACGCTCGACGTGCGCATGATGCCCGACCAGGATCCGGCCGCCTTCCTCGAGATGGTGAAGAAGGTCGTCAACGACCCCACGGTGGAAGTGACCTACGGCGCGCGTGACGTGCGCCCGAACGGCATCTCGCGCCTCAACACCGACGCGTTCGCCGCCATCGAGGCGAACGTCAAGAAACACTACAACGTGATCACGCTGCCGGCGATGAGCACCGGCGCCACCGACATGGCCTACCTGCGCGCCAAGGGCGTGCAGTGCTACGGCGTCGGGCCGGCCATCGACATCGAGGACGGCCCGAAGGGCTTCGGCGCGCACAGCGACCAGGAGCGCATCAACGAGTCGGAGTTGTATCGCTTCGTGCGCTACTACCACGACGTCGTGGTCGACCTCGCCCGCACCAGGTAAGACCGGAAAGGAACGTCTCGTGAACCGTCGTACGTTGCTGAGCAATGCCGGCCTGGCGCTGGCCGGGTTCGGGTTGCAGGCGTGCGCGCCGAGGCGCGTCGCCACCGCGACGCCGCAGGCGCCGGCCGCGCCGCGCCGGCCCATGATCTACCTGCCGCCGGTGCGGGTGTCGGCCGAACGCGTCATCCGCGCCACCGTGGGCCTGCGTCCGCATCGACCGTCGGGTTTCGTGCTGAAGGACGCGCGCCTCGACCAGAAGACCGTCATCCACAACTACGGCCACGGCGGCTCGGGCATGTCGCTGTCGTGGGGCACGGGCGCCATGGCGGCCGACATGGCCCTCGGCCACCAGGAACGTCGCGCCGCCGTGCTCGGCTCCGGCGTCGTGGGACTCACGGCGGCCCGCCAGCTCCAGCGCCGCGGCTTCGCGGTGACCATCTACGCCGCGAACGTCCCGCCCGACGTAACCTCGAACTTCTCGCTTGCCGGCTGGACACCGACCTCGGGCCTCGTCGAGACGCCGCGGCGAACCGCGGAGTGGGACGCCCAGATGCGGGAGGCGGCCGCGATTGCCTACCGGCAGCTGCAGTTCATGGCCGGCGCGCGCTACGGCATCTCCTGGATCACCAACTACGGCCCGACCGAGTCGGCCGAGTTCAACGTGCCCACGAACCCGATCTTGCCGGCCGCGCTCATGGGCTCAGCGACGATGCTGCAGCCCGGCGAGCATCCGTTCCCGACGCCGTATTGCAGCGAGCGTCCGGAGATGCGCATCGAGCCCAACATCTACCTGCCGGCGCTGATGGATGACGTCGTGCGCTTCGGCGGCCGGATCGTCATCCGCCGCTTCGAGTCGACGCGCGACGTCATGGCGCTGTCGGAGAACCTGATCGTCAACTGCACGGGCCTGGGCGCCAAGGCGCTCTTCGGCGACGACGAGCTGATGCCGCTGAAGGGCCTGCTCGTGCTGCTCCCGGCGCAGGACGAGGTCAAGTACAGCACCAGCGGCGGGGTGAACATCCCGGCGTCGCAGCGCGGGCTCTTCATCCACATGATGCCGCGCACCGACGGCATCGTCCTGGGCGGCACCTCGCAGCGCGACATCTGGACCACCGACGTCGACGAGGCCGAGAAGCAGCGCATCATCGACAACCACATCACGTTGTTCCGGTCGATGCGCATGCCTGGCGCGCCCGCGCCGTCCCCGACACCGGCCGCCGCTCGGCAATGACCACCGCGCCGGGGGCCGCCGCGACGGGCGAGCGCACCGGTCCCCACCCCAACGCGCAGAGTCCGCGCGCCGGGGGGCCCGGCCTCGCCCGCGAGATGGGCCTGCTCGGCCTCACCGCGACCGGCGTGTGCGCGATGGTCGGCGCCGCCGTCAACATCATCCCGTTCATGATCCAGCGGCAGGTACCGGGCATCGGCCCGCACGTGCTGCCGGCCTACCTGCTGGCGGGGGTACCGGCGGTGCTCGCCGGCCTGGCCTACGCGATGCTGGCCTCGGCGATGCCGCGCGCCGGCGGCAGCTACGTCTACGCCAGCCGCGCGCTGAGTCCGTACCTCGGCTTCATCGCCTCGTTCTCGCAGTGGTTCGCGTTGTCGGTGGTGATGGGCGTCGTGGCGTTCCTGATCACGCCCTTCTTACGCGACATCGCACTGGCGCTCGAGTGGCGGGGCGTGGCGACGACGCTGGAATCCGGTGGCGTGCGCCTCGCCATCGCGCTGGCCGTGCTGTGGAGCGCCACCGCCCTCAACATGAGCGGCGTCAAGAGCTACGAGCGGCTGATGGTGCCGCTGATGTTCCTCACGCTGGGGCTCGGCGCCGTGGTCATCGTCGCCGGATTCGCCCACTCACAGGCGGAGTTCGCCTCGGCGGTCGCGACCCGAGGGGACGTGGCCGCCGGATTCGCGATCGCCGCGGCGCAGGCCGGCGGCGCCGACCAGGCGCCGGTCGAGATGCGGCTGTCGACGCTGGTGCCGGCCGCGGTGCTGCTCTTCGCCACCTTCATCGGCTTCGACTCGATCGCGCAGGCCGGCGGGGAAGCGCGGCGCCCGTCGCGTGACCTGCCGCTGGCGATCTTCATCGCCGTCGGCGGCGTAGCGGTCTTCTACTTCCTGTTCACCGCGGCGGTCTACAACACGGCGCCGTGGCAGTACGTCGCCGCCGAGGCGATGCGCCGCGACGTGACGGCGCCGGGGCTGCTGGGCGTGGTGCTGCCGCCGTTCTGGTCGGTCGTGATCGTGGCCAGCGCTGCGGTCGCGCTCATCAAGGACCTGCCGGCAATGCTGCTTGGCGTGTCACGGTTGATGTTCGCGTGGGCCGAGGACGGCATTTTTCCGAAGGTCGTGGCCGCCGTGCATCCGCGGCTGCGCACGCCGCACGTGGCGATCCTGTCGAGCGCGGCGATGGCCACCATCGGCGTGCTGGGCAGTCATCTGGCCGGCAACTGGTTCCTGGGCGTCGATATCCTGGTCACCGCCATGCTCGTCAACTTCCTGCTGATGTCGCTGTCGGTGCTGACGCTGCCGCGGCGCAACCCGACGCTCGCCGCCCACGTCTCGGTGCTGCCGGCGCGGCCGCAACAGGTGGTCGTGGGCACGGCCGGGGTGTTGATTCTCGGCCTGTTCCTCGTCGTGCACACCTGGCGCGACCTCACCGGGCCGGCGGCCGCGTGGTACTTCCGGTCCACGCCGGTGTGGCTCATCGTGATGGCCCTGGGCAGCGCCGTCTACGCCACCGAGATGCGCCGGCTGCGCGCCAGCGGCGTCGACGTCGCCGGGCGCTTCGCGGTGCTGCCCCCCGAGTAGGCCACGATGGCTGCGCCCCCCTCCATTCCGCGCGTCACGCTCGCGCCCGGTCTCGACATCGCGCGTGTCGTCACCGGACTCTGGCAGATTGCCGACATGGAGCGCGACGGGCGCACGCTCGATCCGGTCGTCGCCGCCCGGGCGATGGAGCCGTACATCGCCGCCGGCTTCACCACGTTCGACATGGCCGACCACTACGGCTCGGCCGAGATCATTGCCGGGACGTGCCGGGCCGCGGGCGATCCGTCGCGGCTGCAGCTCTTCACCAAGTGGGTGCCGAAGCCGGGGCCGGTGACGGCGGTCGAGGTGCGCGCGGCCGTGGAGCGTTCGCTCGACCGGCTGCGCATGCCCGCGATCGATCTGCTGCAGTTCCATGCGTGGAACTACGCCGACCCGTCGTGGCTCGACGCGCTGTTCCATCTGCAGGACCTGAAGCGCGAGGGTCTGGTGCGCCACCTCGGGCTCACGAACGTCGACGCTGCGCACCTGCGGGTCGCGCTCACGAGCGGAATCGAGATCGTCTCGAACCAGGTGAGCGCGTCGCTGATCGACCGCCGCGCGGCCGGCCGGCTCGCGGCGGTGTGCGCGGAGTTCGGCGTCTCCGTGTTGGCGTATGGCACCGTCTGCGGCGGCTGGTTGAGCGATCGCTGGCTCGGCGTCGACGAGCCCGACTGGGAACGCACCGGCACGTGGTCGCAGATGAAGTACGGCCGCTTCATTCGCGCCGCGGGCGGCTGGCCCGCCTTGCAGCGCGTGCTTCGCGCTGCCAAGGACGTGGCCGATCGCCACACCGTGTCGATCACCAACGTGGCGACGCGCTACCTGCTCGACCAGGCCGGCGTGGCCGCCGTGATCGTCGGCGCGCGGCTGGGCGAGCGCGCGCACCTCGACGACAACGCGCGGTTGTTCGCGTTCACGCTGTCGCCCGACGACCGGGCACACCTCGATGCCGCAATCACCACGCTCACACCAATCCCCGGCGACTGCGGCGACGAATATCGCGTGCCCCCGTTCCTGACGGCCTCGGGGGATCTCAGTCACCATCTCCAGAGTCTTCCGGCGCCGTACGAGGTTCGCTCCGGCCCCGGCGGCACGCGTCAGTGCTTCAGCGGCACGCCCTGGGAGCCGGTGGCCGGCTATGCCCGCGCGACGCGATCGGGTTCGCGGATTCAGGTGTCGGGCACGACCGCCACGCACGGCGCCCGCGTCATCGGCGGCGGCGACCCCGCGGCCCAGACCCACGCGGTCATCGACAAGATCGCCGGCGCTCTGCAGTCGCTCGGCGGACGGCTCGAAGACGTGGTCCGAACGCGCATCTACGTCTCGGACCGCGCCCACTGGGAGCCCGTGGCCCGCGCGCACGGCGAGCGTTTCGCCCACATCCGTCCGGCCAACACGCTGGTCGAGGCGCGCCTGATCGGCGACGAGTACCTGGTGGAGATGGAGGCGGAGGCGGAGGTGTCTGCCGACCCGTAGCGGCTAGAATTCCCCCATGCACATCGGCGGCACGCCCCTCGTCAAGCTCGAGAAGGTCACGCCCGGCAACGGCGTCGAGATCTGGGTCAAGTGGGAAGGCGCCAACCCCACCGGCAGCATGAAGGATCGGATGGCGCTCTCCATGATCCAGGGCGCCGTCGCGCGCGGGGCCTTGACGCCCGGCGGCCGTATCGTGGAGTACACCGGCGGCAGCACCGGCAGCTCGCTGGCGATGGTCTGCGCGGCACTCGGCTACCAGGCCCACTTCGTCTCGTCCGACGCCTTCTCGGAAGAGAAGCTGCAGACCATGCGCGCGTTCGGCGCGAAGCTCGACGTCCTGCCGAGCGAGGGCGGCAAGATCACGCCGGCGCTGATCCAGTCGCTGATCGCCCGCGCCCGCACGCTGTCCACCGAGCCGAACACCGTGTGGACCGACCAGTTCAACAACCCCGACAACCCGGCCGGCTACCACGCGATGGCGGAGGAGACGCTGGCCGCGTTGGGCGGGACGCTGGACGAGTTCGTGATGATGGTCGGCACGGCCGGCTGCTTCTCGGGCAACGCGTCGGTGCTCAAGGCCAGGGTGCCCGGCGTGAAGTGCATCGCCGGCGAGCCGGCCCCGAGCCGGGCGCTCTCGGGGATCGCGACCACCGGTGGCCATCGCATCGAGGGCACCGGGCCCGGCTTCGCCCCGGCCAACTATCGTGCCGAGCTCGCCGACGCCGTGCTCGCCGTCAGCGACGCCGACGCCATGGCCACGGCGCGGCGTCTGGCGCGCGAGGAAGGGATCTGGGGCGGCACGTCGTCGGGCGCGAACGTCTGGATGGCGTTGCAGCGGGCGAAGGCGCTGCCGGCCGGCGCGCGCATCGTCACGGTGGTCTGCGATTCCGGACTGAAGTACCTGCGCGGCGAGCTGTACCGCGAGTGATGCGCGGGCGGCCCGGGCACGTCTGCCGGCCATGACGCCGACGCTGTGGCTCTCGTGCCACGTCGACTACGCCTGCCGCCACAGCGGCGTCTGCTGTCGCGCCGGCTGGCCCCTGCCGGTCGAGACGCACGTCGTCCCGCCCATCGACGCCGCCGTCCGCGATGGCCGCGTGACGACGATCGACGGCGCCCATGTGTGGCTGATGGAGTCAGCCGAGGCGCCCGTCGGCATGGCCGGCGTGCTGCGGCAGGGCGGTGGCGGGTGTGTGTTCCACCAGCCACGACCGGGCGACCGGCCTGACGGCGCGGACGGATCCGCCTCGTCACCGCGGCACTGCGTGGTGCACGCGCGTCTCGGATCCGAGGCGCTGCCCTCGACGTGCCGGCACTTCCCGCGCGTCTGCCTCATCGACGACCGCGGCGTACGGGTGTCGCTATCGCACGCCTGCCCGACGGCCGCGGCCATGCTGGTGGACCACGTCGGCCCGGTCGAGATCGTGTCTGGTCCGCCGGCCGTGCCCGGCCTGCCGGTGCCGGAAGGGCTGGACGTCCGTGGCGCGCTCCCGCCGCGACTGACGGACCGCGTGCTGATGGATCTCGAGAGCCTGACGGCGTGGGAAGCGCACCTCGTCGACATCCTGGCCGGGCCCTCGACGTGGTCGGCGCCGGTCGACCTCGCGCGAGACGCCGTGCGCGTCGCCGTCGATCGGCTCGCAGCCTGGCGGCCGTCGCGCGGCCCTCTGACCGGTGTCGTGCGCGCGCTCGGATCAGCCGCCGGCGCGCCCGCCCGCGGGATGGCGTCGCCGCCGCCGGCCGCGGATCTGGCGTGGCAGGCATGGACGCGGGCCGCCTCGGCCTGCCAGCCCCCGTGGGCGCCCGAGCCTCTGCCGCGCGCGATCGAGCTGTCCGACGGCCGGTGGGTGGCGCCCGTGTGGCACGACGCGGCGCCGGTGGTGCGCCGTTATCTCGCGGCCAGGGCGTTCGGCGCGTGGATCGCATGGCAATCCGACGCCGCCTACGGTCTCGTCGCGTGGCTCGACATCGCCTCGGGCGTGCTCCGTGCCGAGTGCGCGCGCGCCGCCGGCGCGGCGCAGCGTGTGCTCGATCGCCCGCTTCTCATCGAGGCGGTGGGGCAGGCCGATCGCCTGCTCGTGCACTACGCCGATCTCGCGCAACTCCGCCCCGGCCGCGAGGCGGGCGGCTATTGACTCCCTCGGGGCGCGTAGCCCAGGATGCAGCTGGGTTTCACGCAGCGCCATGCGCCTGCGATCGCCGGACAGGCAGCGGCAGGTCCGGCGGCCGCCGTTTTGTCCGGCACGTCCTCATGGAGACGACGTCATGAACGCCTTCAGGCTCGCCGTGCTCGGATCCGTCGTGGTCGCCGTCGCGTTCGCCGCCGGATGCTCGCAGGACCGCGTGGGGGCGCAGACGCCGGCCGCGGCCCCGCCGCCGCCGCATCCGCTGCCAGGCGTGACCAAGAGTCTCGAGCAGCTCGAGAGCGAGATGTTCCACGTCGGCGCCGGCCGCCGCCTGAAGCCGCCGTCGTGGCCGGGCGGCAATCGCGTGGCGGTGGCGCTGTCGTTCGACGTCGACAACGCCACGATGGCGCTGTCGCAGGGCAATCTCGACTACGAGGTGCTGTCGCGCGGCGAGTACGGCGCCGTCGACGGTCTGCCGCGTCTCCTGCGCCTGCTCGACGCGCAGCAGGTGCCGGCGTCGTTCTTCATCCCGGCCGTCAGCGCGCTGCTGCATCCGCAGATGGTGCCGGAGATCCTGGCGCGCAACCGTCATGAGATTGGCGTGCACGGCTGGATTCACGAACGGCTGCCGCTCCTGAACGACGAGAAGGAAGAGCAGCGCCTGCTGACCCAGTCGATCGAGACGCTGACCAAGGTGATGGGCAAGCGTCCGGTGGGCTACCGCGCGCCGTCGTGGAAGTTCAGCCGGTACACGCTCAAGCAGATCGTCGATGCCGGGTTCCTCTACGACAGCAGCCTGATGGCCAGCGACGACGGCTACGAGGTGAACCTCGACGGCAAGCCGACCGGCCTCGTGGAGTTGCCCATCGAGCGCATCGTCGACGACGCGCCGTACTTCGGCGCCGCCGATGGGTCGATGCCGTCGCCGGAGCACGTCCTCGAGGTGTTCCGCTCGGAGTTCGACGTCGCGTGGGACGAACGCGGGCTCTACGTGCTCACCATGCACCCGCACTACATGGGCCACCGCTCGCGCGTCGCGGCCCTGGACCGCCTGATTCGCCACATGAAGAGCAAGGGCGGCGTGTGGTTCGCGACCCATGAAGACATCGCCCGTCACCTGAAGGCGATGCTCACCACGGGCACCAACTGAACGCGGGCTCATGACACGGACGCGCCTGCCGACGCCGGTCGGCGCCGCCGTCGCGCTGGCGGCGCTGATCGCCGCGGCCGGCTACCTGACGTGGGTCGAGACCCGCGACGCCGTTCCCGTCGACGCCCCGGCGTCCACGGCGTCCGTGCCGCCCGCGGATCGCGCGGTGGCCCCGACGCCATCCGGGACCGCGCCCATACGCCCTGCGCCGTCCGCCGCGGCCCCGGCATCGCCCACGACACGCGAGCGTGGGCTCGTCATGCGCGATCAGCGCATCCTCGACGAGCGCGGCCGGGTGATCTTCGAAGGCGACGTCGACCTGGGGCCGGTGCTGGCGCGGATCGCGGCCGGCACGCGCGACCCGCACCGCAACGACGGCGCGACATTCGCCAACCGCGAAGGCCGCCTGCCGCGCCGGCCACGCGGGTACTACACGGAGTGGGTCGTGCGGACGCCCGGCACCAACGGCGTCGGCCCGCAGCGCCTTGTCACCGGCCGCGACGGCGACGCCTACTACACGCCCGATCACTACGAGACGTTCGTGCGGGTGAGGCCGCCGTCGTGAGTCCTGCCCTGGGCGATCCGCGCATTCCGGCAGTGGTGGCGCGCCTGTCCGAGCCCGACGCCGGTCCGCTCGTGCGTCTGGCCGCCGACCTCGTCGGGGCGCCGGCGTTGCACGACGCGCTGCAGGCCGAGGGCTGGCACGTCGCGGCCATCGATCTGGAGGCTCGCGACAAGGCCGCACTGCTCCACGCGCTCTACCGCGCGCTCGATCGGCCCGGGTCCGCCCCCAACTGGGACGCCCTGCTCGACCTCCTGCGCGACCTGTCGTGGCTCGAGCCCGCCGCCGGCATCGTCCTGGTCTGGGGCGATCCCGACGCGCTGATCTACCACGCCCCGGGGGATGCCGCGACCTTCGTCGACGTGCTGGAAGACGCCCACGCGTTCCGCGCCGCGAGGGGCTACCCGCCGCTGCGGGTGATTGCGCCGCTGGGGACGCCGGCCTAGGGACGGGACGCGGGGGGCGAGGGCCGGGGCAGGACGTCGAGGTCCGCCGCCAGCAGGGCGAAGGCGTGATTCACCGCCGGCACGCCGCAATAGACCGCCTGCTGCAGCAGGACCTCGCGGACCTCGTCGCTCGACAGCCCGCCGTCGGCGCCCGGCGCGAGCGCGGCGCGGACGTGCAATCGCAGCTCGTCCCAGTGACCCAGGGCGAGCAGCGTGCCGATCACCAGCAACCTCCGGACGCGCACCTCGAGGCCGGGCCGCGTCCAGATCTCGCCCCAGGCGTAACGCGTGATCAGATCCTGGAAGTCCTGCGTCACCGGCGTGGTCGCGGCGACGGCGCGATCGACGTGGGCGTCGCCGAGCACGGCCCGGCGCACGGTCATGCCGGCGGCGCGGCGGTCGGAGTCATCCATGGCTGGCCTCGCGGACGATGGCCGCGTTCATCGCGGCGTGGAATGCGTCGGGGCACTCGACGTTGGACAGGTGCGCGGCGTCGAGCAGCTGCAGCGTGGCGCCTGGAATCGCCGCCGCCAGCCACGTGCTGTCGGACGGCGGCGTCGCCACGTCGCCCCGCCCGCCGATGACCACCGTGGGCGCCGTGATCCGCGGGACCACGTCCGAGAGGTCGGTGTCACGCAGCACGGCGCAGGCGGCCAGGTAGCCCTGCTGCGGCATGACGCGCAGCCGTTCGCGGCACGTGGCGACGCGATTCGGCTGCGCGGCGCGGAACGCGTCGCTGAACCAGCGCGCCAGCGAGGCGTCGGCGATGGCCTCGAGGCCGCCCCCGGTCACGGCAGCGATTCGGGTGTTCCAGAGATCGCGGGAGCCGATGCGGGCCGCCGTGTTGGCCAGTGTGAGGCTGCGCACCCGGGAAGCGGCGTGGGCGCCGAGCCACTGCGCCACCACCCCCCCCAACGAGACGCCGGCGACGTGCGCCCGATCGATGCCGAGCGTGTCCAGAACAGCCAGCACATCGCGGCCGAACCCGTCGATCGACGGCGGGCCCACCGCGGGTGTGGACGCGCCATGCCCACGCAAATCCAGGCGCACGACGTGCTGCGCGCCGGCCAGTCGCGACGTCACCTCGTCCCACAGGGTCCGATCGGTGCCGAGGGCGTGCAACAGCACGACCGTGTCGCGGTCGGGCGAGCCCGCCGTGTCCCAGGCGAGGTGCTGGCCGTCGGCCGTCGTCAGCGATCGGGGCGTCATCGCCGCCACGTCGTGAGCACGGCCTCCACGAGCCGTGGACAGGTGGCCGTGAGCGTCTGCGGATCGAGGGCGCGCGCGATCGCGGCCGCATCGGTCACGGCCACGATGTCCGGACTGCCGGCGGCGGCCTCTGCGAGGGACATACCCGAGGCGCCGGCGCGATCGGCTGCGCCCTTCGCGAGCCGTTGGGCGTCGAGCCGGCCGACGAGCGGCGCCAGCAGCGTCACGAGCCCTTCGGCGGAGGCGACGCCACCGTCGCGCCCGAGATTGGCCCGCACGCGATCGACGTGCACGTCGAGCCCGTCGAGCGACTCGGCAAGAGCCGTCGCGGCGGCGATCGTGCGTGCCATCAGGGCCGGCATCGTGTCCCACTCTGCCTGCCAGCCCCCGGCGGCGCGTTCGTGTGCCTGGGGCATCGCGGCCAGCATCGTCGCCACGAGGCCCGGTGTCTGCGCGGCGGCGGCGAGCGCGCGCACGGCCGCGACCGGATTGCGTTTGTGCGGCATCGACGACGACCGTCCACGCCCGCCGGTGGCCGACTCCGTGACTTCGCCCACCTCGGACTGCGCCAGCAGCACGATGTCGCCCGCGATCTTCGCAATCGTGCCGCAGGCGATGCCGAGCGCGCAGGCGACGCCGGCCACGCGGTCGCGGGCCGTGTGCCACGGGATGACCGGCGCCAGCAGGCCGAGGCCCGCCGCCAGGGCATCGGCGACGTCCGGGCCGGCCTCGCCCAGCGCCGCCAGCGTCCCGCTCGCGCCGCCAACCTGCACGACGCTGGCTTCCGCGACGCTTGCGCCGAGACGCAGCCGCGCGCGTTCCAGGGCGTCGAGCCATCCGGCCGACTTGAGTCCAAAGGTGGTCGGCGTGGCGTGCTGCAGCCACGTGCGGCCGGCCATCGGCGTCGAGGCATGCAGGCGCGCCAGCCGCGCCGTGTGCGCGGCGGCATGGTCGAGCGTGGCGTCGAGTTCCCGGGCCGCCCGGCGCACCTGCAGCACGAGCGCGGTGTCGAGCACGTCCTGGCTGGTGAGGCCGTAGTGCACGTGGTCGGCCGCCTCCGGCGCACTGGCCGCGACCCGGGCGGTCAGCCACTCGACCAGGGGGATGGCGAGGTTTCCGGCCGCGAGCGCTTGTGTCTCGATGTCGGCGACCGGCGGATCGGCGGTGGCGGCATCGCGGACGGCGACGGCACTCGCCGCGGGAATGACGCCGGCCACCGCGGCCGCGTCGGCGAACGCCACCTCGACGTCGAGCATCGCCCGCAGGCGCGCGGCGGAACTGAACGCGTCGCTCACAGGTCGAAGAACACCGTCTCGCCGGCGCCCTGCAGGATCACGTCGAGATGATACGCGGCGTCAGCCCCTGGCTGCGCCAGCAGCGTCGACCGCCGGGCCTCGGGCACCGAGCGCAGCACCGGGTCGGCGGCCGTGCCCGGGTCGTCGGCGAAGTAGACGCGCGTGAGGCACTCGGTCAGCACGCCCCGCGCCAGCACGCGCACCGCGAAGTGCGGCGCCCCGCCACCGTGTGCCTCGGGCCGCTGCGCCTCGAGCCGGTAGGTGCCGTCGGCCTCGGTCAGAGCGCGGCCGAGCGTGTCGAAGCCCGGCGCCCAGAACTCCAGCACGCCATCGGGGATGCCGGTGCCGGCGCCGTCGAGCAGACGGCCGGTGAGGACGATCGGCGTCCCCCCATCCGGCCGCGTCATGCGTCCGAGCGCCGTGAGGAAGCCGAGGCGCAGATACGGCCCGACGGTCTGGAACGGCGTCAGTGCGTCCACGTCAGCGCTCCATCGGCGTGGCGTCGCGGCCGCGCAGCACGAGATCGAAGCGGTAGCCCAGCGCGAACCCGGGTGTCGTCAGCGTCCAGTCGAGCGCCGCGATCATGCGGGCCCGAGCCGCGACGTCGGGCACCGCGTTGAAGATCGGATCGTGCGCGAGCAGCGGATCGCCCGGGAAGTACATCTGCGTGACGAGGCGGCTGGCGAACGCCTGGCCGAACAGCGAGAAGTGGACGTGCGACGGGCGCCACGCGTTGTGATGGTTCCTCCACGGATACGCGCCCGGGTGCACCGTGACGAAGCGATAGCGGCCGTCGGCATCGGTGAGCGTCCGCCCGGCGCCGGTGAAGTGCGGATCGAGCGGCGCCGCCCAGTCGTCGGCGTGGTGACGATAGCGGCCGGCGGCGTTGGCCTGCCACACCTCCACGAGCGTGTGGGGCACGGCATGTCCGTCGCCGTCGACGACGCGGCCTTCGATCACGATGCGTTGCCCCTGCGGCGGGTCGGCGTGCTGGCGCGTCAGATCGTGATCGAGCGGCCCGACGGCGCCATCGCCGAAGGCCGGACCGGTGAGCTCCGTGAGCGACTGCCGCAGCACGACCAGGGGCTCGCGCGGATGGCGGAGCGCCGTCGACCGGTAGGCCGGCGTGTCCAGCGCGGGATGCGTGCCGTCCGGAGGACGGCGGAACGGCGACGGGAGGCGAGTCGTCATCGGGCGCGCCGCATCAGCGCCGTGAGGCGCAGGGATTCGTTGACAGCATGAGCCTGGGCCCATAGCGTATGCGCTTCATGCCCACCGCGACTACCGGCGCGCCCCCCGTGCCGGGTCCCATGTCCTCTCCGGCCCTGGCCACCGCGGGTCTCATCGGCGCCGTATGTCTTGCGGTCGGCCTGCCGCTGCTGCCGGCGCCCGAGGGACTGCCACCGGCCGGCTGGCGCGCGCTCGCGATCTTCGCCACGTGCCTGCTGCTGTGGGTGACCGAAGCGATTCCGGTGGCCGTCACGGCGCTGCTGGCGGTGGCGCTGCAGCCGGTGTTCGGCGTGGCGACGCCGGGCGCCGCGTTCGCCGGGTTCATGAGCCCGGTGTTCTTCTTCGTGCTGGCGATGTTCGTGCTGGCCCGGGCGTTCACGACCACCGGACTGGCGTCGCGCTTCGCCTGCTGGCTGCTGGCGAAGTCACACGGCGACACCCGGCGGGTGCTGACGCTGGTGATGATCGGCACCGGCGCGCTGTCGACGGTGATCTCCGACGTGCCGGTGGCGGCCGTATTCATGGCGATTGCGCTCGGCATCCTCCGACCGCTGAACCTGCGCCCCGGCACCTCCAACTTCGCCCGCACCCTGATGATGGGCATCCCGATCGCGTCGCTCATCGGCGGCGTGGGGACGCCGGCCGGCAGCTCCATCAACGTGCTGGGCCTGTTCCTGCTCGAGCGGCATGCGCAGATTCGCGTGACCTTCGTCGAGTGGACGGCGATCGGCCTGCCGATGGTGATCCTGCTCGTGCCGTTCGCGGCGTGGGTGCTGCTGCGCACCTATCCGCCGGAGATGCCGGTCGTCGAGGGCATCGACTTCCGCGCCGAGTTGGCCGCGCTCGGACCGGTGTCGGCGCCGGAGCGCAGGCTGGTCGCGATCTTCGGCGCGATGCTGGCGGCGTGGATCGCGAGCTCGTGGTATCCCGTGATCGATACCGCGATCGTGGCGGTGCTGGGCGCCGTCGCGATGTTCCTGCCCGGCATCCGCCTGTTCTCGTCGTGGAAAGAGGTGGAGCAGGCGACGGCCTGGGACGCCCTGCTCATGATCGGCGGCGTCACCTCGCTGGGAGCGGCGTCTGCCGCCTCGGGCCTGGCCGCGTGGATCGTGCAGATGAGTGTCGGCGGACTGCAGGCGTGGCCGGCGACGGCGGTGATCGCGGCGGTGAGCCTGTTCATCGTGCTGGTCCACCTGGTCGTGCCGGTGAATCCGGCCATCATCGCGGCGATGGTGCCGCCGGTGACTGCGCTGGCCGCAGCCACCGGCCAGGCGCCGGCCCTCTACGCGCTGCCGGTGATCTTCACCGCGTCGTGCGCGTTCCTGCTGCCGCTCGACGCCGTGCCGCTCGTGACCTACGGCCACGGCTACTACCGCATGTTCGAGATGTTGCGGCCGGGCGCGGTCATCAGCCTCGCGTGGGTCGTGCTGATGACGGCGCTGATGGCCGGACTGGGCCCGATGCTCGGCTGGTTGTGAGTCCGGGCTTTCGTTCGCCTGAGCGCCGCGTCGGCGGCGTGGCTACAGCGATCGCGGCGGTTCGCCGTCGTAGACGACCGGCACGCGGATTCGCATCGGCTTCTCGCGCTCGTGCTCCTCGGCGACATCCGCGGCGATGCCCGCGACGCGGCCGATGATGAAGATGAGCCGGCCCGCCGGCGGCGGGTAGCCGAGGTCGTGCAGCAACGCGGCGAGTGCCCCGTCGATGTTGGTCGTGAGCGGCCGGACTCGCGCAGCCAGCGCCCGTTCCACGGCCTCGGTGAATCGCACGCCGTCGCCGGCCAGGCCACGCTGCCTGGCCATCTCGAAGAGCACCGGCGTGCGGGGGTCGTTCGTGTGCACGCGGTGACCGAACCCCGGCAGACGTCGGCCCGCGGCCCGTTCACGGTCCACGAGGCGCGCGGCCGCGTCGTCGATCGTGATCCCATCCCGGGCGACCATCGCGAGCCCCTCGACGATGAGCTCCATGCAGTTGGAGCCGGCGCCGCCGTGTTCGTCGCCAATCGTGAGGATGCCGGCGGCCACGGCGGCTGAGAGTGACGCCCGGTTGCCCGACGCCGCCAGCCGGGCAGCCGCGCACGACGGGGCCCCCGGACCGGGGGCGGCCATGCCGATCAGCACGGCATCGAGCAGCGCCCGCTCATCCAACGAGGGCAACTGGCCCTTGAACAGCAGGGCGACGTGGTCGGTGAACGTGCGTTGCGCCATCAGGTCGAGGACGTCGTAGCCCCGCACCCGCATCTCGCCGTCGGTCAGCTTCGCAATCGCCGTGCGCCACGCCTCGATCATGCGTCCCCTCGCTCCGCGTGCAAGCGTAACGCCGGCCGGAGGTTACCGGCACCGAGATACGGTGCCGGTACGGTTACACCCTCGAATTGTCCTGGCGCTTCTCCTACGCTGCTGCATCTCGACGATGAGGCGCAAAGATGGCGCGAGCACTGACCCCCGACGAAGCTGAACTCGCCCGAGCCGCCGTGGCCCGGGCCCGGGCCGCCATGGCGGCCATCGCTGACTACGACCAGAAGACGGTCGACCGATCGTGTCAGGCCGTGGCGTGGGCCGCCGCCAACCTCGACACCGCGACCCGCCTGGCCAACATGAGCGTCGACGAGAGCGGCATGGGCATGCGCGAGCCCGGCCGCCGCGGCAAGGTGCTCGGCATCCTGCGCGACGCCCTGCGCCAGAAGAGCATGGGCGTCATCGAGGAGATCCCCGAGAAGGGCCTCGTCAAGTACGCGAAGCCCGCCGGCGTGATCGTCTCGCTCATCCCGGTCACCAGCCCCTACATCACGCCGATCGGCATCGCGATCTACGCCATCAAGTGCAAGAACGCGGTGATCTTCTCGCCACACCCGTCGAGCCGGAAGACCACCACCGAGACCGTGCGGCTGATGCGCGGCGCGCTCGAGGCGCAGGGGGTGCCGGCCGACGTGCTGCAGTGCGTCGAGACGCCGAGCATCCCGCTCGCGAACGAGCTGATGGCGCTCGGCGATCTCACGATCGCCACCGGCGGCCCGGCCATGGTGAAGGCCGCCTACAGCTCCGGCAAGCCGGCCTACGGCGTGGGCGCCGGCAACGCCACGATGGTCATCGACGAGACGGCCGACGTCGACGAGGCGGCAAAGAACTCGGCCATCTCGAAGACCAACGACCACGGCTCGGGCTGCTCGGCCGACGGCAACCTGCTGATCGACGCCCGCATCTACGGCCGCTTCCTCGAGTCGCTGCAGCGCGAGGGCGGCTACGTCGTCGCCGGCGACGAAAAGGACCGGCTGCGAGCGGCCTACTGGGACGCGAACGGCGTGCGCACGGCCGACACCCTCGCCCGGCCGGCGGCGGCGATCGCGGCCAAGGCCGGCATCGCCCTGCCCGAGGGCAAGCGCTTCTTCATCGCCGAGGAGACGCGGATCGGCACCGACAACCTGTTCTCGAAGGAGAAGCTGGGCGTGGTGCTGTCGACGTTCCGCTTCGACGGCTTCGACCACGCGCTGGAGCTCGTGCGGCAGATCTTCGAGGTCGGCGGCAAGGGCCACTCGTGCGGGATCTACTCGTTCGACGACCACCACATCCACCAGCTCGCGCTGGTCGCGCCGGTGAGCCGGATCATGGTGCGCCAGATTCAGTCTCGCTCCAACGCCGGCACCTTCACCAACGGCATGCCGCAGACGTCCAGCATGGGCTGCGGCATCTGGGGCGGCAACATCACCAACGAGAACGTGGCGCTCAAGCACTACATGAACGTCACCTGGGTGAGCCGGCCGATCGCCGAGGACAAGCCCTCGGAGGCCGAGCTCTTCGGCGAGTTCTACAACAGCCCGGTGCCCGTCTAGCGCCGGTGGTGTGACCACATGACTCCATCCAGCCCGGCACCCGCGCCGACGCCCGCCACGAAGGCGGCGGCGCCTTCCACGCGGATCTCGTCGTACCTGCTCACCGAGTATCTCGAGCGCCTCGGCGTCGAAGTGATCTTCGGCTTGTGCGGCCACACGGTGATCGGCTTCCTCGACGCGTTGTCGAAGAGCCGCATCAAGTTCGTGTCCACGCGCCACGAACAGGTCGCCGCGCACGCCGCCGACGGCTACGCGCGCGCCTCGGGCAAGCCCGGCGTCGTGCTGTCGCATCTCGGCCCCGGCCTGACCAACGCCGCGACGGGCGTGGCGAACGCCGCGCTCGACTCGATCCCGATGGTCGTCATCGCCGGCGACGTGCCCTCGTACTTCTATGGCCGCCATCCGCACCAGGAGGTCAACCTCCACCAGGACGCCGACCAGTCGCAGATCTATCGCCCGTTCTGCAAGCGTGTCTATCGCGTCGACCGGGTCGACGATCTGCCGCGCGTCATGGAACGCGCGTTCCACCTGTGCCAGACCGGCCGGCCCGGTCCCGTGCTGGTCGACGTGCCGATGGACCTCTTCTCGGCTGACCTCGCCGTCGACGCCTTCGCGCGGACGCCGCCCGAGATCGTGAAGACCGGACTGGATGCGGCGACGGCCACGCGCATCGTGGACGCGCTCGCCTCCGCCAGCCGCCCCGTGCTCTACGCCGGCGGCGGCGTGCTCTCGGCCCGCGCCACCGACGCGCTCGCGGCATTGGCCGAGGCGCTGGAACTGCCGGTGGCCCACACGCTGATGGGGAAGGGGTGCCTGCACCACGACCACCCGCTGCTGCTCGGACAGACCGGCTTCTGGGGCACGCCGATCTCGAACGACAAGTGCCGGACCGCCGACGTGATCCTGGCCGTGGGCACTCGACTCGCCGAGGCCAATTCGAGCTCGTGGGACACCCGCTTCACGTTCCAGATGCCGCCCACGCGCCTGATCCACATCGACGCCGACCCGGCCGAGATCGGCCGCAACTACCCGACCGAGATCGGCGTCGTCGCCGACGCGAAGCTGGCGCTCGAGGCGCTGGTCGAGGCGGCGAAGGGGCGGCGCCACACCAGACGTCAGGGGCTGCGGGAGGAGATCGCCGCCGGCCGGGCCGAGTTCGTCGCCAACTGGGCGGGGCAGTGGGCCTCGGATCAGTTCCCGCTGCGCCCCGAGCGCATCCTGGCCGACCTGCGCAAGGTCGCGCCGGAGGACGCGTTCATCGTCACCGACGTCGGCTGGAACAAGAACGGCGTCGGCCAGCAGTTCCCGATCACGGTGCCGGGCACGTTCATCACGCCGAGCGGCCTCGCCACGATGGGCTTCGGGGCGGCGGCGGCGCTGGGCGTCAAGTACGCGCAGCCCGATCGGGCATCGATCGCGCTCATCGGCGACGGCGGCTTCTGTGCCGCCAATCCCACCGTGGTCGCGACCGCGATGGAGTCGAACCTGCCGGTGGTGTGGGTGGTGATGGACAACTCGGCGTTCGGCACCATCGCCGGCCTCGAGCAGATGC
>CADEDM010000091.1 GCA_902826065.1 uncultured Acidobacteriota bacterium | reverse complement strand
ATGTACTGGGGCAAGTACGTGCAGCACGACAACAACCGCGACGGCATGGGCCAGTTCCTCGAGCTCACGAAGGCGGTGACGCGGGTGCAGCTCCACTGGAACCCCACCGTGATGCACGACCTGCACGAGGCGCAGACGTATCTCTATTCGTCGACGGGGACCGGGCCCTACAACGACGCGCTCGATCCGATCACCATCAGCGAGTGGTGGCTACTGGCGCAGAACGACGTCATGGAGATGACCAAGCGCGGCGTGCCCGGCGTCTTCACCTACGGGTTCTACGACGGCTGGGTGCCGAACTACATGTTCTTCATCGCGCACTCGCACAACGCCATCGGCCGCTTCTACGAGGTGCAGAGCTACGGTCCCGACAACTACGTGGCCCGTGCCGGCGCGACCACGACCAGCAAGGAATGGTTCCGGCCGAATCCGCCGCTGCCCGAGATCAAGTGGGGTCCGCGCAACAACACCAACATCCAGCAGTCGGCGCTGCTGCTGTCGCTGCACCAGGTGGCATCGCAGCGCTCGCTCTTCCTCGAGAACTACTGGATGAAGAACAAGCGCGCGATCGCCAAGGGCAAGAACGGACCGATCTTCGCGTGGCACATCCCGGCCAACCAGCGGCGCAAGGCCGACACCGCCGACGCCGTCAACGAGTTGATGCGCCAGGGACTCGAGATCCAGCGCGCCACCAGCGCGTTCTCGGCTGGTGCGCTGAAGGTCGCAGCCGGCGACTACATCGTGCGCGGCGACCAGCCGTTCCGCACGCTCGCCGACATGTACTTCTCGATCCAGAACTACCCGCCGCAGAACCCGCGGCCGTACGACGACACCGGCTGGACGTTCCAGTACATGCGCGACGTCACGATCGCCGAGGTGAAGGACGCCGGCGTGCTGACCCAGGCGATGACGCCGGTGACCGGGCCGGTCAAGGCCGCCGGCGGCATCACCGGCACCGGCTCGACCCTGGTGGTCGAGCACACTGCCGACAACACGCTGGTCACGTTCCGCTTCAAGAACCCGTCGGTGAAGATGCTCGCCGCCGAAGAGGACTTCGAGCTGGGCGGCCACGCCTTCCGCGCCGGGGCCATCATCGTGCCCAACGCGGATCGGGCGACACTGGAGCCGATGCTGGCCGATCTCGGCCTGTCGGCGTGGGCCGTGGCGGCGGCACCGGCGGTGAAGACCCACGACCTCGACATCCCGCGCATCGGCTACGTGCACAGCTGGACCCGCACGCAGGACGAAGGCTGGGTGCGGGCCGCGCTCGACACCTACGGCGTGCCGTACACCTACTTCGCGGATCAGAAGCTGAAGGACGGGAACCTGCGTGCGAAGTACGACGTCATCGTCTTCCCGCACGTCGGCGGCAGCGCGGTGTCGCAGGTGAACGGCATGGCGATGACGGGCTCGGCGCCGCTGCCGTACAAGAAGACCGACAAGACGCCGAACCTCGGGTACGTCGACCAGGCCGACGACATCCGCGGCGGCATGGGGATGGAGGGCCTGCTGAACCTCGTGAAGTTCGTCCAGGAGGGCGGCACGCTCATCACCGAAGGCTCGACGGCGACGATCCTGCCGCAGTACGGCGCCATCGCCGGGGTCACGGTGGAAAGCCCCGCGGGCCTGTTCGTGCGCGGATCGGTCGTGCGCGGCAAGATGGCGGACCTGAAGAGCCCGCTGGCCTACGGCTACGACGCCAACGACCTGCCGATCTACTTCAACCAGGACCCGGTGCTGTCGGTCGGTGGCGGCGGCCTCGGCGCGTTCGGCGGATTCTTCGGCGGCGGATCGGCACAGGGCCAGAACGTCACGCCCAACGCCCAGCCGCTGCGCATCCAGCCGCTCGAGGAGCCACCCGCCGGCGAGCGGGCCGCCGGCGGACCGCCGATGGACGACATGGCGGCCTTCCGATCGATGGCCGCGCAGTTCGGCATCACGTTCGACGACGCGCGTCCGCGTGTCGTGGTCAGCTTCTCGCAGAATCCCAACGACCTGCTGCTGTCGGGCACGCTGGCCGGGGCGCAGGGCTTGACCGGGAAAGCGGCGCTGGTCGACGCCTCACTGGGCAAAGGCCACGTCGTGATGTTCGCCTTGCGGCCGTTCTGGCGATGGCAGACGCAGGGCACCTACGCGTTGGGCTTCAACGCGCTGATGCACTGGAACGATCTCGACGCGGGGAAGACTGAAAGCCGCCCGTCGACGCAGGCGCAGCGGTAGGAATGGGATCCCGTGTGACGGCAGTGCCGCCACACGGGATCGGGCCAGCCAGCACGCGGGTGTGGACGCGTGCCGGCTGGTCTAGCTGATCATCCTCGCCAGATCGGCGCGTGCCTCGGCGCGCGCGCGATTCACCTCGGCAACCTCGTTGAGGTCGGGCCGCGAGGCCTGGATCGCGCTGGCCAGCGACATCCGCTGCTTGAGGACGCGGTGCTTCAGCAGGACGAACGGGATCTCGGTGTTGCGCGACGCGTACGCCACCGTCATCAGCTCGCGCGCGTTGCCGAATCCCTCGGCCGCCACGTTCACATCGGCACCGGTGTTCAGCAGGTGCTTGACCTGCTGCTTCACCGCCGGTGCCGAAGCCGGCGGCACGCGCTCGAGGCGCGACGCGGCAGGGCGTGTCACTCCAACCGGTTCGGGCGTCACGACGGGCGCCTCGGGCGCTGCCGTCATCACCGCCACCGGCGCGTCATCGCGCTGCGCGTTGATTTGCGGACCCACGATCATGCCGAGCGCGAACGCGCCCACCATGCCGATGATGACCATCGATGTTCTCGCGAACATGTGTCACCTCCCGGCAGTGTGAAGTGCAAGATGCGTGACAACGGCAAGCTGTCGTGATGTCAATCACTTACGGGTGCTCAGCGGTGACGGCCCACGGTCATCGGGCAAGACCTACCATGTAGGCTTTGCACGGAGGGACGGATGGTCGGACGTCCCGTCCCAGCCCAGCTATACTCCGCCAGCCGATCGATGCCACGTCTCCTGCCGCGTCTGTCCAGTGTCCGCGTCGCCAGCGGCGACCCGTCGGCGGCGCGCCTGCCCGACGATCTGCTCGACGATCAGATCAAGCGCTTCGTCGTGTTCGCGCTGGTCAGCGGTGGCCTGTGGGGCATCGGGCTGGTGATGGATTCCGTGGTGCTGCCGCGGTACTTCGGCGCGCAGGTGCCGCCATCGGCGCTCGTCATCCAGGGCGCCGCGGTGGTCCTGGCCGCAGTCCTCTACGCCTGGGTGCGCTTTGCACCGGGTTCGGCGCGCGACAAATCGGACGCCGGCATGTGGCTGATGCTGATCAACGCCGCCGGCATCGCGTTGATCGAGACGTGGGCCAGCGATCCGACCTTCGCCACGATCGGCCACGTGTCGTGGACCGCGATCGTGATCCTGCTGTCGGCGATGATCGTGCCGAGCACGCCGGGCAAGATGCTCGTGGCGGCGCTCGTCGCCGCGTCCCTCGGTCCGATCGGCGTGTGGCTGGCGCACCTGCGCGGTGTCGACGTGCCGTCGTTCATGGCAACGATGCTGATGTACATGCCGAGCTATTCGTGCGCGCTGGCGGCCGTGGTGCCAGCCCGCATGCTGCAGCGGCTCGGCCGGCGGCTGCGCGAGGCGCGCGATCTCGGCAGCTACGAACTCGAGACGCGGCTCGGGGAAGGCGGCATGGGCGAGGTGTGGCGGGCCAAGCACCGCTTCCTGGCGCGGCCGGCGGCCATCAAGCTGGTGCGGCCCGAGATGCTGGGCGCGGGCACCGACTCGAAGGCCCGGCATGTGCGCGATCGGTTCGAGGCCGAGGCGCAGGTCACGGCGTCGTTGACGTCGCCGCACACCGTGCGTCTCTACGACTTCGGCGTCGCCGACGACGGCCGCTTCTACTACGTGATGGAGCTGCTCGACGGCCTCGACCTGGCGGCGTTGCTCGCCCGCTTCGGGCCGATGCCGGCGCCGCGTGTGCTGTGGATCGTCCGGCACCTGTGCCACTCGCTGGCCGAGGCGCACGCCCGTGGCCTCGTGCACCGCGACATCAAGCCGGCCAACATCTTCCTGTGCCGCGCCGGTCTCGATGCCGACGTCGTCAAGGTGCTCGACTTCGGCCTCGTGCACGCCGTGGCGGGCGAGCCCGGCCAGGACCTCACGCAGTCGGCCGACGGCCTCGCCGGCATCATCGGCACCCCGGCGTTCATGGCGCCCGAGATGATTCGCGGCGGCGAGGTCGACGCCCGCGCCGATCTCTATGCGCTGGGCTGCGTCGTGCACGTGCTGCTCACCGGCCAGCCGGTGTTCAGCGGCACGACCACGATGCAGACGCTGCTCGATCACGTCGGCGCGATCCCTGAACCGCCGTCGAAGCGGGCGCCGCTGCCGGTGCCGGCGTGGCTCGACGCGTTGGTGCTCTCCTGCCTCGAGAAGGAGCCGTCGCGGCGCCCGGCGTCGGCCGCCCAGGTGCTGGCGCGCCTGGCGCTGCACGAGGAATCGCGGCGCTGGACCAACGACGAGGCCCGCGCGTGGTGGCAGGCGCACGCCAGCGAAGTGGCGAGAGGGGACGCCGTCACCGACGCTGCGGCCGCCACCGAGACGGACGCGGCCACCCGGCTGGCCGGCGCCTGAGCCGCGGGGCCGTCCTGGTGACAGCGCGGCACCGGCGGTCCAGTCACGATGTTCATCCCACGCCGCGAGCGGGTGCTACGCTCGCGCTCATGCCCACTCGACGCCACGCGATCGTGACCGGCGCGGCGGCGCTGGCCGCGGGCCTGCTGCCGCGGTCGCTGGCCCGCGCGCAGACGCGGTTGCGGATCCTGATGCTGGGCGGTACCGGCTTCGTCGGTCCCCACATCGTGCACGCGGCGCTGGCGCGCGGCCATCAGGTGGCGATGCTGAATCGCGGCCGACGGGCCCCGAATCAGAACGCCGGCGACTTCGCCAACGTCGAGGCGCTGCGTGGCGACCGCACGCAGTCCGATGCTTACGCCAGCCTCACGGGGCGCAAGTGGGACGTGGTGATCGACACCGCGAACAGCGTGCCGTGGACGCGTGCCGCCGTCACCGCATTGAAGGGCGCCACCGGTTGTTTCCTCTACGTCTCATCGACCGGCGCGTTCTGGCCGTACCGCACGATCGACATCCCCGAGGACGGCCCGGTGCGCATGGCAGACGTGCCGCCGCAGACGCCGCCGAGCTTCGGTGTCATGAAGGCGCAGAGCGAGCAGGCGGCGCGCGACGGCTTCCCGAAGGCCCACCTCGTGATTCGCCCGGGCTACATCGTCGGCCCCGGCGATACCTCCGATCGCTTCACCTACTGGCCGGTGCGCCTGGCCCGCGGCGGCGAGGTGCTGGTGCCGGGCAGGACGACCGATCGCGTGCAGTACGTGGACGTCCGCGATCTCGCGGAGTGGATGGTGCGCCTGATGGAGCGCCGCGCCACCGGCACGTTCAACGCCGTCGGCCCTGCAGCGCCGCAGACGCTCGGCGAGTTCATCGAGGGCCTGGCGCCGATTGCCGCGCCCGGCACCACCTACACCTGGATCGAGGACTACGCCTTCCTGAAGGCCTATCCGCTGCGCCCAAAGACCGCCGACGATCCCGGCGGCCTGATCGAGGCGATCCCGTGGGTGATGCCCGACGGCGACGAGCTCGGGCACGTGCGCATCAGCCACCAGAAGGCGCTCGCGTCGGGGCTCACGTATCGGCCGCTGCTCACGACGGCCCGCGACACGCTGACGTGGCGGCGATCCGACGCCGTGCCCGAAGCGCTCACGGCCAAGCCGCGCTATGTGATGACCGAGGAGCAGGAACGCGCCATCCTCGCGCTCTGGAAGAGCGCGACGAAATAGCGCTGCCGATCACTCGCGCGCGTAGCCCATCGCCGCACTGCGCTTCGCGCCTTCGCGATGCGTCTCGTCCGACAGCGCGTGCACGCCCGAGGCGTCGATCCAGCGGTTGTAGAAGTTGAACAGCGCGCACACCGTGATCGCGAAGTAGAGCTCCTCGTCGGTCCAGCCGGCGGCGCGCGCCGGCGCGAAGTCGTCCGGCGTCATCCGTGGCGACTCGCGGTTGACGACGTCGATCAGCCGGAACAGCACCTTGTGCCTGTCGTCGAGCGCGGATGTCTCGAGATCGCGCATCACGCTCTCGACCAGCGGCGCATCGCCCAGCAACTCCGCCGCAACTGCGGCGTGGGACTTCGTTCAAAACGGACAGTGGTTGCGGACCGAGGTGTAGGCCGCGATCAGCTCGCGCAGGCCGGGACTGAGCGGCGCCGGGCCGCGCAGGATCTCCTGCGTGAACCGGGCGAGGTGCCGCGTGGCGTCGGGCAGGAAGGCGAACAGGTGCCAGATCTGCGGGTACTCGCCGCCTTTCGCCTGCATCATCTGAATCGCGGCGGCCCACGCGCCGGGTTTCGGCTCGCCCTCGACGCCGGGCAGGAACATCGGGTCCATGGCCGGTATTCTCCACACCGCGGCGGTCGAATGCCAGGCATTCGCGCGCCGGGTCGGACGGCGCGGGCTCAGCGCGCGCGGCAGTCGGGCGCCTTGCCGCCGCCGTCGCGCAGATACGTCACGTAGTACTCGATGTTGGCGGCGACGGCCTTGCGCCGCTCGGCATCGTCGCCGATGAGCGGCGTCATCGTCGACACCCAGCCGGCGCCGCACTCCGTGCCCGGACGGTCCGAACGTGCGCACGCCACGAACTCCTTCATCGACGTGCGATAGGCGTCGAACAGCGGACGCGTGAGCGGCCGGCCATGACCGGGGATCGCCGTCTCGAACGGCGTCGCCCACACCTCGTCGAGCGTCGCCGTCCAGCGATCCGGACACGCGGTCTCGAAGTACGGCACCGGAATCGTCACCAGGTCGCCCAGCACCGCCACCTTCGTGGCCGCGTCGTAGAGCCACACGTCGGCGTCGGTGATGGCGTTGTCGGTGACCCGGACGTCGAGGGGACGCCCTGCCAGGCGCATCGGCCCCGACGTCTCCACCGGCATGTCGGGCCGCAGCGTCTCGCGGGCGTCCATCGTGGCGACGAAGATCTGCATCTCCTCCTTCATCAGCGGCGGCGTGTCGGCCGCGGTGATCCGGGCGCGGACGCGATCGAGGTCGCGGGTCAGGAAGCCGCCGTCGGCGATGGCGCGATCGATCGCGCGCGTCGTGTAGACGCGGGCCTTCGGATACTCGGCCTTGAGCCGGCGGTTGCCGCTGGCGTGATCGAGGTGCCAGTGGGTGTTGACGATGGCGACGATGGGGCGCTTGCGGGCCCGGGCCAGGGCCAGGATCGCGTCGCTGTGGTAGGTGTGCCGTCCCGTGTCGACGACCACGAGGCCGTCGGGGCCGTCGAGCACGATGGTGTTGCCGTCGGGGCCCCGCCCGGGCGCCACGGCGCCGCGGATGAGGGTGGTGCCAGGCGCGACCTCCACTGGCGGGTCCGGCGCTGGCGTGGCCGGGGCGGGTGCCTGCAGCAAGCCGAGGGCGACGAGCAGCGAGGTGAGCATCGGAGGTCTCCGCGCGCGAGGCATCCGCGCGCTGCGATGGTGCCATGGCCGTGACAGGCTGGGCGTCGCTGGTCCCAGGGACCTACGGGTCCACGAGAGGTGGGACGAGCGGCCGAACGGCGCCAGACGTGCTAACGTGGCGCCCCGGTTCCGGCGTAATGGACCGCGTCAGCCCGGAGGTGGGTATGCAGGTGACTGCGCGCGTCTCGATTCCGTTCGTCCTGTGCCTGGCGCTGGCACACGCGGGAGATCCGATCATGGCGGGGCAGGCGACGTCCAGCACGGCCGATGTCGTGACGCGGTTCAACGACGCCATCAACCGGCACGACCCTTCAGCGGTCGCGGCGTTGCTCACCGATGACACCGTCTTCGAGAACACCGGCCCGGTGCCCGACGGCGCGCGCATCGTCGGCAAGGCGGCCGTGGCGGCGTTCTGGGAGAAGTGGTTCGTCAGCAACGCCGACGCCCGCTTCGAGGCCGAAGAGGTGATCGTGGCCGGCGACCGCTGCACCGTGCGCTGGGTCTACCGCAAGATGCGCGACGGCAAGCCGTGGCACCTGCGCGGCATCGACGTCTTCACCGTGCGCGACGGCAAGATCGCGGCGAAATTCGCCTACGTGAAGGGCTGACGCCCGCTCCATCCGGCGCCCGCATCCGCTCCACGCCCCGCGGGAATCGGTGTCCCCGGCGGACGTGGCTTGGCGGTACAGTGGACGGGCATTTCCGCACCACCCCCGAGGCATTTCCGATGAAGAGACGGCTTCCCGTAGTGTTCACCGCCGTGGCGATCGTGACGATCGCCGCCACCTATCGCGAGACTCCGCGCGCCCAGGCGCGCCAAGCCGCGCCGGCCGCTGCTCAAGCGGCGCAGCCGCGCCGCCAGGGCGACACGCCCGCTCCCGCCCGCAAGGCCGGCGAGGGCCAGGGGCCGTTCAAGAAGCTGGTCATCCGTGCCGTCACGCTCATCGACGGCACCGGCGGGCCGCCACTGAGCCCGATGGACATCGTGATCGAGGGCAACCGCATCACCCAGGTGCGGCAGGCCGGCTGGCCCGGCATGGCCCTGGCGGCCAACCGTGAGCCGCGCGACTTCGACTTCGAGATCGACGGCCGCGGGATGTTCGTGATGCCCGGCTTCGTCGACATGCACGTGCACGGCTCGACCACCGGCAAGGCGCCCGACCTGAGCTACGCCTACAAGCTGTGGCTCGCCCACGGTGTGACCACCGTGCGTGGCGTGTCGCTGTCGTCGGCCGCGGTGACGAGCAGCGAGAAGGAGCGGTCGGCGAAGAACGAGATCGCCGCGCCGCGCATCATCAACTACCAGACGCTGGGCTCGGGCTGGCCGAACGGCCCGGTGACCACGCCCGAGAAGGCGCGGGAGTGGGTGCGCTGGGCCGCCGCCAACAACATCGACGGCATCAAGTTCTTCAACCGCGGCGACGAGACCCCCGAGATCATCACCGCCGCCATCGACGAGGCCCACAAGAACAAGATGGGCACGGTCGCGCACCTGTCGCAGAACGGCGTCGCCAACTTCAATGCGCGCATCGCCGGCGACGCGCATCTCGACACCGTGACCCACTACTACGGGCACATGGAGTCGCTGCTCAAGGGCAAGACGATCCAGGACTACCCGATCGGCTACGACTACAACAACGAGCAGGACCGCTTCGGCGACATCGCCCGCATCTGGAACCAGACCTACGAGCCCGGCTCGCCGGAGTGGATCGAGTACCTCGAGCATCAGAAGGCCAACAAGGTCACGTTCGACCCGACCTTCAACATCTACGCCGCGTCACGCGACCTGATGCGCGCGCGGAACGCCGACTGGCACCAGAACTACACCATGCCGCAGCTCTGGAACTACTTCCAGAGCACGCGCGACAACCACGGCTCGTACTTCTACGACTGGACGACCGAGAACGAATACCACTGGAAGATGTTCTACAACCGCTATCTGCGGCTCATCAACGACTACAAGAACATGGGCGGCCGCGTCACGGTGGGCACCGACTCGGGCTTCATCTGGAAGACCTACGGCTTCGCCTACATCGAGGAGATGGAGCTGCTGCGCGAGGCGGGGTTCTCGCCGCTCGAGATCATTCGTTCCGCCACGATGTGGGGCGCGAAGACGCTCTACGAGCCGAAGGGCGAGGCGGCGCCGATGGGCATCGTGCGCACCGGGATGCTGGCCGACCTCGTGATCGTCGGCGAGAACCCGCTCAGCAACCTGAAGGTGCTCTATGGCACCGGCCACGAACGCCTGAACCCGCAGACCAACCGTCTCGAGCGCGTCGGCGGCGTGAAGTTCACGATCAAGGACGGCATCGTCTACGACGCGAAGAAGCTGCTGGCCGACGTGGCCGCCGCGGTCGCCGCCGAGAAGAAGACCTACCAGCCGCCGACGACTCAGCAGCAGTGATGACTGGGGGCTGGGGACTGGGGACTAAGGCGTGCGGTTCGTGCACGTGCCCTTGACCCCCGCCAACCCCTAGCCCCCAGCCCCTTTGTCCCTGCGCCTCGAGGCCGTCAGCCTTTCGCCCCCACGGCCTCGAGCAGCAGCTTCATCGCGTTGTCCAGCGTGTCGCCCGAGTGCCGCGCGCCGCGGAAGTTGCCGATGCGCACGATGACGAGGTCGTGGGCCGGGTCGATCCAGACCGACTGACCGCCGGCGCCCTGCATCGAGTAGGCCTCCTTCGGCAGCGGCACGCGGCCGTCGCCGTTGATCCAGAAGAAGCCGCCGTAGACAGGGTTCTCGTCGGCCAGCCACGCCGGCGCCAGCGTGCTCACGAAGTCGTCGTAGGTCTCGGGCAGCACGCGTTCGCCGCCGGGCGCGACGCCGTCGCTGAGATACAGATTGCCGAGCCGCGCCCAGTCGCGCGCCGACATGTACTCGTAGCCCTGGGTCAGGAAGTTGCCCGACGGATCCGTTTCCATCACCATCGTGCGGACGCCGATCTTGTCCCACAGCGCGCGCTGCGGATACGACAGGTAGTCGAGCTTCAGCTTCTCGATGCCGAGCCGGTTCAGGTAGTTGGTGAGCACGGGATCGGTGTTGCGGTAGCGCCCCACCGTGTTCGGCTTCCACTGCTGCGGCCGCGTGGCTGCGTACTTGAAGGCGTTGCCGGCGTCCGTGTAGAGATACAGGTGATCCGGGTACGGCCCGTTGCGGTCGTAGTCGGGGTCAGACGGGCTGATGATGCGGATGCCGCTCGACATCCGCAGGATGTCCTGGACCTTGATCTCCTTGCGCGGGTCGTCGGCGCCCTGCCATTCGGGCACCGGCGCCGGCTGGTCCAGCGTGTAGACGCCCTTCTGGATCAGCGTGCCCATGATCGTGGACGTCACGCTCTTGCCCATCGACCAGCTCTCGAGCGGCGTCGTCTTCGTGATGCCGTCCCCGTAGCGCTCGGCGATGATGCGGCCCTTGTACGTGGCGACGAAGGCCGTCGTCTCGGCGTCGGCGTTGGCGAACGCCGCATCGGCAGCCGCTTTGGCCTTCGCCACGTCGACGCCCGCCGGCATCGGCGTCTTCGGCTCGCGGTCGCCGAGCGGCCAGTCCTGGCCGTCGGCCGCGGGCAGGTTCGGCCTCACCGGCTTCGGCGTGAAGTTCAGCGTCGTCGCGCCTTCCGGATACGTGACGCAGCCCTGGCCGTTGGTGAACACGGCGGTGCGCGTGGTGCCGTTCGGCAGCGCGACGCTCACCGTCTTCTTCGCCTTGTCGACCACCGGCTTGCCGACCTTCTTGCGCTCCTCGTACGGCCCGGTGAAGTAGCCGACGTGCTCGGCCGCGAACTCGACGTCGTACCCGGTCAGGAACACCGCCGAGCACATCGTCTTCACGTAGCCGGACGTGTTGTGCGAGAGCGCGTCACCGGGCACCGGCTCGTACGTGGTCGGCAGCTCGAGTGACTTGGCGCGGGCGATGCGTTTCTCGATGGCGGCCCGCGCCGGATCGGCCGGTGGCGCCGGGGCCGTGGCGGCCGGCGCGGGCGCCGGCTCCGATCCCTGGCAGGCAGCGCCGGCGAGAGCCAGCGCGAAGACGGCCGCCGACCTGGCGGCCCACGAAGACGCGACACGGATGCTCATGGCGAACTCCCCGGCCCCGGCTCGTCCGGCCGAAGCCGGGGGAAGTCTACACTGTGGGTATGGGTGTGACGTCTCCCTGGTGTCTGGCACTCGTCGCGGGCGTGTTGACGGCCGTGGCGTCGGCGCCGGGCGCCGCGACGATCACCATCGTCAAGGGCGAGGTCGTGCACCTCGAATGTCCCCTGCAGAAGGACGACGGCGGACGCGGTGAGGCCCACGCCCGCTGCGCGATGGACTGCGCCCGCGAGGGCAAGCCGATGGCCATCCTGGCGGCAGACGCCGTCTACCTCATCGAGGGCGACTACACCGCCAACACGAACGCCAAGCTGCTCGACTTCGTCGCACGTCAGGTCGAAGCCAAGGGCACGGTGCGCGACGACGCCGGCACGTTGCACATCAATGTCGCGGCGATGATGGTGCAGAAGCCGTAGCTGTGTAGAATCGCGGCACCGCACCTGCCGCCACCCCCGGCGCGAGTGTCGGGTTCCTTCGAATGCGATTGCTCGGCCATACCGCGCTCGTCACGGGCGCGTCCCGAGGCCTTGGCCTCGGCTTCGTGAAGGCGCTGGCGGCGGCCGGCGCCGAGGTCTGGGCCGTCTCGGAGCACACCGAAGAGCTGGAGCGTGCCTGCGCCTCGGTGCGCGGCGAGGCGCCGCTGCATCCCGTGATCGCGGACCTGCGTCGCCGAAGCGATGCCGGCCGCGTCGTCGCCGCGATCCAGCAGGCGCGAGGTGCGCTGTCGATCCTGGTGAACAACGCCGCGGTGCTGCCGCTGAAGTCGCTGTCGGACACCGACGACAGCACGTGGGACGCGACCATCGCCGTGAACCTCACGGCGCCCTTCGTGCTGACGCGCCTGGCGGTGCCGTTGATGCGCGCGTCCGGCGGGTCGATCGTGAACATCTCGTCGCGGGCCGGCATCGAGGGTTTCGCTTGCGAGGGCGTCTACTGCGCCACGAAATTCGGTCTCGAGGGCTTCACCAAGGCCATCGCGCTCGAGCTGGAGCCGCTCGGCATCGCCGTGAACACGGCGACGCCAGGCGCGAAGATCAAACCGACCGGGGTGGAGCAGGCGGTGTTCGACGCGCTGTCGGCGGAGGAACAGGCGCAGTATCGCGACCCGGCCACGTTCGCGCCGGCGATCGAGGTGCTGGCGTCACTGAGAGGCCGACCCTCGGGGATGCGCTTCGATCTCGCGCGGCTCACCGACGACGTCGAGCGCCTGGGCTACGACACGGCGCTGGCCGACGCCGCACTGCTGGCCGAGTTCCGCACCCGCGACCTGGTCGATCACACGCGCACCTGAGGCGGGCCGGCGCGCCCGGCCTCAGGCGCGGAAGCCGTGATCGCGCGCGAACACCACCGCCTGCGTGCGCGACCACACGCCCAGCTTGTCGAACAGGTGCGACAGGTGATTGCGCACGGTCTTCTCGCTGATGCCGAGGCGCTCGGCGATGTCGGCGTTGCTGCGTCCTTCCTCCAGCAGCGCCAGCACGTCGCGTTCGCGCGGTGACAGCGCGGCGAAGGCCGCAGCGTCGACCGATGACCGTCGCCCGGTGAACTCCAGCATCGCCTCGGTGAAGCGGGTCCACGCCGGTTCGTGTTCGAGCAGCACGTGGTTGGCCGAGTGGAGCTCGACGAACTGCGCGCCCGGGATCCCGGCGGCCAGGTTGCGCCCCTCGGAAATCGGCACCACGGCGTCGTCGACGGCGTGCAGCACCAGCGTCGGCACACGCACCTGCGGCACGAGCCCGCTGATGTCGACGTCGGCGCGGGCCCGCAGCAGCGGCCCGGCCAGGTCCGGCCGCACGCACTTCTGGCACAGCGCGTTGAACCAGCGGAGCTGCTCCTCGGTGCCTTGCGGGATGAAGCGCGACGTGAACACCTGGCGGAACGCCGGGTTGTCACTGCCCCACAGGCTCGTCAGCTCGATGATGGCGTCGTAGGAGCGGCGCGCCGCCGCATCGCGACGCAGCGCCCCGCGGGCGTAGCCGCCGCACAGCACCATCCGGGCGACACGCTCGGGGTGCCGCACGGCGTAGGCGATGCAGACCGTGGCGCCCTGCGAGATGCCGAAGAGCACGAACGGCTCGTCGAGCCCGGCGGCGTCGATGACGCGTTCCATGTCCTCGACCCGGCGCTCGAGCGACAGATCGCGCACGTCCCAATCGCTCATGCCGCTGCCGCGCTCGTCGAAGCGGACGTAGCGGAAGTGCCCGGACAGGAATCGCGTCCAGTGCTGCCACACCGGGCTGTCGCCGTCGTACTCGAGATGCGTGAGCCACGTCGCGGCCTTGACAAGCGGCGGGCCGCTGCCCGACTCGGCCCAGGCCAGGCGCACGCCGTCGGACGCCGGCACGAACCGCACGGTGGGGCGAAGCTGAGCCGGCATGGCGTGATGGCCCGGAGGGGGATGGGACATTCGTCCCGGGCTCGACCCCGGGATTCTACCGGACCTCGGGACATTGCGCCGATGGCGGCGCGCCCGTCCTCGCGCCACGCTGGCGTGGTCACCCGGGAGGGTCCATGGCCACACGAATCGCGTTCTTCCTGTACGGCTGCGCCGCCTACGTGCTGTTCCTCGGCACGTTCCTCTACGCCATCGCCTTCGTCGGCGGCTTCGCGGTGCCGCGCCAGATCGACGGCCCGCCGGTGGACGCGTTCCTGCCGTCGCTGGCCATCGACGCGCTGCTGCTCGGCATCTTCGCCGTGCAGCACAGCGTGATGGCGCGTCCGTGGTTCAAGCGCTGGTGGACGCAGCGCGTGCCGTGGGCGATCGAGCGCTCGACCTACGTGCTGTGCGCGAGCCTGGCGCTCGATCTGCTCTACTGGCAGTGGCGTCCCCTGGGCGGCACGGTGTGGAGCGTGGACGCGCCGGCGTTGCGCGCGGCCATCTACGCCGTCTTCGCCGCGGGCTGGCTCCAGGTGCTGGTGATGACGTTCTACATCGACCACTTCGACCTGTTCGGGCTGCGCCAGGTCTGGCTGCACCTGCGTGGCCGGCAGTACGAGCGCGTGGCCTTCGTGACGCCCGCGCCCTATCGGGTGGTGCGCCACCCGCTCTACCTCGGCTTCCTGATGGCGTTCTGGGCGGCGCCGACGATGACGGTGACCCATCTCGTCTTCGCGCTGGCAACCACCGCCTACATCCTCATCGCCATCCAGTTCGAGGAACACGACCTGACGCACGAGCACGGCGCGTCGTACCTGGCCTACCGCCGTCGGGTGCCGATGCTGATCCCCGGCCTGGGCGCCGGCCCCGAGCCGGCCAGCGACACGACGCGGCCCCAGGGCGCGCGGTAGGTCCGACACACGCGATCCTCTTGGCGATTCCGGGACGTTGACCCATAATCGCCCGGACATGACTGGACGTCTTTCGCCCACATTCGCGCTCCTGACCGCGGCGGTCATCGCCGTGACATTCCCTGCCCTCGCCGCCGCGCAACGCGTCGCGCCGGCGATGTTCACCGACGCGCCAGCTGAGGCGCAAGCCGTCGCCGATGCCGCGCGCGACGGCCTGGTGCGGCGTTCGCGCGCCGCCGCGGCCTCGCTCGACCGGCTGCAGGCGGCCGCTGCCGCCGGCCAGGCCGGTGGCCCCGACGCCGCGCTGACGCTCAACCTCTTCGACGGAGTGGCGCTGCCGGCCCAGTTCGAACGCGTCGAGACCGACGGGCTGGGGCACCAGTCGTGGCTGGGACGCATCGCCGGAGAGCCCACCAGCGCCGTGACGCTGACGTGGAAGGGCGACGTGCTCTCCGGCAGTGTCCAGTCAGGCGGTGCGATCTACCGGATCTCGACCCGCGGTGGCGTGACGGTCATCGACCAGCTCGACCAGAGCCGCTTCGGAGTGGAACTGCCGCCGGTCAGCTTGCCGGAAGACGAGGCTGGCCGCGCCGCCGCGGCGGCGGCGCAGGCGCCGCCCCTGGACGGCGAGGTCGTGGACATCTACGTCTACTACACCGCGGCGGCCCGCGTGGCGCGCGGTGGCCAGGCGCAGATCGAGGCGCTGATCGCGCAGGGCATCGCCGACTCGAACGCCACCTACATCAACAGCGGCATGAATGCCAGCGTCAGGCTGGTGGGCACGAGCGAGCTCGCCGGCTTCGTCGAGACGGCCGACATGACCGCCGATCTCGGTACCTTCCGCAACAACGCCACGGCGCAGGGCACGCGCAACACGTTCAACGCCGACCTGATGCACCTGGTACTCGGCGCCCAGTCGAACGCCTGCGGCGTCGCCTACCTCGGGCCGAGCGTGAACGCCGCCTACGGCGTGACCTCGCACGACTGCTTCTTCCAGTACACGTTCACGCACGAGGTCGGCCACAACTTCGGCAACAGCCACGCGCCCGAGGACGGCGGCCCAGGCTGGAAGAGCTACGCCTTCGGCTACAAGAACTGCCCGGCCGGTTTCCGCACGGTGCAGGCCTACGCCTGCACCTCGGGCTCCGCCGGTACGCGCATCCGCAACAACGCGAATCCGAACGTGCTGTTCAACGGCTTGCCCACCGGCACGGCATCCCAGTTCGACGCGCTGGCGCAGGCCGAGGCGTTCCCGCTCGTCCAGGGCTGGCGCGCCGGCGCGCCGGCGACGCTCCCGTCGGCGCCGCAGAACCTGCAGGCGACGGTGGTCGGCAATCAGCTCACGTTGACGTGGGCGGCGCCGGCAACCGGCACGCCCATCTCCAACTACTTCCTGCAGGCCGGCACCGGCCCGGGGCTGGCGAACATCTTCAGCGGCGCGATCGGACCGGGCACCGCGATCTCCGCGCCAGTGCCGAACGGCACCTACTACCTGCGCGTCGCCGCGCAGAACGGCGCCGGGATCGGGCCGCCTACCGCTGACGTCGTCGCGGCGGTCGGACCCGCCGTCCCAGGCGCTCCCACGAGCCTGAGCGCCAGCGTGGCGGGCACGCTGCTCTCGGTGAGCTGGCTGGCGCCGGCGAGCGGCGGCAGCGTGTCCACCTACATCCTGCAGGCCGGCACGGGTCCTGGCCTGGCCAACATCTTCAACGGCGCGTTGGGCCTGATCACGAACATCGCCGCCAACGTCCCGCCCGGGGGCTACTACCTGCGGGTGCTCGCACAAGGGCCGGGCGGCACGAGCGCGCCCTCGAACGAAGTGCTGGCGAGTGTGGCGTGCCCGATTCCCTCGGCGCCGGTGTTGTCCGGGTCGAAGGCGGGCAACGTGATCAACCTGAGCTGGACGGTACCGGCGGGCGCGACGGGCTTCACGCTGCGCGCCGGCAGCGGCGCCAGCCTCTCGAATCTCTTCAATGCCCCGGTGGGTGCGATCAACGCGCTGTCGGCGCCGGTGCCGAACGGCGGCTACTTCATCCGCGTGTCGGCGACGTCGGCCTGCGGTGAGAGCGCGGCGTCGAACGAGGTCTTCATCACGATTCCGTAAACCGCACGACTCACGGTTCTGCCACGCGCCGGCGTCGACTCTCGCAGTCGACGCCGGCGTCGTGCGTACGCGCAGCGCCTGGAACCAAGCGCGTGCGCCGGTGTCCAATCGTTTACAACCGACGACATTCGGGCCCGAACGGTCGTCCCTATTCGCATCGCGCGAGGCGCGCTTCGGCGGGCACGTGCGTGCAGGAGACAGGGACATGCCCCGAGACCTGTTCGGCGATGTCGTACGCCCGTTCAACGGCGCCGGCGCCCGCTCACGCTACACCGTGCCGCTCTCGCTCGCGGCCCATACCCTGATCGTCGTCACCGTGGTGGTCGTGCCGCTGCTCGCCACCGACGCACTGCCGTCACTCGCCACGCGGCTCTCGTTCGAGTCGGTGACGCCGATCGTGCCGCCGGAGCCGCCGCGGCCGCGCGTTGCACAGCCCGTCGACACACCGGTCGACGTCAGTCCCGACGCCGCACCGATCGACGCCCCGGTCGGCATCGCTGAAGAGACCGGGTACGAGGGCGTCACCTGCGGCGATCCTGTCGGCGTGCGGTGCGATGGCGGTCTTTCGGCCACCGACACCCTCGGCGTCACCGATTTCGCCGAGCTCGCTCCGCCCCCGGCCCCGCCGCCGCCGAAGCAGGAGACGCGCACCGCGCGCGCCGGCGTCGAGGTCCGGCCGCCGGCCAAAGTGCGCGACGCGGCGCCCGTGTACCCGGCGATCGCGCAATCGGCGCGCATCTCCGGCGTCGTCATCATCCAGGCGACGATCGGCGTCGACGGCACCGTCATCGACGCCACCGTGCTGCGATCGGTCCCACTGCTCGACCAGGCCGCGCTCGAGGCCGTGCGGCAATGGCGCTACACGCCCTCCAGTCTCAACGGCCGGCCGGTCGCGGTGATCATGACCGTCACCGTCAACTTCCAGCTGCGGTGACGCCATGACGCCGATGACCTACTCGAACCCGCGTCACGCCCCGGTCGTCCGCCCGCGGATGCCGGCGGCAACCGCCGACATGAACATCACGCCGATGATCGACGTGCTGCTGGTGCTGCTCGTGATCTTCATGGCGGCGCTGCCGCTCACGCAGAACGGCCTCGACGCCACCGTACCGCCGGAGACGCAGCGGACGTCCACGCCGCCCATCGACACGCAGATCGTCGTCGAGTACTCGGCGACGCGGCAGCTCTCGATCAACCGCCAGGACGTGACACTGGGTCAGCTCCGCGAGCGCCTGCGCGCGGTCTTCGCCGAGCGCCGCGACAAGACGCTCTACATCATGGGCGACGGCACCCTGCGCTACGGCGAGGTGGTCGAGGTCGTGGACGCCGCGAAAGGCGCCGGCGTCGAACGCGTCGGCATCGTCACGCCGGCCATGCGGGGGTTGAACTGACAAGCGAAAGGCCCCGCCAGCCATCGCCAGCGGGGCCTTTCTCCAGTCGTGACTCTGAAACCCGGGTCCCGGGATCCGGGCGGACCTAGATCGCGTTGAGCAGCGCCTTCACCTTGTCGGCCGCTTCCCAGGTCATGCCCTTCTTGCCGAAGTGGCCGTAGTTGGTGGTCTGCGAG
>CADEDM010000090.1 GCA_902826065.1 uncultured Acidobacteriota bacterium | reverse complement strand
GCTGCGCGCCGTGGCCGCCGATGTCGAGGATGTAGCGGCCGTTCAGGTCGTACTTGACCAGCCGATCGGTGGTCCAGTCGGCGACCCAGATGAAGTCGTCCTCGGTGACGATGTGCGCCAGCACCGCCGAGTCGTAGCCGGTGGGCCACATCTCGAGGAACTTGCCGTTCTCGTCGAACACCTGCATCCGGTGATGCTCGCGATCGGCGACGAACAGGCGGCGGTCGCGGCTGATGCCGATGCTGTGCACCGACCAGAACTCGTACGGCCCGGGTTTCGCCGGATCGGCAGGCGGCCGGCCCCAGTCGGTCAGGAACTTCCCGGTGCGATCGAACTTGGCGACGCGCGTGCCGGCGTAGCCGTCGGCCACGAAGAACGTGCCGTCGGGCAGCCACGCGATGTCGGTCGGCCGGTTGAAGTTGTTGGGCCCGCGCCCGGGCACGCCGCGCTCGCCCATGGTGCGCACGAGGCGGCCGTCGTTGGTGAAGACGTTGATGACGTGCTGATCGTCGTCGACGATCCACAGGTGCTTCTCGGGATCGTAGGGATTGAAGAGCAGCTTGTGCGGTCCGCGCCCGGCTTCGCCGAGGCCGGAGCCGCGCGGCGGCGCCAGCAGCCGGTCGTGCTGCAGCCACTCCTCGATCGTGTTGCCGTCGCGATCGACGGCGAACACCAGGTGGTGGCGCCGCTGTTCGTAGAAGTAGTCCTTGCCCGAGTAGGCACGCCGTCCGGTGTTGGTGCGACGCGGCGTCAGCAGACAGGCGCAGATCCACGGCGTGGCGCCCGGCGGCAGCTGGATCTCGCTGCGTTGCGCCACCCACACCTTGTCGGGGCTCTCGGCGAGCACGCCGGCGCCGGAACCCCACGTCCAGCCGGCATGCGACAGGTCGCGGTCGGGCAGCGGCCGCGGCCAGTTCGGCACCACCTCGTAGTCGCCCATCGGCACCGGCCGCACCGGAAGCTCGACCTGACCCTGCGCTGCGGTGACCGGGGGCGTGACGCCGAGCGGAGCAACCGCCGCGCCGAGACCCAGGACCGCCGCCACCATCGCCGCCTTCGGAGCGTGCATGGACGTCTCCCGCGTGTGATTCGACCGGCGAACGATGTGCCGGGACCCGTGGTGCTGTCAAACTCATCCGGGCGGATCACGCCGACACTTGACAGCATCGCGCCAGGAGCGGACCATCCGCGCATGCAGCGATCCACGAGCGCCCGTCCCGGTTGGCGTCACGCGCGCGCGTGTCTCGCCACGCTCAGCGTCCTCGGCGCGGCGCTGACGTCGGCCGCGCAGCCGGCCCCCGAGCGCGTGCGCGTGCCCGGCCGCCATGCCAATGTCCACATGGGCCCGAACACCACCACCGAGGTACTCGTGCTCGTGCCCCGCGACTCGGTCCTGACCGTGCTGGCGCGCGACAAGGAATGGGTGCAGGTGCGTCTCACGCCGGAACTGCGCAAGACCGGCATGGTGATGCGGTGGTACAAGAACGAAGACCGTGGCTGGATGCACGACTCCACGGTGGCTGCGGTCGCGGCCAAGGACTGAGCCTCGAGGCTCGCGCCCGATCGCGCGGCGCTGCGAGCGGTCAGGGCGCGGGTTCGAGCCGCGCGACTTCGTCGGCGACGAACGCCCGGAACGCGTCGGCGCTGCGCACCTCGAACAACGCGCGCATGCGGTAGTGACCCAGGCCGCAGAGCTGCGAGCACCCGACCTCCCACGTGCCGGTCGTGACCGGCGTGAACCACGTGGTGATGGGCAGGCCCGGCGTGACGTCGACCTTCACGCGCATGGTGGCCAGCGTGAAGCCGTGGATGACGTCCTTGCTCGAGAGGTGCACCAGCGTCGGCCGGCCTTCGGGCACGACCAGGACGCCGATGAGCACGAAGTCATCGTGGGCGGCCGGGTCGCGGCGATCGATGCCCACCGGATCGGCGGCGCCGACGAACGCGCGATTGGTACGGCCGAACACGCCGTCGGGGCCGGGGTAGTGCACGTTCCAGGCGAACTGCTCGGCCACGACGCGCACTTCGTTGGCCGGCGCCGGCGGCGGCGTCGCCCGGCGATACCACGCCGGCAGCGCCGACCCGGCGAGCAACCAGACGTCTCCGGCCACGACGGCCGCGATGGCGACCAGCGGCCACGCCCCGGCCGGGGTGCCCGGCGCGGCGCCACGCCGGGCCCGGAACCGCACCAGGATCAGCACGAACACCGCCAGCCAGCTCGCGAACACGACGAGGCCCTCGACATGGGCGGCGGCCAGCACGCGATCGAACTCGGCGGCGTGGGCCGAGGCCGGCGCCGGCAGCCAGCTCTGGAGCCAGCCGATCATCGCGAGCCTTCGGGCGCCGTCGCCTCGTCGGCCGACGCGCGGACATCCTCACGGGCGATGACGATGGCGCCGCGGACGATCGCCGCCACCACCCCCAGGACCACGAGCGCCATCACGGCGACGCCCGCCTGCAGACCGCTGGTGAGCAACGCGTCGGCCGGGCGCGCGCAGACGACGCAGGCGACGAGCGGCGTCATACCAGGTAGAGGCCGGTGACGGTGATCAGCCACAGGGCCAGCATCAGCATCCAGTAGCGCTGCAGCATGGCGCCGCGCCGCGCCCGCTGCGTCGGCGGCACACGCTCCAGCGCGACCCACACGGCGGCGATGCTGCCGCCCAGCACGAGCACGGCGACCGCGCCGTTCAACACGTACCAGCATGCCAGCGGCACGCTGGCCGATGGCACGAGTCCCTGGGCGGCCAGCCATCCGGCCACGTAGACGCAGCGCGCGAAGAAGAACACGCCCGCCAGCACGACCAGCCAGGAGTAGCGCGGCAGGCCGGCCACCGGCACGCCCGCGCCCGACAGCCGCCGCGACTGCATCACCGCGAAGCCGATCCACATGGTGCGGAACCAGTGGTCGACGGCCATCGGCCATTCGGCCGAGAGCCCGGTCTTCCACGGCATTTCCCACGTCTCGCTGCCCGCCCGCAGCAGCACGAAGCCCGAGAACAGGCTGCCGTAGAACATCACGATCGACGCGAGGAACAGCCACATCCCCGTCGAGGCTGCCTGCGCGCGCCGATCCGCGACCGCGATCGCGCTCATGCCCGCTCCTCGTCGTAGCGGTAGGGCCCGCCGCTGACGACGGGCGGCGTGACGAAGTTGCCCGGCGGTGGCGGCGAGGGCGCCGCCCACTCGAGGGTCGTGGCCTGCCACGGGTTGTCGGCCGCCTCGCCACGGCGGGCGCTGCGCACGACGTTCCAGAGGAACACCAGCTGGAAGACGCCCAGCGTCACCGCGCTCCACGTCATGGATGCGTTCCAGCGCAGCGTGGGCTCGGCCAGCTCGTACTGCAGGCCGGCATCGTAGAGGCGGCGGTTCACGCCGACGAGGCCCATCAGAAACATCGGCAGGAAGATCGCGTTCATCGTCACGAACGAGCCGGCGAAGTGCACGAGGCCGAGGCGTTCGTCGAGCCGGCGGCCGGTGACCTTCGGGAACCAGTGGTAGACCGCCGCGAACAGCGCGAACAGCGTGCCGGGTGCCACCAGGTAGTGGAAGTGGCCCAGCACGTAGTAGGTGTCGTGCAGGATGACGTTGCTGGGCGCCAGGCCGAGCGGCAGGCCGGTCACGCCGCCCAGGCCGAACATCGGCAGGAAGGCGAGCGCGAAGCACATCGCCGTCGTGAAGCGGATCGTGCCGCCCCACAGCGTCACGACGAGGCACGTCAGCAGGATCACCGAGGGCACCGAGACGACCACCGTCGTGATCTGGAAGAACGTGCTCATGGTGGTGCCCATGCCCGTGAGCAGCATGTGGTGCGCCCACACCACCATCGACCAGCCGCCGAGCGCCGCGATGGCGTTCACCATCAGGCCGTAGCGCCACAGGTTCCGCCGCGCGTGCGCGGTCAGGACCTCGGCCACGATACCCATGGCCGGCAGCACCAGCACGTAGACCTCCGGATGCGCCAGGAACCAGAACAGGTGCTGCCACAGCAGCGGATTGCCGCCGCCCGACACCGTCAGCGGCACGTTGCTGACGGCGAGGCCGCTGGGCAGGAAGACGCTGGTGCCGGCCACGCGATCCATGAGCTGGAACACCGCCGCGGCCTGCAATGCCGGGAACGCCAGCAGGAGCAGCAGCGCGGTCACCACCTGGGCCCAGACGAAGAACGGCAGCCGCCGTAGCCACAATCCGGGCGCGCGATGCGCCACGACCGTGGCGATCAGCGTCATCGCGCTCAGCATCGACGACACGCCGAGCAGGAACACGCCGGCGAGCCACGCGGTCTGTCCCGACGACGCGAGGATGGCCAGCGGCGGATACGACGTCCAGCCGGAGTTGGCCGCGCCCCCCGGCATCGCGAAGCTCGCGACCATCAGGAGCCCGGCGGCGGCGTAGACCACGAAGGCGAGCAGGCTCAGTCGCGGGAAGGCCAGACCCGAGGCGCCGATCTGCAGCGGCACCAGGTAGGTGCCGAGTCCGGCGGTGGCGAACGGCACCACGGCCAGGAAGATCATCACCGTGCCGTGCATCGCCACGAGCTGGTAGTAGAACTCGGGCAGCAGGATGCCCCCGGGGGCGTTGGTCTCGCCGAAGATCGCCGTCGCGATGGGCATCGGCTGTCCTGGCCAGGCGAGCTGCCATCGAAACAGCAGCATCAGCAGGAAGCCGACCACCAGGAACCCCGCGGCGGTGACGCCGTAGGCCAGGCCGATGGTCTTGTGGTCGCTGAGGCGCATCGGGAGCGGAACCGGGCCGTTCTAGCCGCTAGCCGCGAGCCGCTAGCCGCTCAACTCGCCCTTACAATACCGCCATGCGTCGCGTTCTGCATCTTGCCGCCGCAGTCCTCATCGCCGCTACGATGGCCGACCTCCACGCCCAACCCGCCGCGCCGCTGCGTTACACCCTGCGCTTCCCCGCGCCACAGACCCACTACGTCGAGGTCGAGGTGGTGGTGCCCACCGAGCGCCGCGCGCAAGTCGAGCTGATGATGGCGGTGTGGACGCCCGGGTCGTACCTGGTGCGGGAATACGAGCGCCACGTCGAGGCGCTCACGGCGACCGGTGAGGGCGGCCGGGCGTTGACGGTCGTGAAGCCGGTGAAGAACCGCTGGCGCATCGACACCGGCGGGGCCGAGGCCGTCACCGTGCGCTACCGCGTCTACGGGCGTGAGATGACGGTGAGAAACAACTGGATCGAGTCGGGTTTCGCCATGCTGAACGGCGCCCCGACGTTCCTCACGCTCGCCGATCGCACGCCGCGCCCGCACGAGATCACGATCGAGCCGGGGCCGGGCTGGAAGACCTCGGCCACGCCGCTCATGCCAGTGGCGGGGAAGGCGCACACCTACCGCGCCGACGACTTCGACACTGTCGTCGACAGCCCGATCATCATCGGCAACCCGGTGATCCGGACGTTCCAGGTCGATGGCAAGGCCCATCATCTCGTGCTCGAAGGGGACCCGTCGCTGTTCGACGCCGATCGGGCTGCCGCCGACATCAAGCAGATCGTCGAGGCCGGCAAGGCCGTGTTCGGCCGTATCGACTACCCGCACTACTACTTCCTCAACATGGTCACGGAGGTGGGCGGCGGGCTCGAGCACAAGAACGCGTTCCTGACCATGTCGAGCCGCTTCACCACCCGCACGCGGCGCGCGTACGTGAACTGGCTCAGCCTGGTCGGCCACGAGTACTTCCACAACTGGAACGTGAAGCGCCTGCGCCCGATCGAACTCGGGCCGTTCGACTACGAGACCGAGAACTACACCAAGGGCCTGTGGATCGCCGAGGGCTTCACCGACTACTACGGCGCGCTGCTCGTGCGGCGAGCGGCACTCTCGACCACGGCGGAATACCTCGAAGAGCTGTCGGGCTCGATCGAACGCGTGCAGACGCGGCCGGGGCGCGGCGTGCAGTCGGCGGACATGGCGTCGTTCGACACCTGGATCAAGCAGTACCGGCCCGACGAGAACAGCCCGAACACGAGCATCGACTACTACGACAAGGGCGCCGCGATTGCGTTCATGCTCGACGCGAAGATCCGGCGCGCGACCAGCGGCGCGAAGACACTCGACAGCGCCATGCGCCTGGCCTACGACCGCTACACCGGGGCGAAGGGCTACACGCCGGAGCAGTTCCGCGCCGTGATGGGCGAGGCCGCGGGCGTGAACCTCGAGGCGTGGTTCGCCGAGGTCGCGGCCAGCACGAACGAACTCGACTTCGCCGACGCGCTCGCCTGGTACGGCCTGCGCTTCATGGCGGTCGACCCGGCATCGACGCTGCCCACGATCGGCGCCACGACGCGGAACGACGCCGGCCGCCTGGTGGTGTCACAGGTGCGGCGCGGCACCCCGGCGTACGACGCCGGCGTGAACGTCGACGACGAAATCCTGGCCATCGACGGCGTGCGCGTCCGCGCCGACGGTCTCACCACGCGGATGGATCAGTACCAGGTGGGCGACACGGTGCGGCTGCTGGTGGCGCGGCGCGACCGGCTGACCACGCTCGACGTCACCCTGGCCGCCGACCCCGGGCGCCCGAGGCGCCTGCAGGTGCAGCCGCAGCAGACGGCCGAGCAGAAGGCGCACCTCGAGGCCTGGCTGGGACGCTGAGCGCGGCGAACGGACTGCCGCCCACGCCTCGACGTCCCGCCCGGGGGCGAAAATCCGCGCGACCCGGGCACACACGGGAAACCGACCGCATGTTCTGCGGTGGCACCCCAACCCTTTTCGGGTCATGCTCGTCTACTCATTGCGTCCATGACGAGCCTGAATACCGCCGCCGTTGCGCTGGCACTGGTGGTTGCGGGCTCGCTGGCCCCCGCGCGCCGGGCCGAGGCGGCCCGTGCGACCGACCGCGAGCGCGCCGTCGTCGACGCCCAGGCCGTCTCCGCGACGGCGCCGATCGTCATCGACGGCCGGTTCGACGAGCCCGTCTGGCAGACCGCGCCGGTCATCGGCGAGTTCGTGCAGCGTGAGCCGGCCGAGGGGGCCCCGCCGTCGCAACGCACCGAAGCCCGCATCGCCTTCGACGACAGCGCGCTCTACGTCGCCATCCGCGCGCACGACAGCGACCCCTCCCGCATCGCCAGCATGCTGACGCGGCGCGACGAGCGATCGCCGTCCGACTGGCTGCGGGTGGCCGTCGACTCGTTCAACGACCATCGCACCGCCTACGAGTTCGGCGTCAACCCCGTGGGCGTGAAGACCGATCGCTACTACTTCAACGACGGACAGAACGACGATGGCTGGGACGCGGTGTGGGACGTCCAGGTCTCGCGCGACAGCGACGGCTGGCGGGCCGAGTTCCGCATCCCGTTCTCGCAGCTCCGCTTCGCGCGTGGCGGCGGGCCCATCGGCCTCGCCATCATCCGCGAGATCCCGCGCGCCAACGAGACCTCGACGTGGCCGCTGCTGGCGCGCAGCGCCAACGGCTTCGTCTCGCAGTTCGGGACGGTGAACGGGCTGCAGACCGGCATCTCGCCGAAGCGGCTCGAGCTGCTGCCGTACACGCTGACCGAGCTGGCCCGCCAGACCGCCGACACCGACAACCCGCTGTCGCGCGCCACCGACCCCGGCGCCAGCGTCGGCCTCGACCTCAAGTACGCGGTCACGCCGGCGCTGACGCTCACCGCGACGCTCAATCCCGACTTCGGCCAGGTGGAAGCCGATCCCGCGGCGGTGAACCTCGACGCGTTCGAGCTGTTCTTCACCGAGCGGCGGCCGTTCTTCGTGGAAGGCTCGGGCATCTTCCGCTTCAACATGGACTGCAACGACGGCGCCTGCTCGGGCCTGTTGTATTCGCGCCGCATCGGCCGGGCGCCGCAGGGTGACCCCGAGCTGTCCGACGACGAGTACGACCAGGCGCCTGCCGTTGCCACCATCCTCGGCGCCGCCAAGCTCACGGGACGTGTCGGCGCGTTCTCGGTCGGTGCCCTGAGCGCGGTGACGCAGGAAGAGCGCGCCACCATCGCCACCGGCCTGCTGCGGCGGCGGGAGATCGTCGAGCCGCTCAGCAGCTTCAACGTCCTGCGCGCGCGGCGCGAGTTCGCGAACCAGTCGAACCTGGGCCTGATGCTCACGTCGACGTTCCGCAAGGGCACGTCCGACACGAATTTCCTCACCGACAACGCGTTCGCCGGCGGCGTCGACTACGACTGGCGACTCGGTCGCAAGTACAGCGTCAACGGCTTCTGGGCGGCCACCCGGCTGGGCGGCAGTCCCGAGTCGATCACGCGCATCCAGGAGAACGCCGTCCACTACTACCAGCGGCCCGATTCCGACGTGGTCGAGCTCGACCCGCTGGCGACGTCGCTCTCGGGACACGCCGGGTCGCTGGCCATCTCGAAGATCGGCGGTGAACGCACGCGGTTCAGCGCCAACTACGGCTACAAGAACCCCGGCTTCGACGCCAACGACCTCGGCTTCCAGCGCCGCGCCGACGAGCGCAACGTCAACCACTGGTTCCAGTGGCGCGATCAGACGCCCGGCCGCTTCGTGCGGGAGTACTTCTTCAACCTCAATCAGTGGGGCGGCTGGAACTTCGACGGCGACCGGTTGTTCAGCGGCGGCAACGTCAACATGCACTGGACGTTCCAGAACAACTGGCGCACCGGGTTCGGCCTCAATCTGAACAGCGGCGGCCTGCGCGACCGCGCGACGCGCGGGGGGCCGGGCGTGCTGTTCAACCGCAACGTCGGCCTGTGGCACTACGTCGACTTCGACGACCGCCGGGCCGTCTTCCCCGGCTACAACGGCTTCTACATGCGCGACGAGTTCGGCACCTCGCGCGTCGAGTCGAACCCGAAGATCACGTGGCGCCCGAGCCGGGCGGCGCGCGTCGAGGCCGGCCTGCGTTTCACGCGCAACAACGACGACGCGCAGTGGGTCGAGAACGTCACCGACGATGCCGGGCTGACGCACTACGTGTTCGGCCGCCTCGAGCAGCGCACCGTGGCCATGACGTTCCGCGCCAACTACACCCTGTCGCCGACGCTGTCGTTCCAGAGCTACGCCGAGCCGTTCGTCTCGGCCGGACGTTACGTGCGCTACAAGGAGCTGACCGACGGACGGGCCGGGAAGTACGCCGAGCGGTTCCAGCCGTTCGCCTACGCCGAAGACGCCGACTTCAACATCCGCTCGTTCCGCACGACCAACGTCCTGCGCTGGGAGTTCAAGCCGGGATCGACGCTGTTCGCGGTCTGGCAGCAGGGCCGCAACGAGCGCATCGACGGCACCGGCGACTTCCGCTTCGGCCGCGACTTCGGCGGCCTGTTCTCGTCGTCGTCCCGCAACGTCTTCCTGCTGAAGTTGAGCTACTGGCTCAATTACTGATGGCGAGCGCCCGGGGCCAGCGGCTGGCGGCTGGACCCGTCGACACCGCGCGCGCCGACGGACGGTCATCCTGCCGGTGCCCCATGCACCGCTGCCGCGCGGTCTGATACGCTCGGTCGGTGCGTTGCGCGGTGGCGACGCGGGTGGAGGAGTTCGATGACGTCTTTGCGTGGATGGTCTCGTGCGGCTCTGTGCGTGGCAGGCATCGCCATGTCGGGCAGCGCGTGGCTCGGCGGCGCCGTGACGGCGCAGCAGGCGCCGGCGGCCCCGGCCGCAGCCGAGGTGCGCGGCAACGTGGAACACGGCCGCTACCTCGTGGAATCGGTGGCGATGTGCGGCGAGTGCCACTCGACGCGCGATCCGCAGGGCAACATCGTGGCGGGCACGAAGTTCCGAGGCGGCGCGATGCCGGCGCGCGTGCCGTGGCCGGCCGACTGGCCGGTGATGACGCCGGCCATCGCCGGCCTGCCGGCCTACACCGACATCCAGGCCGTGCGCCTGCTGACGCAGGGCGCGATTCGCCGCGACGGCACCCGCGCCCGCGCGCCGATGCCGCGCTTCCGGATGTCGCCGCAGGACGCCGCCGACGTCATCGCGTTCCTGCGCACGCAGTAGCCCGCACTCGGACGGGCCGCTGCGGCGGCCCGCGGCCCGCCCCCGGTAAGATGTCCCCATGTCGTTCCGGCAGAACGTCCGCGACTTCCTGCACGGCGTCGCCTACGGACGCTACGAGCGCGAGCTGCGCCAGCAGGCCGCCGAGCTGAACGACTACTTCCTGCTGCTCTGCTACATGGAAGTCGTGGGCCTGCCGAATCCCGCTGCGCTCTACCTGCTCGAGGTCTATCCGCACCTGCTCGACCAGTTCCACCTGTGGCATCGGCGCATGGGCATGGACCGCTCGCCGGTGGGCAGCCTGCCGTGTTGCTGACGACGGGCGGCCTGCCGGGACTCTTCGAGCGCGAGGTCCTGTTCTTCGGCGGCAAGGGCGGCGTGGGCAAGACCACGTGCGCCGCGGCGACCGCCCTGGCGGCCAGCCGCGCCGGGCGGAAGGTGCTGCTGGTCTCCACGGATCCGGCGCACTCCACCTCCGACATCTTCGAGCGTCCCATCGGGCCGGAGCCGGTGCCGCTGCTGCCGAATCTGTGGGGCCTCGAGATCGACGCCGCGACGGAATCGGCGCGCTACGTGCGCGAGGTCAAGGACCGCGTGCGCGTCCTCTTCGGCCACTCGATTCTCAAAGAGGCCTACAAACAGATCGACCTCGCCGCCAGCATGCCCGGCGCCGAGGAGGTGGCCTTGTTCGATCGCATGGGCGGCCTGATCCGCGGCGAGGACACCCGCTTCGACCTGATCGTGTTCGACACCGCGCCCACCGGCCACACCCTGCGTCTCGTGAAGATGCCCGAGCTGATGGACGCGTGGATTCGGGCGCTCACGCGCTCGCGTCGCGCGATGCTGGGCGTGGAAGGCGACGACAAGGAGGATCCGATCCTGGTGTCGTTGCGCGACCGGTTCGATCGCCTGCAGACGCTGCGCGCCCGGCTGATGAGCGGACGCACGACCGCGTTCGTGCTGGTGCTCATCCCCGAGCGATTGCCGATCGAGGAGACCGCCCGCGCCATCGCGCAGCTCGATGACACTGGCGTCAAGGTCGGTGGCCTGGTCGTGAACCGCGTGCTGCCGGCGGAGACGTCGGATGCCTTCCTGCAGGCGCGGCGCGCGCAGGAGCGCGTCTATCTCGACGAGATCGCGGCGCGGTTCGGGACGCGGCCGCGCATCTTCCTGCCGCAGTACCCTAGGGACGTATACGGACTCGCCAGCCTGGGCCCGGTGGCCGAGGCGATGGCCGCAGCCGCAGGAGTGTCGCGATGACGATCGGCCGACCCGCGCCGGGTGACTACGCACCGTTCTACCAGACTTACCTCGACGCCTCGACCGGCGCCGACGCGGCCGCGCAGCTCGCCGGCCAGCAGGCAGTGCTGGCCGAGATGGCCACGTGGCCGGAAGCAAAGGCCGGCCACGCCTATGCCGAGAACAAGTGGACCGTGGCGCAGGTGATCGGCCACATGGCCGACACCGAACGCGTGTTCGCGTATCGGCTGTTGCGCATCGCGCGCGCCGACCAGACGCCCCTCGCCGGCTTCGACGAGAACGCCTGGCAGCTCGAGGCCGGCTACGAGCACCGGTCGCTGGCGAGCGTGGTGGCCGAACTGGCCGCGGTGCGCCAGGCGTCGCTGGCGCTGGTCGGATCACTGACGGCCGCCACGCTCGACCGTGAGGCGCTCGCCAATGGCAAGCGCATCACCGCGCGGTCACTGGCGTGGCTGCTGGGCGGCCACTTCGCCCATCACGTCGGCATCCTGCGCCAGCGCTACGGGATGTGAATTCCGCAGGGACCGGGGATCTGGCACCCGGGACCAGGTACTCGCGCCGGCGCTTCCGCGACGGGTGGAGAGGAGGTAGGGATGCTGTTTCCGCTCTTGCTCTTTGCGCTCGGCGTCAGCGGCAGTCAGCTCTACGAACAGTGGCCGCGAGCGCTGCCGGCGAGTTTCGTCGAACTCGCCTACCCGGAGGCCGCTCTCGACGCGCGCTGGCAGGGCACGGTCGTAGTGCAGTTCGCGGTCGATGCCACTGGACGCGTGACCGAGGCCACCGCGCTCTCTGGTCACGAGACGCTGGCGCCGGCCGCGGTCGCCAACCTTCGCCAGTGGATGTTCCCGCCAGGCTCCCCGGGTGGCGCCATGGCGTTTCGCTTCGAGATCGATCTGGGACGGTGTAGCGACGACCGGCGGAGCCTGTTTCGACTCAGGCGCCCCAATCTGGCGGTGATCACGGCCTGCACGACCGCCCGCCGCCGCAACGTCATGCCGTACTCGTCGTATGACCCGTGGATCATCGAGTACGGCCCGCCGAAGTATCCGCCGATCGCGCGGAGCGCCAGGGTCGAGGGCGTCGTGATCCTGCGCCTGACGTTCGATGCCCAGGGCAAGGTCACCGCCGCGACACCGCTGAACGACTCGCCGCTACTGGCGCCGTCGGCCGTGGCTCACGCACTCACGTGGCGACTCAGCGACTACGGATCACGGCGGGAACACGTCGTGGTCTACGAGTTTTCGACGGGCAATACGCAGTGCCAGGACGAAGGCAACGTCGCGTTCTGGCGCCGGGATGCGACGGCGGTGCATCTGGACGCCTGCGCGGCGCTGGTGCAGGTCAGCGGTGCGCGCCGGCCGCCGCGAGAGAACTAGCGCCGGCGCGCGCGGCGGCGGCCGTGGATCGCGAAGTCCACGGCGTCGTTGGCGTTGAGGATCTCGTAGCCGTCGGCGCGGGCGTCCTTCACGAAGCTGGCGCTCACGCCATGGATGCGCATCTTCACGAAGTCGTCCTCGTCGGCCGTGGCGAAGCCGAGGCCGCGCATGTCGCGGACGAACGACGGCGACACGCCGTGGATGCGGAACTTCACCAGGTCGTCGGCCGAGAGACCGGTCATGCCTGCGGCCTTGAGCCCGTCGATGCCGTCGAGCGAGACGCCGTGGATCTTCATGCGGGTCAGGTCGTCGGCGTCGAGGCCGGTGTAGCCGCGCGTCTTCAGTCCGGCGATGAACTCGGGTGACACGCCGTGGATGCGCATCCGCACCAGGTCGTCGGGCGACAGGCCCGTGAGGCCGGCCTGCTGGAAGCCGCGGATGCGTTCGGGCGTGGCGCCGTGGATCCGCATCCTGACCAGCACGTCGGGCTCGAGTGCCTTGTAGCCCAGCGACGCCAGCTCGCGGATGACCGGGCCGCTCACGCCGTGGATGCGGAAGCGGACCAGCTCGTCGAGCGTGAGCGTGGTCTGGCCGGCGTCGCGAATCTCTCGGGCGAACGTGCTGGAGACGTCCAGCACCGCCAGGCGCATCTGCCGCTCGCGCGACAGGTCGCGGTAGCCGAAGCCGGCCATCGTCGCAGCGTAGCGGGCGTCGGGCGCGAACGAGTAGTCGCCCGAGCCGCGGCCGTCCGAGAACGATCCGCGGAAGCTCACGGTGCCCGCTTCGCGGACCAGCCGGAACGCGACATCGGAGGCTGCGCCATCGCGCGCCGCCGGCGGCAGGCCTTCGAGCTCCGACGTCGGCACGGCGAAGCCCCAGTGGTCGTCGCCGTCGCGGCTGCGCAACGACAGTTGCAGCCGGGTGCGGCCGTCGTCGTCGCGCCAGCCCTTGTGGAAATCCGCCGTCCAGCGGCCGGCGTCGAGGGCCGCCGACGTGGCCTGTGACGCCTCGCCGGCCACCACGGCCGCCCGCGAGCCCCCCACCACGGCCATCACCGCCACGCCCACACCTGCCAGCCAGACCTGTCCGCGCATACCGGTCACCTCGGGCGATTGGACGGCCCGGGGGCGGGGCAGGGTTGTCAGCCCAGTTCCCTTAACGGCAGGTCGGGGTTCTGCTGCTGCAGGTAGCTCAGGTGCCAGGGCGACTCGAAGAGCAGCACCGGATGCTCGTCGCGGTCGACCGCCCTCAGGATGCCGGTGGAGCGGTTCTCGATGTCGCTCAGCGTCTTCGCGTCGGCCGTGACCCAGCGCATGGCGGTGTAGGACAAGGGGTCGATCTTGCACTCGACGCCGTACTCCTGCTTCAGGCGGGCCTCGACGATGTCGAGCTGCAGCGGGCCGACGACGCCGAGAATGGGTTCGCGTCGGCCGTGCACGGGGAACACCACCTGCATCAGGCCTTCTTCCTCGAGCTGGCGGACGCCCTGGTCGAACTGCTTGGAGCGCTGGTCGAGCAGGCGCGCGCGGCCGAAGTGCTCGGGTGGGAAGCGCGGCACCGGCGGATACTCCACCCGCGGGCCCACGAACAGCGTGTCACCAATCGCGAACTTGCCAGGGTTCGGCAGGCCGATGACATCGCCCGGGTAGGCCTTCTCCACGGTCTCGCGTTCGCCGCCGAAGAAGCGGTAGGGACGCGCCGCCCGCACGATCTCGCCGTCGCGGGCGTTCACGAGGGCCATGTCCTTCTCGAACACGCCCGAGCACACGCGCACGAAAGCCACGCGATCGCGGTGCTTGCGGTTCATGTTCGCCTGGATCTTGAACACGAACCCCGAGAAGCCGGGCGCGAGCGGCGACACGATGCCCTGCGGTGTCTGGCGGGCCTGTGGCGACGGCGCCAGAGTCTGCAGCGCCTCGAGCAGCGCCTCCATGCCGAAGTTGTCGAGCGCGCTGCCGAAGTAGACCGGCGTCTGCTCGAACGCCAGGTACTGCTCGCGGCTGAACGGCGTGCCGGCGCCCTTGATGAGCGTGGTGTCGTTCAGGAGCGTGTCGCGCTGCTCCTGCCCGAGGATGTCGACGAGCACCGGGTCGGATGCGTCGGCCGTGTGCACCGGGGCCCGGAACCCGCCGCCCTTGACGCGCTCGTAGAGACGCGTTTCCTGGGTGACCAGATCGAAGACGCCGCGGAAGCGATCGCCGCTGCCGATCGGCCAGTTGAGCGGCGCCGTGGCGATGCCCAGGACGCGCTCGATCTCCTCGAGCAGGTCGAACGGGTCGCGGCCCGGCAGATCGAGCTTGTTGATGAAGGTGAGGATCGGCAGGCGTCGGAGCCGGCAGACCTCGTAGAGCTTGCGCGTCTGTGTCTCGATGCCTTTGGCGGCGTCGATGACCATGATCACGCTGTCGACGGCGAACAGCGTGCGGTACGTGTCCTCGCTGAAGTCCTGGTGGCCCGGCGTGTCGAGCAGCGTGACGCGGCAGTCGCCGAGGTCGAAGTCGAGCGCCGCGGACGTCACCGAGATGCCGCGTTCGCGCTCCACGTCCATCCAGTCGGAGACGACGTGGCGCTGGGTCTTCCTGCCGCGCACCGCGCCGGCCAGCTCGATGGCGCCGGCGTAGAGCAGCAGCTTCTCCGTCAGCGTGGTCTTGCCGGCGTCGGGGTGCGAGATGATCGCGAAGGTGCGGCGGCGGGCGATCTCGCCGGGCAGCCTGGAATCGATCGAGGCTGCGGCCTCGAGGGGCGTGTCGGAACTCACGCGAACAAGGGTACTGGAGTCCCGGCACAGGGTCGAGTCGGCACCGCGCGATGCCGTCTCCGTGGGCCGTCCAGCGGTATGAAGGCGGAGGCCCCGCCCGGCGCCGCCGCGCTACGACCGTGTCACCGGGCGCCAGCGGTCTTCGAGGTACTGCGCCATCCGCGTCAGCGGCACCGTCAGCAGCAGGTAGAGCAAGGCCACGAACGGCCAGATCGTGAGCGGCGCCGCGTAGCGGCTGGCCAGTTCCTGGCCGGTGCGCGCCAGCTCGGTCAGGCCGATCACCGACACCAGCGATGAGTCCTTGAGCAGCGCGATGCCCTCGTTGGTGAGCGGCGGCACGACGCGGCGGAACGTCTGCGGTAGGATGATGCGCCGCATCGCCTGCCAGTAGGTCATGCGCAATGAGCGTGCGGCCTCCATCTGGCCGGCGTCGATCGACAGGATGCCGGCGCGGATGATCTCGCAGATGTACGCGGCGGCGTTCATCGTCAGCGCCAGGATGCCGCTGAAGATCGCCGGCAGGTTCACGCCGGCTACCGGCAGCACGAAATAGATGAAGAGAATCTGCACGAGCAGCGGCGTGCCGCGCATGAACTCGACGTAGGCCGCCGCCGGCACCGAGACCGCCTTCTGCGGCTGCACCCGCGCCAGGGCCAGCGCCAGGCCCAGTGGCAGGCCGAGCACGAGACTCGTGACCGCCATCAGGGCCGTGAGGCCGACGCCGCGGATGAAGATCGGCCACGTGCGTGCGATCACGCCGAGGTCGATCGCCGACGGCGCGGCCCCACCCGCGCCCGCGCTCGCCGTGGCGGCCTCGCCGAACCAGCGCGCGTAGAGGCGCGCGTACTCCCCGGAGTCCTGCACGCGCCACAGCGCCGCGTTGACGGCCCGCCGCAGATCGTCGGAGCCCTTCGCCAGCACGATGCCGAACTGCTCGTCGGTGTAGTCGCTGCCCACGGACTTCAGGTCCTGGAACGTGAGCGTGGTCATGTAGCGCAACACCGGAGCATCGCTGGCCACGGCGTCGATGCGGCCGTTGCGCAGGTCGAGCAGGGCCAGGTCGATGGTGTTGTATTTCTGGATCGTCACGCCCGCCCGCTGTTCCATGGCGAACTGGGCGGTCGTGTTGATCTGCACGCCGACGGTGCGCCCCGACAGGCCATCGACGCCCGTGATGGTGCTGTCCTGCCGCACCGCGATGCCCTGGCCGGCGTCGATGTAGGGCTCCGAGAAGAGCAGCGTCTGCTGGCGCTCGGGCGTGATGGTCACGGCCGAGATCACGACGTCGAACGACCCGTTCTGCAGGGCCGGGAAGACGCCGTCGAAACTGGCGTTGACCAGCTCCGCCCGCACCTTCAGCTCGCGCGCGATGGCGCGGGCGATGTCGACGTCGAAGCCGCTGAACTCGCCGCCCTCGGCCATGCCGAACGGCGGATAGGTGGCGTCGATGCCGACCCGCATGACCCCGGTCTGGCGCACGCGGTCGAGCGCCGACTGCGCCGCGGCATCCCCGGTGGGGACCCCGGTGGCCACGACCGCGAAGACCAGGATGCGAAGAAAGGCGGTCATCGCGCCCCCACCGGGTTGGCGCCTTCGTTGAAGCTGTCGAGGAACGCCTTCGTCTCGGCGTGCGACGGCTGCTCGAAGACCTGCGCCGCCGTGCCGGCCTCCACCGCGCGTCCACCCTCGAAGTAGATCACCTGGTCGGAGATGGCGCGGGCGAAGTCGAGGTCGTGCGACACGACCACCAGCGTCTTCTTGAGGTCGTCGAGCGCGCGCAGCAGCTTCGCCACGTCGCGTACGAGGCGCGGATCGAGGGCCGAAGTCGGCTCGTCGAAGAGCACCACCGCCGGCTCCATGGCCAGCGCCCGCGCGATCGACACGCGCTGCTGCTGGCCGCCCGAGAGCTGCGCCGGATAGTGCGACTCCTTGCCGGCGAGGCCGACGCGCGACAGGTAGTGCCGGCCGACCTCCTCGGCCTGGGCCCGTGGCATGTGCTTCACCGTCATCGGCGCCTCGATCACGTTGCCGAGCGCCGTGAGGTGCGGGAACAGGTTGAAGGCCTGGAAGACGATGCCCACCTTCTCGCGCACCCGTTGCACGAGGTCGTCCTCGTCGGCTCGCGAGCCCGCTCCGGCGGCTCCGCCGGCGACCTGCACGTCGCCGATGGTGATGGCGCCGTCGTCGAAGCGCTCGAGCCGGTTGAGGCAGCGGAGCATCGTGGACTTGCCGCAGCCCGACGGGCCGAGGATGGTGGTGAGCTGGGCTTCGGCGATGCGGAACGACGCGCGGTTCAGGACCGTGGTCGCGCCGTAGCGCTTCACGACGTCGGTGACTTCGATCATGGGCAGGGGCAGGGGCAGGCCCCGCCCAGGCGGGGCCCGTTCTGACTAGCGCAATCGGTGGCCACGGCCCATCACGGGCTGCACGGCCAGGTGGCGAGCGTTGCGGTCGCTACTGGCGCCCCGACGTCGCGGGCGCCCCGGGTGACAGCGTGGTCGTCGATTCGGCCACGGACTCCACCTTGGCCCGCGAATAGGCGACCGGGAAGTAGCGGCCGCGCGACCACAGCTCGAACAGGTCGCGGTAGTGCGGGTCGTCGGGGTTGCCCGACTGGCCGGGGGTGTTGAGGCCGACGCTGTTGTCCCAGTTCTCCGGGTCGGCCACGATCTTCAGCGACCCGCCGCCGGTCTGGTTGTCCTGCCCGCCGGTGGCGCTCACGGTCGTGCCGTCGCCGCCGCGGGGGAACGGCCCGACTTCGAGCTTCTTCTTCGTCTCGTCGTTCACCGCGTCCGACATCGGGTGCTTGATGAGCGCGTGGTGCAGCTTCTCGTCGCCCCACTTCCACGCCGCCATGTCGGGGCCGAAGCGGGCCGTGACATCGGCCACGCCCTGCTCGAAGGCCGCCACCACCATCGCGTCACGGCCCTTGGTGGGCTCGGCGCCGAAGCGGCCATCCGGCGCCTGCAGCCAGTCGATGACCCGCTTCTGGCTGATGAGGGCATTCGGCACCGATGCCCGCGCCGAGGCCGGAATCGAGGCCTCGCGCACCGCCGCGAGGAGCCGCCGTGAGAACAGCTCGTACACCGCCGCCGGCGCGGAGTTCTTGTCGAGCACGAAGTCCCAGGCCAGCACGGCGTCGCGGGCCTTCGCGGCGGCCGGGTTGGCGAACGGCAGGTCACGCAGCAGCGGCACCACGGCCCGGGCGGCAATCGACAGGTCGTCGTTCTGCAGGCGCGTCATCTCGGC
>CADEDM010000089.1 GCA_902826065.1 uncultured Acidobacteriota bacterium | reverse complement strand
ACGCAGTTCGAGGCGTTGAGCTGCAGACGCTTCCCGCCGGCGCCGTTGTCGACCATCTCGTAGACGTTGGCCGGACAGAACTTGACGCAGGGATGGCCGTACTCGGGCCCGCAGATGCTGTGACAGACGTCGGTGTGCACGCGCAGGTGCGGCGGCTGGTCCTCCTCGTGATGGACGCCGGCGTAGTGCACGCTGGTGGCCTTGTCGAACGTGAGCCCGCGCTCGGGCGTCACGGCGTTCGACGCGCGCAGGGGATCGCGCTTGGCCAGCCCGTAGTAGTCGCCCAGGCGGCGCATGCGGGTGTGTCCGGCGTGGCCCTGCAGGTCCTCGGGCCACCAGCCGCCGGTCATCATCGCGAGGCCCGCGAACAGCGAGCCGACGTAGGTGCCGTGGCCAAACGCCTGGTGCACGTTGCGTACGGGGTACAGCTCGCGCTTCACCGCCGAGGCGTCCAGCGCGGCCTTGTAGGCCGCCAGTCGCGTCGGCGACGTGTCGCCGGCGCGCACGGCGTCGAACGCCGTCTCGGCAGCGAGCATGCCGCTGCGCATCGCCAGGTGGATGCCCTTGAGGCGCAGCGAGTTCACGAGGTTGGCCGCGTCGCCGACGATGAGCGCGCCGTTGGTGTAGAGCGTCGGCTGCGTGTTCCAGCCGCCCTCGGGCAGCGCCTTGGCGCCGAAGCGTACCAGCGAGCCGCCGCGCAGGAGATCCGCCACGAACGGATGCGTCTTGAAGCGCTGGAACGCGGCGTGCGGATCGAGCAGCGGATCCTGGTAATCGAGGCCGACCACGAAGCCGATCGACACGCGCCCCTCGGGCAGCGCGTAGATCCACGAGCCGCCGAACTCTTCCTGCCGCAGCGGGTAGCCGAGCGTGTGGATGACCGTCCCCGGCGCGATCCGGTCCTTCGCGACGTCCCACAGCTCCTTCACGCCGATGGCGTACTGCGCCGGGTTCGACGGCCCGAGCTGATGCTCGCGCAGCAGCTCCTTGGTGAGATGGCCGCGGACGCCATCGGCGAAGATGGTCACCGCCGCGCGGATGTCGGCGCCCGGCTCCACCGCGCCCCGAGGTGCCCCCGACTTGCCGATGCCGCGGTCGCCCGTGCGAACGCCGGCGACGCGGCCATCCTCGAACAGCACCGACTGCCCGGCAAAGCCCATGAAGAGATCGGTGCCGCTGGCCTCGACCTGCTGCGCCAGCCACTTCACGAAGTGGCTCAGCGAGATGACGTGGTTGCCGTGGTTGGTGAACGGCGGCGGCGTGATCGGCAGCTTGTGCTGCGTCGTCTGACCGAGCAGGTAGACGGCGTCGGACGTGACCGGGCAGGCGAGCGGCGCGCCCTTCGCCGCGTAGTCGGGCACGAGGTCGACGAGCGTCGACGGGTCGAGGAGCGCGCCGGACAGCGAGTGCGCCCCGGCCTCGCGCGCCTTGTCGATGACCGCGACCGTGAGCGGATCACCGCCCCGCTGCTGCTGCAGCTGCGAGAGCCGCAGCGCGGCCGACAGGCCGGCCGGACCCGCGCCCACGATCAGGATGTCGACGTCGAGGGTCTCGCGTTCCATGTCCCCGCGGCCTCCACGTCCGCGTCGGCGGCGGTCTAGGACCCGCCCAGCTCCGCGATCAGGGCCGGCGCCAGCTCGAACAGGTCGCCTTGAATGCCGTAGTCGGCCACTTCGAAGATCGGCGCGTCGGCGTCCTTGTTGATGGCGACGATCGTCCGCGAGCCCTTCATGCCGACCAGGTGCTGGATGGCGCCCGAGATGCCGACCGCCACGTACAGCTTCGGCGCGACGGTCTGGCCCGAGCTGCCAATCTGCCGTTCCATCGGCAGCCAGCCGTTGTCGCAGATGGGCCGCGACGCAGCCAGCTCAGCGCCGAACGCCTTCGCCAGCCGCTCGGCCAGCGCCACGTGTTCCTGCGCCTTGATACCGCGGCCGACAGCGACGATCCGGTCGGCCTGCGACAGATCGACCGCCGCCTTCGCCTCCTGGAAGGGCGCCTCGGCCTGCTGCCGCAACGCGGCGGCGTCGATGGTCGCGACCTTCGCCGTCACCGGGGCGCCCGCGCCCCGCGTGGCGGCGTCGGCTCGGAAGGCGCCGATCTGCCACGACACGAGATGCGGCGCCGGCCCATCGGCCACGACCTCGGCGGTCAGCTTGCCCTGGAACATCGGCCGCGTGAACGCGACCTGGCCGTCCTTCTTCACCAGGCCCGTGACATCGGTGAGCAGCGTGCGCTCGAGCCGCGCCGCCAGCACCGGGGCGAAGTCGCGGGTCTGATAGGTATGCGGGAAGCAGACGTAGGCCGGCGAGGCGGCAGTGATGACCTCTGCCGCGGCGGCCACGTAGGCATCCGGCGTGTAGCCGGCGAGGGCCTCGTGCGAGATCGCCCAGACCGCGGCCACATCAGCGGCCGCCAGCTCCTGAGCCACGGCCTCGACGGCGTGGCCGAACACGGCCACGGTGACCGGCATGGCGCCGTCGGCCAGCGACTGCGCCGCGGCGATGGCTTCCCAGCTCGCGCGGTTGAGGCGCCCGTCCTTCTGTTCGGCGACGACGAGAATCACAGCGCGCGCGCCTCTTCGCGCAGCCGGCGCACGAGCTCGCGCGCCGCCTCCTGGGGCGAACCGCCGATCATCGCGGTCTGCTTCGCCTTCTGCGGCACCGACAGCGACAGGACCTTCACGCGTGACGCCACCGGCGCCGCGGGCGCGATCACCCGCACCTCTTTCTTCTTCGCGGCCATGATGCCCTTGAGCGTGGCGTAGCGCAGCTGATTGATGCCGCTCTGGATCGTGAGCAGCGCCGGCAGCGGCATCGAGACGTACTGGAACCAGCCGCCTTCGAGCTCGCGCTTGGCGCGCAGCCGGCCGTCGGCGATCTGCACTTCCATGATGATGGTGGAGTGCGGCATCCCGAGCCGGTGCGCCAGCACCGGGCCGAACTGGCCATGGCCCTGGTCGTCGCTCTGCAGGCCGGTGAGCACGATGTCGAAACGCTCGTCCTTCACGGCATCGGCCACGGCGACGGCCCCGGCCCACGCATCCGCGGTGCCCAATGCGTCGTCCTGCACGTGAATCGCGCGATCGGCGCCGCGAGCCAGTGCCTCGCGAATCACCTGCTGCACGCGGGTCGGGCCGGCCGAGACGACCACGACTTCCCCGCCGTGCTTCTCCTTGAGCCGCAGCCCTTCCTCGAGCGCATAGGCGTCGGGCTCGTTCATCTCGTAGGCGATGTCGGTGTCGCGCACCCAGCGGCGATCGTCGGTGAGACGCGGCTGCCATTCCCGCGTCGGCACCTGCTTGATACAGACGGCAATCTTCATGACGTGTGGCGGCGGGCGCCGGCGATCGGCGCGGCCGATCAGCCCTCGTAGCGGCGCAGCACCAGGGCGGCATTCGTGCCGCCGAACCCGAAGGAATTGGAGAGGACGTGCCGGATGGACATGGCCCGCTTCGCGTTGGGCACGTAGTCGAGATCGCACTCGGCGTCGGGCTCGTCGAGGTTGATCGTGGGCGGCACCACCTGGTGATGCACCACCAGCGCCGAGATGCCGGCCTCCAGTCCGCCGGCGGCGCCGAGCAGGTGGCCGGTCATCGACTTGGTCGACGAGATGGCGAGCTTCGCCGCGTGATCGCCGAAGGTCTTCTTGATGGCGAGCGTCTCGAGCTTGTCGTTGAACGGCGTGGAGGTGCCGTGGGCGTTGACGTAGTCGATGTCCGACGGCTGCAGGCCCGCCTTCTTCATCGCCCGCGTCATCACCCGCACCGCGCCGTCGCCGTCCTCGGACGGGGCGGTGATGTGATACGCGTCGCCCGACATCCCGTAGCCGACGATCTCGGCGTAGATGCGCGCGCCACGCGCCTTCGCGTGCTCCAGTTCCTCGATGATCAGCACGCCGGCGCCCTCGCCGATGATGAAGCCGTCGCGATCCTTGTCGAAAGGACGGCTGGCGCGGGCCGGTTCGTCGTTGCGCTGCGACAGCGCGCGCAGCGCGCCGAAGCCGCCGACGCTCATCGGGGTAATCGCGGCTTCCGACCCGCCGGTGATCATCACGTCGGCGTCGCCGCGCTTGATGATCTCGTAGGAGTCACCGACCGCGTGCGCCGAGGCCGAACAGGCCGTGCACGTGGCGAGGTTCGGCCCCTTGGCGCCGAAACGGATCGACACCTGGCCCGATGCCAGATTGATGATCGACGCCGGGATGAAGAACGGCGAGATCTTGCGCGGACCACCCTCGAGCAGCGCGCTGTGCTCGCGCTCGATGGTGGCGAAGCCGCCGATGCCCGACCCGATGCTCACGCCGACCTCGGGCGCGATCTCGGGCGTGACCACCAGGCCCGAGTCGTCCATCGCGTACTGCGTGGCCGCAATGGCGTACTGGATGAAGACGTCCATCTTCTTGACGTCTTTCTTCTCCACGAACGCCAGCGGATCGAAGCCCTTCACCTCGCACGCAAAGCGCGTGGCGAAATGCTCGGCCTCGAACTTCGTGATCGGACCGGCGCCCGACGTGCCCGCCAGCAGGGCGGCCCACGTGGCCTCGGTCCCGACCCCCAGGGACGTCACCAGCCCGATGCCGGTGACGACGACTCGCCTGTTCACGCTGCCTCCAGCTACTTCTTCTTGCCGTGCTTCTCGATGTACTCGACGGCGTCCTTCACGCGGGTGATCTTCTCCGCGTCCTCGTCGGGAATCTCGATCTCGAACTCCTCTTCGAACGCCATGACGAGTTCGACGGTGTCGAGCGAATCCGCGCCGAGGTCCTCGACGAACGACGCGTCCGACGTCACTTCCTCTTCGTCCACCCCGAGCTGCTCGACGATGATGCTCTTCACCTTGTCCGCTACGGCCATCTGGCCCTCCTACGTGTACATCCCGCCGTTGACTGCGAGAACCTGCCCAGTAATATACGACGCCTCGTCGGACGCCAGGAAACACACCGCCGCCGCGATGTCGTCGGGAGTGCCGAGCCGGCCCAACGGAATCTGTGCGGCCCACCCGGCCTGCGTGGCGGCGTCGACGGCACCCGTCATGTCGGTGGCCACGAATCCCGGCGCCACCACATTGACCGTGACCTGGCGCGATCCGACCTCGCGGGCCAGTGACTTGCAGAAGCCGATCAGGCCGGCTTTCGACGCCGCATAGTTGGCCTGTCCCGCATTGCCCATCTGCCCCACGACCGAGCTGATGGCGATGATGCGCCCCGCGCGCTGCCTGATCATGGGCTTCAACGCCGCCTGGCACAGCACGAACGCGGCGGTGAGGTTGGTGGCGATCACGTCGTCCCAGTCGCTGCGCTTCATGCGCAGCATGAGCTGGTCGCGGGTGATGCCGGCGTTGCTGACGAGGATGTCGAGGCGGCCGTGCCTCGTCGCGATGCCCTGCACCGCCGCCACCGCGGCGTCGGCATCGGTCACCTCGAGCGTCAGGGGCTCGGCCCGGCCTCCTGCGGCGGCAATCGCGTCCACCGTGCCACGGGCGTTGTCACCGCGCGCGGCCGCGATCACCAATGCGCCACGGCCGGCGAGCTGATGCGCGATGGCGCGGCCGATGCCGCGCGAGGCGCCGGTGACGAGCGCCACCTTGCCGTCGAGGGAGTTCATGCGTGTGTGCCCGTGCCGCCGGCAGCCAGCGCCTCGATGGCGGCGAGCCCGTCGGGAGCGTCGAGGTTGAGGATGGTCGCGTCCTTCGCGATCTTCTTGATCAGGCCGCTCAGCACCGTGCCCGGCCCCACCTCAACATATGCGCTGACTCCGGCCGACGCAAGGCGGCGGACGCAGTCTTCCCACCGCACCGGCGCCGACACCTGGCGGATCAGCGCGTCGATTGACGAGGCCGCCGCGGTGCGAGGCGTCGCGTCGACATTGGCCACGACCGGCACCCGCGGGTCGCGCAAGGTCAGCGCCCGCAGCTCGGGTGCCAGGCGTTCCTCCGCCGGCTTCATCAGCGCGCAATGGAAGGGGGCGCTCACCTGCAGCGGAATCACCCGCTTCGCGCCGAGGGCCTTCGCGCGTTCGCCGGCCCGAGCGACAGCGGCCGCCGTGCCGGCGATCACGACCTGGCCCGGGGCATTGAGGTTGGCGGGGCTCACGACCTCGCCCTCGGCCGCCTCGGCGCAGGCCTGCGCCACCATGGCCTCGTCGCCGCCCAGGATGGCCGCCATCGCGCCGGTGCCCACCGGCACCGCCTCCTGCATGTACTGGCCGCGATGGTGCACGACCCGCACGGCATCAGCGAACGCGAAGGTACCGGCGGCCACGTGCGCGCTGTACTCGCCCAGACTGTGGCCGGCAACCATCGCCGGCGTCGCGCCGCGCGACTCGAGCAGCCGGCAGGCCGCCACGCTCATCGTGAGAATCGCCGGCTGCGTGATCTCGGTCAGCATCAGGCGCTCGGCCGGGCCGTCGAAGATCATCGCGCTGAGCGCGAAGCCGAGGGCGTCGTCGGCCTCGGCGAACGTGTCGCGGCAGATCGGAAACGCCTCGGCGAGGGCCTTGCCCATCCCGACGGCCTGGGCGCCCTGCCCCGGAAACACCCACGCGATCATCGATCCCTCGTCAACGTCTCGCTCACGCGGCGCTCGACACGCGCCAGGATACCGTCGGCCGCGAAGCGCGAGGCCGCGACCACGGCGTTGCGAATCGCCTTCGCCGACGAGCGGCCGTGACAGACGAACGCCAGGCCGGACACGCCGAGCAGCGGCGCACCGCCGTACTCGGAGTAGTCGAGGCGCTTGCGGAAGCGGCGAAACGCCCGGCGCGACAGCAGGTAGCCCATCTGGCTCGAGAACGTGCTCGACAGCTCGGCGCCCAGCAGTTCCTCCACGGTCTCGACCAGTCCCTCGCTCAGCTTCAGAGCGACGTTGCCGGTGAAGCCGTCGCACACGATCACGTCGGCCACCCCCGAGAAGACATCGCGCGCCTCGACGTTGCCGACGAACGTCACCGGCGCGGCCTTGAGCAGCTTGTAGGCCTCGCGCGTCAACTCGTTGCCCTTGCCTTCCTCCTCGCCGATCGAGAGCACGCCCACGCGCGGCTGCGGCGTGCCGAGCAGCGCCTCTGCGTAGACGGCCCCCATGACTCCGAACTGCAGCAGGTGTGGCGGGCGGCACTCCACCGTCGCACCCGCGTCGAGCAGCACCGCCATCCCGGTGCGGGTCGGAATCGCCGGCGCCAGTGCCGGGCGGTCGACCCCGGGCAGCATGCCGAAGACCGCATGCGCGGCGACGACGGTGGCGCCGGTATGGCCGGCGCTCACGACGGCCGCGGCGTCTCCCCGTGCGACCAGCGCGGCCGCGACGCGAATCGACGCGTCGGGCTTGCGCCGAAGCGCCATCGCCGGCGCTTCCTCCATGCCGATGACATCCGCCGCCTCGACGATCTCGAGGTCGAGCGTCGCGGCATCGGGATGGGCGTCGAGCGCGGCGTCGATCGCCGCCCGTCGCCCGACGAGGGCCACGGGCACGCCCTGGCGGGCGGCCGCCACGGCCCCGTCGACGACGCGCCCGGGGGCGTGATCGCCGCCCATGGCGTCGACGGCGACACGTCCCGGCCGGGCCGGCGATGCCCTCATGGACGCGCCCGCCCGGAGATTGGCGCCACTCCGCTGTGCGCGGCGGCTCCGGCGATCAGGACGCCTACTCCTCGTCGACGGCGCGAACCTGCCGCTCGTTGTAGAAGCCGCAGTAGGCGCACACGCGGTGCGGCGCCTTCGGCTCCCCGCACTGCGGGCAGGCGCCAGCCGTGGTCGTCGGCAGCGCGTCGTGGGTGCGGCGCTTGCGGCCGCGGGTCTTGGAGTGACGGCGTTTCGGATTAGGCATCGGAGTCGGTCCGGGAAGTGAGCGACTGCAGCACGGCCAGCCGCGGATCCTGCCACGTCGGGGCACAGGCGCAGCGCTCGGTGTTGAGGTTGATGCCACACTGCGGGCACAGGCCCTGGCAGTCCGGCGTGCAGAGGGGCTTCATGGGCAGCGTCAGGTAGCACTGCTCGCGCACCACCTGGCCCAGGTCGATCCGATCGTCGGTGTAGAAGCTGGTGGTCGGGTCGTCGTCCGGGTCCTCGGCCTTGTTGCCGGCGAGGGCCTGCGGCAGGAAGCGCAGCTCCAACGCGACGTCGACCGGCATCGCGAACGGCTCGGCGCAACGGCTGCAGGTGAGCTCGATCGTGGTCGACAGGCGGCCGACGAGGCGGAAGCGATCGTCGTCCTGGTGCAGGACGGCCGACAGCACCGCGGGTGCAACGAAGCGGAACGCGTCGTCCGGGGCGAACGCGTCGGGCGCGAAGGTGCGCTCGACGGTGGTCTCGGGCTGCCGGACGGCGGTGAGGTCGAGGAACATGACGTGCGGGCCCCGCGCGGTTTCCGGCGACCGAGGCGACCAGTCAGTATATCACGCGACTGCCCGACGTTTTGCCGGACTTTCGCCGCCGGTCTCAGCGTCCGCCGGGCGAGCGTTCCGACACCGGCCACGGCCCGACCCACGGCTTCGGGATGAAGAGCTGTTCGAACAGCCCCACGGCGTAACGATCGGTCATGCCGGCGATGAAGTCGCGGGTGGCGACGTCGAGCCCCTCGGCCTCGATGGTGCGGGGGTCGAGGAACGCGTCAGGACGCTGCTGCACCTTCTCCCACAGCCCGCCCAGGATGCCCTCCGCCTTGGTGAACTCGGCGGTCGCGGCGTCGTTCTCGTAGACGGCCGTGAACAGGAAGTCGCGCAGCGCCAGCGTCGCCTCGAGCATGGCCGCGCTCATGCGGATCTCGTCGGTACCGCCGGCCAGCGTCTCGCGTACCACGTCGGAGACCATGCGCCCGATGCGCTCGGAGGCCGACCCGCCGAGCACGTGGCGGGTCGACACCGGCAGCGCGGCTTCGTCGAGGAGGCCGGCGCGCACTGCGTCGTCGACGTCGTGGTTCACGTAGGCCACGATGTCGGCCACGCGGGCCACCTGCCCTTCCATCGTCGAGGCCCGATGCTCGGGCGGCGCGCCCACCGGCAACCCGTGCTTGCCCTTGGAGTGGCGTGCGATGCCGTCGCGCACCTCCCAGGTCAGGTTCAGCCCCTGGCGGTCGTGCTCGAGGACGTCGACGATGCGCAGGCTCTGTTCGTAGTGGTTGAACCCGCCCGGACTGAGCGCCTGCAGCACGCGCTCCCCGGCGTGCCCGAACGGCGTGTGGCCGAGGTCGTGCCCGAGGGCGATCGCTTCCGTGAGCTCCTCGTTCAGCCTGAGCACCTTGGCGATGGTGCGCGCGATCTGCGAGACCTCGAGCGTGTGCGTCAGCCGTGTGCGGTAGTGGTCGCCGGCCGGTGAGAAGAACACCTGCGTCTTGTGCTTCAGCCGCCGGAAGGCCTTGGTGTGGATGATGCGATCGCGATCGCGCTGGAACGCCGGGCGGATCGGGTCTTCGGCCTCGGCGCGGATCCGGCCCCTGGTCGCCGCGCTGCGCGCCGCCGGTGGCGCCAAGGCCTCGTCCTCACGCGCCTCGAGCTGTTCGCGGATGGTCACGGTCTGCCCGGTCGCCTGCACCATTCCGCCATGGTAGCAGGGCTAGCGCAGGACACTCAGCAGGCTGGTGCCGTGCGCCAGCGCGCCGACGCCAAGGTACTCGGCCACGGTCTGGCCGACATCGGCGAACGTCTCACGGTCGCCGAGCGGCCGGCCCTCGGCCAGCCACTGCGCCGTGACGAGCAACGGCACGTATTCACGGGAGTGATCGGTGCTCGGCGTCGTCGGATCGTTGCCGTGGTCGGCGGTGACGATGAGCAGATCGTCGGCGGTGAGGCGATCGAGCACCTCTGGCAGTCGTGCATCGAAGCGCATGAGATTCGCGGCGTACCCGGCGACGTCGTTGCGGTGCCCGTACCTGGTGTCGAAGTCCACCAGGTTCGCGAACAGCAGCCCCTGCGCGCCGTCGTCCATCAGTCCTGTCAGTGCCGTCATGCCGTCGTCGTCGCTGACGGTCGAGCGTGACGTCGTCACGCCACGTCCCGCGAAGAGGTCGCTGACCTTGCCGACGGCATGCACCGGCACGCCGCGCGCGGTGAGCCGATCGAGCAGTGTCTCGGCGACCGGCGGCATGGCGTAGTCGTGGCGATTGGCGGTACGGGTGAAGGCGCCCGGTGGGCCGACGAACGGCCGCGCGATCACGCGCCCGAGGCCGAGGCCCTCGACCGCCAGCTCGTAGGCGACGTGGCACCAGTCGTAGAGCGTGGCGATCGGCACGACCTCTTCGTGGGCCGCAATCTGGAACACGCTGTCGGCCGACGTGTAAACGATGGGCCGCCCTGACTGCACGTGCGCCACGCCGAGCTCGTCGATGATCGCCGTCCCAGACGCGACGACGTTCCCCAGCGCCGGCCGGCCGATGCGCTGCTCGAACGCCGCCATCAGATCAGGCGGAAAGCCGTGAGGAAACGTCGGGAACGGGCGCTCGAGCACGACACCGGCGAGCTCCCAGTGCCCGGTCACGGAGTCCTTACCGGCCGATCGTTCGGCCATGCGGCCCCAGCAGGCCCGAGCGCGTGCCGGCGGCGGCACGCCGGGCATCGTCACTGCCGCGCCGAGCCCCAGCGACTGCAGCGTGGGCAGGGCCAGCGGCACCGCACGCGCGATGTTGCCGAGGGTGTCGCTGCCAACGTCGCCATAGACGTCGGCATCGCCGAGCGCACCGGCGCCAACGCTGTCGAGCACGAGCAGGATGGCGCGGCGCGCCATGGCAGGGAGCCGGCGGCCCGGATCAGGGATGGTGCGACGAGAAGTAGTTCGGCACGCTGCGCGGCACCCGCAAGGTGGCGATTGCGTGCTTGAACACCAGGGAATCGAGGCCCTCGCACTCGATCACGACCGCGAACCGGTCGAAGTTCTTGATCCGGCAGTCGAAGGTGCGGCCGTCGAGGAGATGCACGGTGACGACCAGTTTCTCGCGCCGTGCGTAATTCAGGAAGACGTCCTGAATGTTGGGTGCGCTCGATTTTCCTTCAGCCATCGCCCACGTCGCTCCCGTCGTGCAGTCCCCGCGTTCCCAGGTAGTCGAAGACGCGCGCCTGGACATGCGCCGCTTCACCGGGTCCGTCAAACCACTCAAGAGTAGGCTCTTTGCGGAACCAGATCAACTGGCGGCGCGCGTAGCGGCGGTTCTCCCGCACGATGAGATCGCGCGTCGCGGCGCGCGGCCGCACGCCGTCGAGCTCCTCGATCAGCTGCCGGTAGACGAGTCCGCCGAACGGCCGGGCCTGCCGCGGCACGCCGCACGCGAGCAGGCCTCGCACCTCGTCTTCGAGACCCGCGGCGAACTGCGCGTCGACCCGGCGCGCCAGCCGCGGCTCGAGCGCCTCGAGCGGCATGGTCAGGGCCACGGCGATCACCTCGAACTCGGGGAGCGGCGGAACGGTGTCCGCGAAATGGGCCGTCAGCGGCCGTCCGGTGAGGGCCAGCACCTCGATGGCGCGAATCATCCGCTTGCGATCGGCGGCACTGATTCGTGCCGCCGAGTCCGGGTCGTGCCGCCGCAGCACCCCGTGCAGCCAGGCGTTGCCGCGACGCTCGCCGACGCGCTCCAGCCGGGCCCGCAGCGCCGCATTGGCGGCCGGGCCCGGGAAGAGGCCACGCGTCAGGGCGCGGAAGTAGAGGCCGGTGCCGCCGACGACGATGGGCAGCCGGCCGCGGGCGTGCACCGCGCGAATCACCGCGGCCGCGTCGGCGGCGAAGCGGGCCGCGGTGTATTCGTCGCCGGGATCGGCGATGTCGACGAGGTGATGCGGCACGCCCTGCTGCTCCGCTGCCGGCACCTTGTCGGTGCCGATGTCGAAGCCGCGGTAGACCGCGGTCGAGTCGCAGTTCACGATCTCGCCGCCATAGCGGTGCGCGATGGCGAGGGCGAGCGACGACTTCCCCGTCGCCGTAGGCCCCAGCACGGCGAGGTAGCGCGGCATCACCACGGGGCGGGACATCCGGACTGGAGGGCCACGTACACGGCAAGGGCGGTCAGCACGGCGAGAAGCCCGGTCTGCTGTGCGCGCGTCGGCATCGACCCCGCCTCAGGGCGCGGGCGACTCGTTGTAGTAGAACGTGACCGTGAAGAACGCCTTGTCGTCGGGATACTCCGGCGGCAGGGGCGTGGTCGGACTCGACATCACCAATGAGTTGAGCGCGGCGCGGTTGAACGAGTCGATCTCGGAGGGCCGCACGACCGTGATGTCGGTGATCGAGCCGTCCTTGTGCACGTTGAACTGGATGACGACGCGCCCGCGCATCGCCATCGCGGAATTCGGCACCAGCCAGTTGCGCTTCACCTGGGCGATGAAGCGACGGATCCATGGCCCGAATTCGACGCCCTTGGTGTCGAACTGGATCGCCGGGCCGAACTCGTTGACGCCGCCGTTGGGGTTGTTGAAGGTCTGGCGGTCGACGTACTTCTGCAGGTCGCGCAGCGCCTCGCCCAGCGCGCCTCCGGCCGGCCGCGAGGGCTCGGTCCGCGTCTCGGCACGCGGCGGCAGCGGGGTGGCGCTTTCGCCCTCCGGGGCCGGCGGCACGTTCTCGGCCATGCGCTCAGGCGGCGTGGGCGGGGCCGGCTCGCGCGCCGGACCACGGCCCATCGGCCGCTCTTCGGGGGCGGCCTCCACGCGGTCGGCGGAATCGCCGCGCGAGAACGGCAGCGCGTTCTCCGGACGCTCGGCCAGGCGCGGGGCCTCGGCGCGACGGTCCATGTCGGACAGCTCCGCCTGCGGAGGAGGGGTTGGCGCCGGGATGTCGCGTAACGGCTCGACGACGACGAAGCGCGGGGTCTCGGCGCGCGGCTGCGGCTGCTCACGTTCGCGACGCGCGGCCAGTTCTTCGGGCGTCGGCTGGAACCACGCCAGCTTCGGCACGAACAACAGGGCCGCGATGATCGCCGCATGCACCACGACCGACAGCACGACGCCCTCTCGCTTGGAGATCGCGCTGCCGACCGCCTCGACTGATTCGTAGCGGTCGTCGAAGTCGAAGTACATGAACGAGTTGTCTCGATTATACCCGCCGCTCCGGGCTCGACCGTGCGGCCTTACGGCTTGCGGGCCGTATACAGATAGACGACGCCGAGCGTCATTGGCCGGCTCTGCGCTTCGGCGAACCCTGCGTCGCTCAGCAGCCGCACGAAATCCTGTCCCCAGGGGAAGGCGCCGACCGACTCGGGCAGATAGCTGTAGGCACCGCCGTGGCGCGACACCATCCGCCCCACGCGCGGGAGAACCTGCAGGAAGTACCACTGGTAGAGCTGCCTGAGGCCGGGCGCCTGCGGCAAGCCGAACTCGAGGATGGCCAGCCGTCCCCCCGGCCTCAGCACGCGGACCAGCTCACGGAGCGCTTCGCCGGTGCCCTGGACGTTGCGGATGCCGAAGGCGATGGTCACCGCGTCGACACTGGCTGCCGCGATCGGGAGCGCCATCGCGTCGCCGCGAATGAGCTGCACGCGGGACGTCTGGCCGGCCGCGACGATCTTCTCGTGCCCCTTCGCCAGCATGGCCCCTGCGAAGTCGACGCCGACGACGCGCGCCGCCCCTGGCGTCGCCGCGGCGGCGCCCAGCGAGACGTCCGCGGTGCCGGCGCAGACATCGAGCACCCGCTCGCGTCCGGTGAGCGCCAGCGAGGCGATCGCGCGCGCCCGCCAGCGGCGATCCAGGCCCGCGGACAGCACGGTGTTGAGCAGGTCGTAGCGGCCGGCGATCGCGTCGAACATTCCCGCGATCCGCGACGGCGCCTTGTCGAGCGGCAGCGCGCCGCCGGTGAGCCGATCAGCCGACATACAGCGCCAGGGCGGTGGTGGTCATATACAGGATGCCGACGTAGCCGTTGAGGTTGAAGGCCTCGGCGGCGCGCGACAAGTCCTGGGCGGTCACGATCGACTGCTCGTAGACGAGGAGCACCGCGACCAGGACGACCCCGGCGAGGTAGATCGGCCCGAGCGGCAGCACCAGCGCCAGCGACGCCATCACCGCGACGGTGGCGATGTGGAGGGCTCGCGACAGACGCAGCGCGCCGGCCACACCGAAGCGCACCGGAATCGACTTCAGCCCGTGGGCGCGATCGAACGCCTCATCCTGGCAGGCGTAGATGATGTCGAAGCCGGCGACCCACAGGCCGATCGCGAGGCCCAGCAACCACGGCGCCGGCTCGAGGCCGCCGCCGGCCGCGAGCCATCCGCCCACCGGCGCCACCGCCATCGCCAGCCCGAGGAACGCCTGCGTGTAGTAGGTGTAGCGCTTCGCCAGCGAGTACCAGCCGACGATGGCCAGCGCCAGGGGCGAGAGCCAGCCGCACAGCGGGCTGATCTGGAACGCCGCCGCGACGAACATCGCCGTCGCCACTGCGACGAACGTCCAGGCCTGACGGCCGGAGAGCGCGCCGCGCGGCAGCTCGCGATTGGCGGTTCGCGGATTCAGGGCGTCGAAGCGCGCGTCGACGATGCGGTTGAACCCCATGGCGGCGCTGCGAGCCGCGATCATGCAGACCAGGATCCACACGAACGACCGCCACGACGGGGTCGACTCGCGCACCGCCAGCAGGGCGCCCGTGAACGCGAACGGCAGCGCGAACACCGTGTGGCTCACGCGCACGAAGGAGAGGTACGTGGAGAGCGGCGTCATCGGTGAACGCTCCCATCGTAACCGGTCGGATCGATCGCACGGATGCGGTCGCGCGTGACGCCGTCGAGCAGCGCCTCCTCCGGGTCCCGCGTGCCAGGTGCGATGTCCACGGCCACGACGCGGGCGTGTCGTCCGGGCACGATCGCGCCGAAGTCGACGCCGAGGCCGAGCGCGTCCGCCCCGCCCTGCGTGGCCGCTGCGAGCAGGCGCCGGGCCGGTGCCCGGGGCGCGAGCCGGCGCAACGTGGCGAGCTCGCTGAACAGGTTCAGATCGGGTGCGCTCGCCAGGCTGTCGGTGCCGAGCGCCAGGCGCACGCCGCTGGCCAGGAACCGCTCGATCGGCGGATCGCCCACGCCCACCCAGGCGTTGCTGCGCGGACACGTGACGAGCGTCGCACCGCTCGCCGCGATGCGCGCGAGCTCCGCGTCGGTCAACTGCACGCCGTGCACCACCAGCGTCCCCTGGTCGATGACGCCCAGATCGCAGAGATAGTCGCCTGGTCCGCACCCCGGGGCCACCCAGCCCTCGCGCCAGGCGCCGAGCGCGTTCAAGCGGTCGCGCCACGGGCCGCCCCCGGTGGCGAGCAGCTCGACTTCTTCCGGCGACTCGGCGACGTGTACGCTCGTGATCGGCGGCGTTGCGCCGGCGGCCCAGTCGCGAATGGCTCCGAACAGCTCGGGCGAGACGGAGAACGGCGCGTGCGGCGCCACGGCGAGGCGCACGCCTTCGCCCGCGAGCGCCCCGTGCCGCACCAGTGCCTCCTCCACGTGACGCCGGCCGTCGGTGACGCGGAAGCCGAGCAGCTCGTGGAACACCACCGCGGGCATGCGGGCCTCGGCCAGCAGGCGCGGCGTGATCAGCGCATTGGCGATGTCCCCGACGGCGACGGTACCGGTGGCCCGCATGTCGGCGATGGCCGCGCGAGCCGGGCCGTCGGTCGTCGGATCGCCGGGCTGCTCCATCGACCGGCGCGCGGCCATCAACCCGCCGACCCACGTCAGGAAGTCGCCGCGTGGCGGCACGCGGTCGCGGAGCCACGACAGCTCGAGGTGCGTGTGGGCGTTCACCAGACCCGGCATCACCGCCACGTCACCGAGCACGTCGACGTGCCGGGCCTCGGGCGCGCGCGCGCCCTGCCCGACCTCGCTGATGCGGCCGTCGCGCACGGCCACCCAGCCATCACGCAGCGGAGGCGTCGCGATCGGGCAGACCCAGGCGGCGCGCAGCAGCAGGTCGGCGGCCGGATCCATCGCAGGCGGCTCAGGCCACCGGCGACGGCGGCGCCTGGCCGCGCTGACGCTTGCCGGCGGCGCTGCGCGCCTGGTAGTTCACGAGCTCGGCGGGCACCGAGTCGTCGCCGTCCTCGCGCGCGGTCGCGAGTTCCACCATCCGCGGCACGTCACGCTGCCGGAACACGGGTGTGCCCAGCTGCTCGTAGTGCATCGTGCGCCGCGAGGCCGCGAAGCCCGCGTTCTCGATGTTGCGAACGACCTCGAACTCGTCCATGCAGTAGGCGGCGCCGGCGGCGCGAACGACGTTCTCCTCGATCATCACGCTGCCCATGTCGTTGGCGCCGAACGCCAGACTGAGCTGCCCGACCTTGCCCCCCTGCGTGACCCACGAGGCCTGCAGGTTGTCGAAGTTGTCGAGGACCAGACGCGCGATCGCGAGCGTCCGCAAGTAGTCGACGCCGGTCGCCTCCTCCCCGCCACGCTCGGTGTGCTCGGGCTGATAGCTCCAGGTGATGAACGCCGTGAACCCACCGGTCTCGTCCTGCAGCGCCCGCAGGCGCAGCATGTGCTCGAGGCGCTCGTCGTCGGTCTCGACCGTTCCGTACATCATCGTCGCGGTCGTGCGCAGACCGGCCCGGTGCACCTCTCGCATGACGTCGAGCCATTCGTCGGACGAGGCTTTGCCGTAGCAGTTGAGCAGCTTGCGCACGCGGTCGACGAGGATCTCGGCGCCACCGCCTGGTACGCTATCGAGGCCCGCGCCGACCAGCCGGCCAACCACTTCCGGCACCGGCAGCTTCGCGGTCCGCGAGATGTGCAGGATCTCGGGCGGCGAGAGCGCATGCAGCTTGAAGTCGGGAAACTTCGCCTTGACGCCGCGGAACAGGTCCTCGTACCAGTCGATCGGCAGATCGGGGTTGTGCCCGCCCTGCAGGAGCAGCTGGTTGCCACCGAGCGCGATCGTCTCATCGATCTTCCGGTGGATCTCGTCGAAGCCGAGCACGTAGCCCTCGCGGTGGCCGACGGTGCGATAGAACGCGCAGAAGTTGCAGCGGGCGGTGCAGACGTTCGTGTAGTTGACGTTGCGGTCGATGATGTAGGTGACGACCCCTTCGGGGTGTTTCCGCCGGCGGACCGCATCGGCCATTCGTCCGAGCCACAGCGTGGGCGCCTCGCGATACAGCCACAGGGCCTCGGGGCCGGACAGCCGCCCGCCTGCGAGGATGCGGGTGCCGAGCACGTCGAGCGTCAGTGTCATGGGTAGAACCTGAGCGGCCGTAGCCCCTCGGCGGCGCCGACCTCGACCGCGAGGGCGTGGAAGCGTTCCAACCCAGCGCGCTCTCGAGAGCCAAAGCCGTACCGCAGGTTATCACGCAGGTAGCGGCCGTACAGCGCGGCGCGCGTGGGGTCGCCGCCGGCGGCGGCCGCCGCCAACCGTTGGCTGTCGGCCACGCCGCGATCCCGCGCCGCGGCCAACGCGATCACCTGCGCCGCTGACACGCAGCCCGGATGGCCGGCCCAGGCGGCGTAGACGAACGGCAGGCCGGTGAGCGCCTGCCACGCCGCGCCCAGATCGACCTTCTCGAGGTCGGCCGGCACTGGCCAGGTGTCGAGCGCCGGATCGCCGATGAGCAGCGCGGCATCGGCATTCGCCAACATGCGCGACAGATCAGGCGGGGCGGCGAACATCTCGGGCGTGATGCGCCAGAGCGTCGCGCAGAGCACCCGGGTGAGCGCCACCGACGTCCGTGAGCTCGTGTCGAGCGCCAGGCGCCGCACCTGTGACATCGGCACACGCGTGAAGACCGCCACCGACAGAATCGGGCCGTCCGAGCCAATGGCGACGTCGGGTACGAGCCGGTAGTCACCGCGCAGGTACTCGATGGCGGGAATGAGCCCGAGGTCGACGTCGTGACGGTGCAGCCGCTCGGCGCACACCGAGGGCAAGTCGAACTCAACCGCGAACCCGGGCGTGTCGACCAGCCCGTCGACCAACGGACGGGCGTTCAGGAACGACACCGCACTCACGCGCACCGCCTCGGTCATGCGTCGAGACGCTCGAACCGTGCGTCGCGCTCGACCGGCACGAGCGCCGCCGCCGCGATGTTGCGGCGGACGTCCTCGAGGGGTGCGCGCCGGGGGCCTTTCGACGTGTCATCGGCGGCCTCGACGCCGTCGAGGTCGTCGGCGCCAACCGTCAGCGCCACCTGCGCGAGCTTCGGTCCGTAGCGCCCCCAGTCGACCTGAATCGTCGGGACGTGCTCGAGGGCAATTCTCGCGAGCGCGACCGTGCGCACGTCGTCGAAGCCGGTGGTCGGCGTCAGACGATCCGGCACGCGCGGCAGCGGAGCCACGGCCACCAGACCCGAGACCGCGTCGGCCAGCGCGCGGGCGTCGAGCAGCCACGCGGTGCGGTCAGCGGCCACGCGCGTCGCCCCGATGACGCGAACGCCCAGCCCCACGTGGCGGCCTTCGGCCACGAGCGCCGCCGCCGCCGGGCCGGGCGATACGTAGGCCGCGTCGTGTAAGCCGGCGGCCACGAGCGCCCTCAGGCCGTCGCGCCCGCCGAGGACGGCGAGGTCCTCGAGGGCAAAGCCGCGGACGACCCGTCCCCCGGACAGGGCCCGCGCGGCCCGCACGGCCTGCAAGGCGTGGTCGAGAGAGCTGGGCTGCCCGGTGAGCCGCATCTCACGCGCCGCGGCCGGCGCGGGCTGCCAGCGGTCCATCGTGTCCACGTCGAAGGCATGGACGCGGACGAACGTCGTGCGCGCGCCGTGGCGGGCTCGTCGGCAGTCGTCGGCGAGCGCGCCGAGCGCCAGGATGTCGGACAGCGTGGCCAAGTGGGCCACCACGTCGGCGGAAAGCCGCTGGCCGGCGCGTACCTGCGCAGCCACGGCCTCAGGAATCGGCGACTCGGCGTCAACGGACATGGGCCATCTGCTCCACGATGGTGGCCGCAAGCGCGAGCGCCGCGCGACCGTGTTCTCCAGTCACCGTCGGGGCCCGCCCCTCACGTACCGCGTCGATGAAGTCGGCGAGCTCCGCACGCAGGGGCTCGTCGCTTGCGACCTCGAGTCGACCGCCCTGAATGA
>CADEDM010000088.1 GCA_902826065.1 uncultured Acidobacteriota bacterium | reverse complement strand
GGGCGCCGCCCTGCAGGTTGTTCGAGACGCCGTCGACGTTCATCTGGCGCAGGCCGAGGCCGCCGTAGACCGTGGACGGCGTGCCGGTGCCCGAGCCGCCGCTCGAGATCGGCGGGGCGTTGACCCCGGGCTGCAGCACGAAGAAGTCGAGGATGCTGCGGCCGACGGTGGGAATGGCGCGAACCACGCGCTCGTCGTAGGTGTTGCTCTGCACCGTGCGGCCGACTTCGACCGTCGACGCCTCGGCGGTAACCTGCACCGACTCGGAGAACGCCGCGGTCGACATCGCGAACTCGACGGTCAGCACCTGGCCGGCGCGAAGCACCAGGCCGGCCTGCGTCATGGTCGCGAAGCTGGGCGCCTCGGCAAGCACGACGTATTCGCCCGGCGGCATCAGCGGCATGCCATAGCGGCCCGCGGCGTCGCTCACGACGACCCGCTCGTAGCCGGTGGCGGCATTCACGGCGCGCAGCGTGGCTCCAGTCACCGCGGCGCCGTCGCCCTGGACACGCACCACGCCTTCGATGATGCCGTCGATGGCCTGGCCCTGCGCCAGCGCCGGCGCGGCGGGCACGGCGAACGCGAGCATCACGAACAGGGACACGAACACATGCAGTCGCATGACTCCTCCACGAAGACCGCGGATGCGGCGTCCTCATTGGGTCAGGCGAGCGTGTCAACCTTGCTGCGGATGTGGCTCGACCGTGTGACGGATGGAAAGTCGGTGCGACGAGTGCGGCCGCTGGCGGCCAGGCCGTCTCGGTCCCCGGCGCTCCATCGCCGCACGTCCACCCTTCGTCGCATTCGGATTGTCGGCGTGGTGGCAAGACAGCACAATGACCGGCATGGGCGCCGTGCCGCCGGGAGCGACCGCACGATCAGGTCTCAACCGCATCGTCGTGACGACCGCGCGGCGCCTGGCGGTGGCGCTCGCGATGTCGATCGTCGTCGGCCTCGTGATGCTGAACACCTGGGTCAGCTCGCCGTCGTCACTCTTCTTCCGCACCTTCCTCCTCGCGCTCTCGGCGACGGCGGCCTTCGCGCTCTTCGAGGTCTGGCCGCGGACGCTGCCGCGGTGGCTTCAGCGCTGGGCGCTGCAGGTCATCGCGGTCGGCGTGTTCATGCCGGTGACGACGGTGCTGGTGTATGCGCTGTCCACGCCGGCCGGGGCGGGCCCGTTCTGGGAGAACCCGGCCCGGCTGGACGGATGGACCCATCTCACGTTCACGGGCCTCTTCCTGGCGCCGTGGACCGCCTTCGTCGCCATCGTCCGCCAGAAGGACGCGTTCGCCCGGGATCAGGAGCTGACCTTCGCGCTCGAACGGAGCGAGCTGGAGCGCCAGGCGCTCGATGCGCGACTGCACCTGCTGCAGGCGCAGGTCGCCCCGCACTTCCTCTTCAACACCCTCGCGAACGTGCAGGCGCTCGTCGACGCCGGCTCACCGCATGCGGCGGGGGTCCTGCGTGACCTGACCGCGTACCTGCGCGCCGCGGTGCCGCTGCTCCACGAACCGGCGGCGACCATCGACCGCGAGCTGCAGCTCGTGCGTCCGTATCTCGGGCTGATGCAGATGCGCATGCCCGACCGCCTCCGCTACGCGATCGACGTCGACCCCTCGGCGCTGGACGTTCGCTGCCCGCCGACGACGCTGCTCACCCTGGTCGAGAACGCCGTGAGGCACGGCGTCGACCCGAGCGAAGACGGCGGGCGGATCGACATCGGCATCACACGACGCGGCGACCGCTGCCTGGTGCGTGTCGCCGACACCGGCGCCGGCCTGGATCCTTCGGCAGGCGGTCTCGGCACCGGGCTGGCCACACTGCGCGAACGGCTGCGGCTGATCTTCGGAGACGCCGCCGACTTGCGCCTGGGTCCCAATACTCCTCGCGGCGCGGTCGTCGAGATCGACATGCCGGCCCGCTCATGAGCCGCGCGCCGACGGCCTTGATCGCAGACGACGAGCCGCTGCTGCGCGAGGCGCTGCGGCGGCAGCTGGCCGTGGCGTGGCCCGAGCTCGCGATCGTCGCCGAGGCGCGGAACGGACGCGAGGCGATCCGTCTCTTCGACGAGCGCCGTCCCGACATCTGCTTCCTCGACGTCCACATGCCCGGACTCTCCGGCGTCGACGCCGCGCAGCACGTCGGCCGGCGGGCGCATCTCGTGTTCGTCACGGCCTACGACCACTACGCCGTGCAGGCGTTCGCCCAGGGCGCGCTCGACTACCTGCTGAAGCCGGTCGAGCCGGCCCGGCTCGCCGACACGGTGAGCCGGCTCAAGGCGCGTCTGCAGGCATCGGGACCGGCGATTCACACCGACCAGCTCCTGCAGCAGTTGAGCGAACAACTGGCGACGCTGCAGCAGGGCGGCCGCGGCGCCGCGCTGCGATGGATTCGTGCCCAGGCGGGACACACCCTCCGCCTCATCGCGATCGACGACGTCGACTTCTTCCGTTCCGACGCCAAGTACACGCTGGTCGGCTGGCGCGATGGCGCGCGCACGGCCGAGGCCGTGGTGCGGACGCCGATCAAGGAGCTGCTGGAGCAGCTCGACCCGGAGCAGTTCGCGCAGGTCCACCGCTCGGTCGTCGTGAACCTGCGCGCGATCAGCCATGTGAAGCGTCACGACAACGAGACCGCGGAGATCCACCTGCGGGGACGTGACGACGTGCTGCCCGTGAGCCGCAACTATCTCCACCTGTTCCGGCAGATGTAGCGGCTGTCCGTCCTCGCCGATCCGCCGTTCGTCGCAGCAGCGTCGACCACGGCGCCGCCAGCCGCCACGCTGGCGCCATGAAGGACCACGCGCTCATCGTCGTCTCGTCGCTGCTCTCGATCCTCCTGCTGACGCTGCACGTCACGGACGACATCGTGCGCGGCATCTCGAACGCCGAGCCCTCGAAGACGGCGCTCGTCGTGCTCGTGATGTTCCTGTACGGGACGCTGGTGCTCCCCGGCCGACGCGCCGGATTCGTCATCATGCTGCTGGTCGGGTTCTTCGCGGCCGCGATGCCGGTCATCCACATGAGCGGGGCGCGCTATCCCGGCATCGCGACCGGCGCCGGGGGCTTCTTCTTCGTGTGGACGCTCTGGGCGCTCGGCGGTGCCGGCGGCCTCACGTTCCTTCTCGCGGCGAGCGGACTCTGGCGCGCGCGACGCACGCAGCCGGGCTAGCCGTGCACAATGGGCGTCATGATGCCCACACCCGATCGCAGAGAGTTCGTCTCGGTCCTGGCGCGCGCCACCGCCGCGCTGCCCCTCGCCGGGGCGTCGCATCTGCACGCGCAGCCGCGCATCCCGCGCATCGGGTTCATGAGCGGCGCGGAGCCGTCGTTGATCGCGTCCTTCGGCGACGAGATGCGCCGGCTCGGCTACGTCGTGGGCACGAACATCCATGTCGAGGTGCGTGTCGCCCGAAGCAACACCAACGACACGACGGTCCACGCGGCCGAACTGGGCGCGATGAACCTGGACTTCGTGGTGGTCGCAGCGTTGCCGCAGGCCCTGGCCATGCGGCAGGCGAACCCCCGTATGCCCATGGTGATCATCACCTGCCCCGGCCTGGTGAGCAACGGCTTCGCGCAGAGCCTCGAACGCCCCGGCGGGATCTACACCGGTCTGGACGAGCTGCCGCCGGGAGTCACGCGCAAGCGGCTGCACCTGCTGAAGCGCGCGGCGCCGTCGGTTTCGCAGGTCGCGCTGTTGTCGACCACCCCCGGTCGCGGTGGTCACGAGCGGCAGCTGGCGGATGCCGAGCAGGCCGGGAAGGAACTCGGCTTCAGCGTCAAGGCGTACCGCGCCAGCTCGCTGGCCGAGATCACGACGGCGCTCGACGCCATCCGCAGCGACCGGATGAACGGGTTGCTCAACTTCCAGGGCGGGCTGTCATTGGCGAACCGCCAGGTGATCGTCGCCTTCGCCGCCGCGCACCGCGTGCCGGCCGTGTACCAGTCGCAGTTCTTCGTCGAGTCCGGCGGGCTGATGGCCTGGGCGCCGGATCAGCCCGAGCAGTTCCGCATGGGGGCGCGCATCGCGGACCGGATCCTCAAGGGCACGCGTCCCGGCGACATCCCCGTGCAGCATCCGGAGCCCTACCAACTGCACGTGAACCAGCGCGCGGCCAAGGCGATCGGCCTGACCCTGCCAGCCGATCTGCTCGCCGAGGCCAGCCGGATCATTCCGTGACGGCCGACGAATGGCGACCCCACTTGCCCACCCTCACACTCGCGGCGCGACCGTTCGGCAGTAACGTTGACGGGTGACGTGCCCGCCCCCCCTGCACGAGACGCAGGTCGTGTCCCGGATGGCCATCGCGGGCGCGATCGCCGTGGCGATGCTCGGGGTCGCCTGCCGGGGCGATCGGCCCGGCCACGCGGCGGCGCCACCGACGGCGGCGGCGATCACGTGGCGCGAGGTCGGCACCTGGTCGGGCCGTATCGGCCGTCAGACCGAGTCGTTCGAAGTCTCACCCGCGGCCATGCGGTTGCGTTGGCAGACCAAGAGCGAGACCTCGCCCGGTGCGGGTCGAGTGACGGTCACGCTGCACAGCGCCGTGTCCGGCCGACCGCTCCAGACGATCCTCGACGCACGCGGCGTGTCGTCGGCCACCGTGTCGGTGGCCGAGGAACCGCGCTGGTGCCACTTCGTCATCACGGCGGAGAACGTGGAGTACTGGATGACGCTGGAGCAGGGCTACGCGAGCGACGCGCGCTGACGAGGCGACGGCGGATACCCGGCGGGGTCAGAGTGCGGCGTTCTCGGTGCCGAAGGCGACGTCGAAGGTCATCTCCGGCGTCGTGGCGGGCGGCGCGCCCGTGGTCACCGGCTCGTACCACATCGTCACCGGCGACGTGCGCACGAGGGCGCCGACCTGCGCCTGCAGCCGTTCGAGCGCCGGGCGGCCAACGTCTCCGAGCAGCGTGAGCCCGTCGAACAACAGGCGCGTGCCATGGCCGTAGACCGGCAGGCCGCGCGCCGCCGCCATCAGCAGATACTCCGCGATCTCCTGCTCGCGACTCGGGGCGGTCTGAATGAGCTGCCACGCCCAGATGACGCAGCCGTCCGGCAGGGCGGGAAAGCGATCGGCCAGGTTGCGAGGCCAGTCGCGCAAGTGCGCGTAGTCGCCCAGGCGCAGCAGCAGGTAAGCGCCCACGGCGGCCGCATACGGGTCGCTCATCTTGCTCTTCAGCAACGACTCGCCGTGCGACGCCCAGTCGCGCATGGCGCCGGCCGCCGCGGTCTCACCGTCGGCGAGGTAGTTGAGGATGGTGTCGGCCACGGGCGCCTCGGTCTGCATCCGGATGCTGACGATGGGTCCGTGCTGCCGCGCCGGCGTGTCGAGCCTGGCCCACGTGTGCTGCGCATGGGCGGGGATCGCCATGCGGACCGGGCCGGCCGGCGTGTCGAGCCGCAGCTCGAAAGGCGGGTCGAAGGTGGGCCCGAGCAGTTCCCAGGATGCGTCGCGGCCGTTGTCGGCCAGCGATCCCTGCACGACGGCGCCGTCGTGGCTGCGGATGGCGGCGCTGACGCCTTCGCCGAGCGGCACGACGTCGACGCCAGCGGGGGGAGGCCAGGCGGATCCGCCAGGGGCCGGTGTGGATCGAGTGGCCTGGTAGCGCCGCACGGCCTCGAGCGACTCGAAGCTGCCGCTCGCGCGGGCCTCGAGGTGGCCGCGGCGGTCGCGCTCCGCCGCGATCGACGTCTCGCTGCCCTTGGACACGTATGAGGTCCGGTTGGCGAGCATCAGCGCGTCCGGCGTGATCTCGCGATCGAGGTTGCCTGGATCGGCCAGGGTGACGGCGCGACCCGACGGCAGGTAGCAGCGAAGGAAACTCGCCTCGGAAGGCACCTCGACGAGGTGCTCGACACCCGGTGTGAGCATGACCCGGCGCACGACCCGGTAGTCGGGCGACATGACGTCGACCGCCATCGCCGGCACGCCCGGCGCGCAACGCAGCTTCAGGATGCCGCTCATGGGTACGGCACTCCCTGCCACACGCCCGGCAAGAGCGTGAACGTCATTGCCTGGCTGTCGGGGAACTCGCCGTTGGGAAAGCGGATGCGCACGTCCCAATCGCCAGGCGCCAGTTCGCGTTCGAACGGCTTCGGGTCGGTCATGACCGCACGATGCGAGACCGCGCCACGCGTCAACTCGATCTCCGCGCACTGCGACGCCTGGGCCGTGGCGCACCCGACGCTCGCCAGCACCAGGCCGCGCCCTGATTCGTGCAGGACGGTCGAACCCATGACGTCGGTCTGCGGCTTCAGCGACTGCCCCACGCGATCGCCGTAGTAGCGAAGCATCTTCGTCAAGCCGGCGTCGATCGAGTTGGCGTCGACGACCCACGCGGTGCCGTCGTTGGTGCTGGCGACGCCCTCGAGGCACTTGAGCAGCGCCTGCGCGAAGTAGGTCGGCTCGGTCGCCGGCCCATACGCCTGTCGCGACGACGCCGCCGCGTTGTAGAGACCGTTGGTCGACAACGCCGTGCCGAAGCCGTTGCCGCCAACCAGAGGACGGCCGGAGACGTTCACCTGCGTGAGCATCGAGAACGGCGTCTCGCGGCAGGCGTCGACGAAGCAGAACAGCGCCTCGGCCTGGAGCGAGGCGCGAAGGCCGGCGCGGAACCGGTCGAGGTCGATGCAGTTCTTCCAGGGATCGACGATCGCCGGATTGCCGAAGTCCTCCGGCAGCAGGAACTGCGCGCCCTTCTCGAGCCCGTGGCCGCAGTAGTAGAAGAACGCGATGTTCTTCGGATGCGACGAACAGCGCGTGAACCATCGGCCCACGGCATTCTCGATGTTGTCGGCGGTGGCGGCCTCGGTGCCGTCGGCGTTGCCTCCGGGCGTGCTGACGAGGAGCTCTACCGAGCCCAGCGGGCAGGCGTGATTCGCGTACCGGGTCGTCAACCAGCCGGCGATCGCGCGGGCGGTGTGCTGGGGCGTCGAGATCTGGCCGAGCGACAGCGGATCCCTGGCCATCGCCGCCGGGTCGCCGCCGAGCAGATGTGGATAGTGCGCCACGCCGATGACGAGGGCGTGCAGGCGCGGCTGCTGCAGTTCGACAGTCGCGGGCGGCAGCGGATGGTGGAGCGACATGCTCAGAGCTGGTCGATGCGGGCGCGGAGCCGTTCGTAGAAACGCGCCTGCGTGAAGTAGGCGCCATGGGCCTTGATCACGTAGGTGTGGGTGTCGTAGCGGAAGTCACTGACGTCGGCGAAGACACGGGCGCAGGCATACGAGAAGATGTCGACCTCGTCGAACACGTTGATCCAGCGCCGGATGTGGGCGGGCTTGACGGCGCGCCGGCTCAGGTCGTTGCCCGGCACGGCGGGATCGCTGTTGCGGAACAGTTTCATCTCCTCGAAGTGCGACACCTGGCTGCCGATCGAGACGAACAGATCGACGTCGACGCCCGGCCGGTCGTGCGTCATCAGGTCCCACGAGATCACCCCGCCCAGGGAATGGGCGACCACGATGAACGGCTCGTGTGGGGCGTCGGCCCGTGCGGCATCCCACTCGTCGAGGATCAGCCGCGGGATGGGCCCCGGCGCCTGCGCCGTCCCCCGGCTGTTCAGGTAGATGAACACGTCGCCGAAGAACCGGCCGAGCACGCCGTTCAGCGGCTCGCGGCCCCACGCCAGGGCTCGTGTCGACGCGAAGTCGCCGGCCCGGTCGATCAGCTTCGTCTTGGCGCCGCCCACGGCCTGCTTGATGCGCTGCACGCCCGCCTGCAGCGCCGAGCCGATGGAGCCGAGCAGGCCGAGCGCATTCAGGCCCGGGGTCGCGGTCGTCACGGCCGCGGTGAGTTGCCCGATGAACTGCGCGTCGGTCTGCACGGTCGTCATCCACGGCGGTCCGGCCTGAGCGGCGAACTGCAACGCGTAGAGCTGCGCGGCGACGACGAACTCCGCCACCTCGGCCGGGGGCAGGCCCTGGGGATGCTGCAGCACCGTGTCGCACAACACGTCCACGGCCGTCGCGAACTGGTAGCGGGCCAGGCCCACCAGCGGCTCGTCGACGCGCGCGCCCGGGCCGAGGGCATCGCGGATCAGCGCAACCAGCTCGCGCGTGTCGCCGTCGACACCGCCAGTCCCGAGCGCGTCGACGTCGGGTCCGGGCAGCGCCTGCATGTTCCAGGCGAACGACGTGGCCAGGTCGCCCCAGTACGGGAAGTGCACCGTGAACCCCGCAGGCAGCGTCTTGCCGTCCAGCGTCACTCCCGCCAGCGAGTGCTGGAGGAACCGCTCGATCGTCAGCCGTCCGGCCTCATAGGACGGCGAGCTCTTGCGGGTGTTGACTCCGTGCACGAAGACGACGGGCATCGCGGCGAGACTCCTGCAGGAATGGCGAACGCGCGATCAGTCTGCGCTCGCCGCGCCGCCGACCGCAAGTCCGTTCGCGATCACGCCGCCGTCGAGGGCCATGCCGCCACGTCCTGGCCCCAGAGCGAGAACGCCGCCCAGTACGCCGGATGCGCGAACGGTCGCGTGCCCGGCGCGAGCCCGCGGAGATCGCGGCGCAGGGTCGCGGCCGCGCGCCGCACCGGCGGCGCCTCGGCGCGCAGGTCGCCGAGCAACGCGAACAACTGCTCGGCCGTGCGGGTCCGCAGCCAGATCTGCGCCTGGCGCAACGCCGTCGCCGCGTTCGAGACGACGAGCTGCCGATAGAACTCGCCCAGCAGCAGCGCGGCGGCCGCGTCGTCGACGTCCCACGACGAGGCCACCACCGTCCGCACCCCGTGAGCGAGCAATGCGGCCGGGAATCCGAGAAGCTCGTTGGCGAGCGAGGTCACGCGCGGCACGGCCGTCTGGCAGGCCGACAGCACGACCAGATCCGGCGGCGTCGCGGCCACGGCGTCGAGGACCTGGTCGAGCCGCAGCGCCTCGCCGGCAGACAGCAGGAGCTCGGAGCGCAGCGGATCCTCCAGGTCGAAGCGGCCGTGCCCGGCGAAGTGGACCAGGCGGGCGCCGGCAAACCCTGCGGTGACGGCCGTGCGGTCGGCGTCGACGCCGGTCGCCACCTGCAGTTCGGGGTAGACGCGCGACAACCAGGCGCCCTCGAGCTGCGCCGCGGGCAGATCGCCGCCGGGGTCGACGAAGGCGGCGAGCGGTCCGGCGGCGCGTGCGGGCGTGACGGCCACGGCCGACAGACTGGGGCCGTAGCGAATCGCGAACGAATCGACGATCCAGCGCCGCTCGGATTCCGCGGAGGTCCACGCGGCGTGGACGGGCAGCACGCCCACGGGTCCGTCAGGAATCCACACGAGGGGAGCGCCGTCGCGCAGCCCTCGACGCTCCAGCACCGGCAGCAACGGGGCCCACAGTGCGTCGTAGAGGGCTGCGCCGACGCCGTCGACCTGGTCACGCCAGCGAGCCGGCTGCGACCGGCGGAAGGCATACGCCGCGAGCCACCCGCCGAGTTCCTGCGGCGACGGTCCGCGCACCAGCGTCTGGACGATCGCGCCATCGAGATGCGGCAGCCACACCACGTCGAGGGTCGGCGTCTCGGCCCCCCCGGTGACGACGATCACAGCCGCGCGGGTCCCCACAAATGCCGCCATGAGCACGGCGCCCCCAGCTGGCACCATCGCCGCAAGGGTCTCGGGCGGCGTGGCTGGTGCCGCCCCATCGGGGCGGAGCCAGAGACGCGCCTTGCCGCGCTCGAGCACCGTGATCGCCGCCTCTGGCTGGTCGAGCTCGAGTTCGCACCACGCGGCGAGGGCGGCCGAGTCGCGCAGCTTCCAGATGTGCTCGAGTCGCCCGCCGACGGTCGTCGCCGCGTCGATCGCCGGTTCGACGAGGTCGATGGCGCGCAGCAGACAGTCGCGCGCGTCGCCATGCCGGCCGGCCGCGAGCAAGGCATCGGCCTTGATCTGCCAGAGTTTCCGGCACTCGTCGCGCTGGAGCGGCAGGGGCGCGAACGCTGCGATCGCGCGGTCGCAGGCCGACAGCAGCGGGTCGAGCGCGGTGGCGTCGCCGCCGCGAAACAGCGCGAGCAGCGCCAGCGCCGTCGACTTGTCGGCCGAGGCCCGCAGTTCCACCTGCGGCAGATCGTCGAGGCAGGCGTGCGCCTGCGCGTAGAGCGCGAGCGCCCCGCGCAGGTCGGCCGCCCCGGCCTTCTCGCCGAACTGACGATGGCGTCCGGCCAGCAGCAGCCCTCGAGCCTCACGAACGCGGTCTCCCGCACGGCCGGCGGCGATCAGCGCCCGGTCGATGGCCTCGCCCGCCAGACGCCGGTTGTCCGACCTCGCCCCCTCGACGCGATCGAGAAACGCGGTTGCCGTCTCGAGCTGCGTGTCGATGGCATCGGGCCCGTCGGGGTCCGGCTCCCCCTCTGCGGCGTGCTGCAGCCGCGCCAGCCGCCGTTCGCAACCCGCGGCGTAGTCGCCACCGGGTTCCTCGGCCTCGACGGCGGCGAGGGCGTTGAGCACGCGGGTGGACGATCGCCCTTCGGCGCGCGCATGTCCGGCCGCTCGCTCGAGCAGGTCGCGGCGCCGCCGCCAGTTGTCGAGCGGATCGCCGATCAGGCGGTGCCCATACAGCGTCGCCAGGAGCTCCGCGTAGACCGGCCACGAGTCGACCGCGTGCTCGAGGCAGGCGATGGCGCGCTCGGCCTCGCTCCCGCCAGGCGGATGGAGGCGCGTCAGCAGGAGACCGACGGCGCCCTGGCACTCGACCCACGTCTCGAGGTGATCGGCGGCCGTGAACACCGTGAGCGCATCTTCGTAGGCGGCCAGCCCTTTCTGCGGGCTGTCCCGCTCGACGAGCTGCGCATAGAGAAACCGGAGCGCGGCCCACTTCCTGGGCTCTGCCGCGCGATCGACCAGCGGCGCTGCCGCCGCCAGCAACTCGGCGCACTCGCCGGCGTGGGTCACCGGGTCGAGCGAGCGATACCGGTCCAGGATGGCGGGAAGATCCATGTGATGCGCGGGTTGGCCGAGCGTCCCGGCCGGCGTCGCCGATCAGTGTGACAGGAGGTCCGGCAGCCGCCGCAGGAAACGGCGGATGTCGTCGATCTGGGCGGCGGTGGAAATGAAGTCGAAGGCCGTGGGGCTGACGGTCGTCGTGTGGCCGTCCAGGATTGCGATCATCGCCGCGGCCACCACGGGGCACTCGTCGAGCAGGCCGAGCACGCTGACCCACGAGGTCATGTCGAGCTCGGCGAGCACCTCGGCGGCATGGCGCGCGAGCCACGGCGTGCCGGCATCGCGGTGCCGCACGAGGGCGCGCCGCAGGGCGGCGAGGCCGTCGCGAACGTCGTCGTCGCTGCTGCGCAGATCATCGAGCGTCGCGATGAGCTGCTCCGTCGAGAACAGGCCGACGTCGCGGTGCAGCGTGGACCAGCCCGCTTCGAAGGCGGCGACGAGGTCGTGGTCGACCAGGAACGCGTCGGGAGGGTCGGCCTGCTCGAGACCGAGGTTGCAGACGCTCGCGGCGGCATCCGATGCCTCCTGCGGCGTGAACGGACGCGATTGCACGGCACACCCGGCGAGCAGCGTGTTGGCGAGGAACGCGAGCTCGCGGCTGCGGGCGTGGAACGCGGCGTCGTCGTGGGCGTGGGCGTAGGCCATCAACCGCCGCAGATGCACGAGCCTGGGGGGGCCGGCATCGCTGGATGTTGCCTCGAGCAGCGCACGCGGCTGTCCGGGCAGCAGGCCCGCCTCGGCCAGCAGGTCGATGACGGCGTCGACGTCGTCGGGCGCGGGCCCTGGAGATCTCCGTGTTTCCGGCGACGGCTCCCGCGCGTCGTCCGCGTCGCGGAAGTACGCCGCGACGATCGGATGATCGCCGGTCGTCGTCCGGGCGATCTCGTGCGGGTGACGCCCTCGCGCCATCTGCAGAAACGCACGCGCGTCGGCAGGGGTGGCATAGCCCTGCGCCGAACGACGCTGCTCCCGCGCGATCGTCACCTCGTGCAGGTGCTGCTCCGGCGCCAGCAGCAGGCCGTCGAGCCCATCGAACTCCGGCCGCGAGTTCGAGACGGCCCGACAGCCGCGCATCACCGCATGGAACGCATCGGACCGCTCGGCATCGAGCGCGATCAGCAGCACCACGATCGCGTCCCACGCGTCGGCGCGGCGGGGACGCACGACGTAGCCGCCGACCTCGCACTCGAGCGACGCGAGGTGCGAATCGCGTGCGGGCGCGCGCCGGCCGTACATCGCCTCGACGTCGCCGGTGTCGTCGATCGCAATCGCGTCGCCCTCGCGCATCGCGGCGCGTCGTTCGAGAGTCTCGTCGTCGCTCTGCGCCGTCGGCTCGAAGATGCCGATGTCGAACACCCGCACGTGGCGCGACAGCCCCGCCACCACGATGTCCGCGTCCATGGCGGCGACGATGCGTGCGGCCGCGGATTCGCCGGCGTCCACGAGCACCTCGAGCCACTCACCGAATCGCTCGACGTCGAAGCGATCATCGAGGCCGGGCCGGGGATGCCGCCACAGATCGAGATCGAGCAGCGCGGTGAGCTGTGCCGGCGTCGCGGCCGACACCAGCTCGGCACAGGCGTCGAGTCCGCGGTGCCGGATGATCTGGTGCAGCGTCTCCGGTGCGAGATGTGGAACGGCACGCGCGAGCGAGGGGGAATCCAGCACTCGCGCGAGCCGATCGTCGACCGAGACCCCTGAGCGGGCCGGCGGAACGTGGGTCGTGAGTTTGGACATGGGCCGGCGAGAATACCCGGCCCGGCGCCCAACAAACAGTCTTGAAGATGAAGCGCAGGAGGCGGATACTAATAGTGGGAATGAGGACGATCGTCCTCGTCCTTGCCTTCGGGCACCCGCCTCCGGCCTCGCGCTACCGCTTCTTCACGTCGAACGAGAGCCCCTGCGCGACGCGGAACTGTTCCCCGCCCTGCTGTCCGATCGTCTTGAACCATCGCGCGTCGGTACGCAGATCCATCGTGGCGCTCACCGGCACCTTGAACCCGCCGCCGGTGTTCACCGTGAAGCCCAGACGCTCTTGCGTGCCGATCGGGAGACCACTGACCCCGAACACGGGCGTGCCGTACTCCGCGATGCCGACGCCGCCCGCGACGTAAGGCCTGGCCTGTCCGATCGCCGGGAGAAAGTACAGCAGGCTCAGATTGGAGCTCAGTGCGTGGCGGTCGCCCTCGCCGCGGCGATACGCCACGTCGGTCTCGAGGCTGAGGGACGAGGTGACGGGGAACGTCACGAACGTGCCCACCGGAGAGGCTCCCGGCGTGCCCATCCCGACGTAGGGCGTGATCTCGATGGGCTGGGTGTCCTGCGCGCTCGCGGACGAGACGGCGAACGCGAACGCGGAGAGGGCGAAGACGGCAGAGCGGCAGGCGCGCATGTGACCTCCTGCGCCGCAGAAACTGCGGCGGCTTCGCTCTAAGACGTCGTGGAGCCGGCGGCGGCCGGCGGCGGACACGACGCACCTCGACCATGACGTGAGATCACGGCAGGGCCGCGCGACAGCGGAAGTATGATGCGTCGATTCAGCGGAGGGGTTCATGCTCAACCGTCGCGATTTCTTCCGAACGGCGTCGTGTGTAGTCGGTGGGTCCCTGCTGGCCGATCGCGCTGCGCTGCTGGCCGCCGGGCCGATGATCACCCGTGCCGTGCCCAAGACCGGCGAGATGCTGCCGATGGTGGGCCTCGGCAGCTCGGCGACGTTCGCGTCGATGGCGCGCACTGCGGATGCGCAGGCCCTGCGCGAGGTGCTCAAGACCCTCGTCGATCACGGCGGGCGCGTGTTCGACACCGCACCCGGCTACGGCGCCTCCGAACAGGTGGCCGGTGACATCGCCAACGAGCTCGGTCTGCGCGACAAGATCTTCTGGGCGACGAAGGTCAACGCCGCCGGACGCGAAGGCCTGTCGGGCGCCAAGGCCGATCCGGCCAAGGCGCGTGCGCAGATCGAGGAGTCGTTCAAGAAGTTCCGGCTCTCGAAGATCGATCTGCTGCAGGTGCACGACGTCGTCGACGTCGCCACCCACCTGCCGATCGTCAAGGAGCTCAAGCAGGCGGGCCGCGTGCGCTACATCGGCATCACGTCGACACGCGAGAACCAGTACGCGGAACTCATCGGCTACATGAAGAACGAGCCGCTGGATTTCGTGGGCGTCGACTACGCCGTCGACAACCGCGAGGTGGAGAAGGAGATCTTCCCGCTGGCACAGGAGCGCAAGATCGGCATCCTCAACTACGTGCCGTTCGGCCGCACGCGGTTGTTCGCGCGCGTGAAGGGCCAGGCGGTGCCGGCGTGGGCGTCGGAGTTCGACGCCGCCACGTGGGCGCAGTTCTTCCTGAAGTTCGCCATCAGCCATCCGGCGGTCACGGTGGTCACGCCGGCGACCAGCAACCCGAAGAACATGCTCGACAACCTCGGCGGCGGCATGGGCCGGCTGCCGAACGCCGACCATCGGAAGCGGATGGTCGCGTTGATCGACGGCCTGCCGGGCGCGTAGCGCGGCGTCTCGCCGGTCCTGGCCCACGGCTCGGCAGGGCGCCCGGGCTGCGCCTCAGTTCGCGCGCAGCACGCGCAACGGATCGGTGCGCGCGGCCCGGCGCGCCGGTACCACGCCGCAGACGACGGCGATTGTCAGGAAGACCGCCGTCACGATCGCGTAGGTCGTGACGCCTGGCGCCTGCACGAACGACAGCGAGGCGGCCATGAGGCGCCCGGCCACGACCGCCGCCGCGACCCCGATCAACAGCCCCGCGCCGACCAGCCCGATCGCGCCGGCCAGCACTACCCGCGCCACGTCTCGCGCCTCGGCACCCAGCGCCACCCGGACCCCGAACTCGTGGGCCCGCTGCGAGACGCTATAGGCCAGCACGCCGTGCAACCCGACGGCGGACAGCAGCAGCGCCAGTACTGCGAAGGCGGTGAACAGCAGCGTGGCGAATCGCTCGCTGGCCATGCTGGCGCCCAGCCGCTCCTGCAGCGAACGCACGTCGTAGAGGGCCAGCTCGGGATCCGCGGCGGCGACGATTCGCCGCACGGCCGCGGGTACGGCGTCGGCGCCCTGGGTGCTGCGGATCACGAGGTGCGGTGTCGTGATCATCCCCTGAGAGTGCGGGACGAAGAACGCCGGCGCGGGTTCGTCGAGCAGGGTGACTTGCTTCGTGTCCCCCACCACGCCGACCACTTCCCGCCACGGCGCCGCCGGTTCGTCGATGCTCAGACCGGGCCGGATGCGCTGGCCGATGGGATCCACGCCCGCGAAGTAACGGCGGGCGAAGCTCTCGTTCACGATGGCGACGCGCGGCGAGTTCTGGCGATCGGCCACCGTGAAGTCGCGCCCCTGGCGGAGCGGGATGCGCATCGTCCGGAAGTAGTCCGGGCTGACGAAGGCGAACCCCGGACTCTGCCGTCGCGCCGTCGCATCGCCCGAGTCGCCGGGCAGCTCCAGGCTGATGCGGAAGCGCGATCCGCCCAGCGGCAGTGGACCGACCAAAGCCGACGCCTCGACGCCGGGGATGGCCGAGAGCGCGGGCACGACCTGGTCGTAGAAAGCCACCTGCCTGGCGAACGGATAGCGGCTGTCGGGCAGGCTCACGCTCATGGTCAGCACGCCTGAGACATCGAAGCCCGGGTCGCGGCCCGACAGGCGGTCCAACCCGTCGAGCGTCAGGGCCGCGGCGGCCAGCAGCATCACGCCGAGGGCCGTCTCGGCGACGACGAGGCCGTTGAGCCAGCGCCATTGCGACGGCTGGCCGCCCGGTCCCCGGCTGCTCGTCAGGTTGCGGCTGGGATCGCCGCGTGTGACGCGAACGGCGGGGATGACGCCGACGATCAGCGCACAGCCGCCGGCCAGCAGCGCCGTGAACAGAAGCACGAGGCCGTCGAGCGTCACCGCGTCGAGTCCCCGGACATCGCCAGGCGCCAGGGGCACGAGTGCGCGAATCGACCACACGGCCACCCCGACGCCGCAGGCGGCCCCGGCGACGGCCAGCACTACCGCTTCGGCCACCAGCAGGCGCACGACACGGTCGCGCGACGCCCCCAGGGCGACGCGCAGGGCCAGCTCCGCCTGGCGTGCCAGTCCGCGCGCGGTGAGGAGATTCGCCACGTTCGCGCAGGCGATCAGCAGCACACAGGCCACCGCCGTCATCAGCAGCCACAGCGGCCGCTGCACGTCGCCGACCAGGGCTTCGAGCAACGGTGTGGCGGCCGCACCCCGGTGCGCGTTGTCGTCGGGATGCTGGGTGGCGATCGCCGCGGCGATGGCATCGAGCTCGGCCCGAGTTCCGGCGAGCGAGACGTCGTGGCGCAGGCGCGCGACGGCCTGCAGGAAGTGCGCGCCCCGTTGCTCCGTCATCGGCGTGTCGCCGGCGTCCTCGACCCTCGCATCCTCTGCGGCCGTCACCCACAGCTGCGGCGCCGGCGACTCGATCGGAAAGACGACGCCGGACGGCAGAACACCGATGATCGTGAACGGACGGCCGTTGACGGTGATCGCGCGACCGATTGGCGCCGCGTCTCCCCCGAGGTGCGTCAGGCGGAACTCGTCGCTGACGACTGCCACATTCGCTTCCGCCGATTCGTCGTCTGGCGCAAACGTGCGACCCGTCGCTGCCGTGACGCCGAGGGTGGAGAACAGCGTGGTCGATGCGACGACGCCTGGTACGTGCGCAGCCGAGCCCCCCGCCGCCACGGTGAAGTTGGCGCTGTGATAAGCCGCCATCGACGCCAGCGTGCGGCTGCGCTGCTGCCAGTCGAGGAAGTTCGGCCACGACAGCGTGCCGCGGCGGTCGCCCGAGGCGCGGAGGTCGAGCTCGTTGAGCGCCACCAGCCGATCGGCGTCCGCGAACGGCAGCGGCCGGAGCACCACGGCGCGAACGATGCTGAACATCGCCGTGTTGGCGCCGATACCAAGGGCCAGCGTGAGCACTGCGGCAACCACGAAGCCGGGACTGCGGCGGAGGCCGCGCACCGCATAGGCGAGGTCGCTGCCCCACTGCGCGATCGAGATCCAGCCCCACGTGTCGCGTACCGTCTCGCGCACGAGCAGCGGGTTGCCGAACTCGCGCAGTGCCGCCGCGGCGGCCTGGTCGGGCGGCTCGCCGCGATCGATGCGGTCCTGCGTGGCCATGGCCAGATGGCTCCGCAGTTCCTCAGTGAGCTCGTCGTCCTGCCGCCGGCGCCAGAGCGGCAGCTTCATGCCTTGACCCCGCCGCGGTCGAGGATGGCGCCGATCGCCAGCGAGAGCTGCTCCCAGCGCGAGCGCTCGCCGGCCAGCCGCCGCCGGCCCAGCGGTGTCAGTCGATAGACGCGCGTCCTCTGCTTGCGGTCGGACACCGTCCACTGGGCGCGGACGAGCTGCTGTCGCTCGAGCCGGTGCAGCGCGGGATACAACGAGCCGGCGTCGACGCGCAGGATGTCGCCCGACTGCGTGCGGATGGCCTGGGCGATGCCATAGCCGTGGCTGGGCGCCCAGCGCAGCTGCTCGAGCACGAGCATGTCGAGCGTGCCCTGGAGCAGGTCGATGCTGTTGGCGCGGCGGATCGGCATGGGGTATAGAGACTCTACACCCATAGGTATAGCCTGTCTATACCCAGGCACCGGCGGCGATCGCGCGCGCGGCGCCCCGTCCGGGATCACGCGATCACGCGATCACCAGGGGGATCACCTTGGGCGTCGTCCCTTTCTCGGCGAGCCAGAACTGATTTTCCTTCACGACGTCGATGCTCAGTTCGTAGTCGCCGCGCTGCAGTTCACGCGAGTCGAGCACCAGGCTGAACCGCACGGCCTCTTTCAGGGCTTCGAGCGGCGCCTGCAGGAAGGCGCGGAATTCGCGCACGACGGTGTCCCGCGTCGACCGCCGGAACAGCCGGGCGCCGAGCCGGAGCGGCTGGTCACCCGTGCCCTCCGGCCAGGGCTTCCGGCAGGTGTTGCGGAGTGTGCCGTTCAACACGGCCGTGCCGCCGCGCGGCAGGGTCACTTCGTCGGCGTCCACCTCGATCTCGTGGGTGAACGGCTCGATCCGCAGGGTCGCGACGGCCGGTACCGCGCCGTGCAGCGCCATCCAGTTCCGATCGTCCATCACCAGGTCGATCCAGACCTCGTAGGTGCCGGCCGCGAGGCCCCGGGTATCGAGCGTGAGCGCGTATTCGAGCTCGCCGTTCTCCACGACCTCGCAGTCCGCTGGCGAGGTGCGCACCTGATGCACCCACTGTTTGCGGCGGCCCACGCGGGTGAGATACGCGGCGACGCTCCAGCGGCCAGGCCCGCTGCCGACCTGCCACGCCGTCGACGAGAGGTTGCGGAAGCGGCCGCTCAACGTGACCACGTCCGCCAGCAGGGCCCGCACGGCCGGGGTGTCGAGCGTCGGCTCGTAGCGGCACTCCATGAGCACCAGCTCGTTCGACTGCTGCCGATGGGCCGGCGCGACCTTCTCGAAGAACGTCCGCTCGGGGAATGAGTAGCGTGCCACCGTGCCGTCGTTGTCGACGCCCTGCCAGGCCGACAGCGTGAACGGGATCCCGTGCTGGTCGCACCACGCCTTGTACTCGGGCGCCAGGTACAGCTGCAGCGGATAGCCCACGTAGTTCACCGACACGTGGAACCCGGCGCCGCGCAGCAGCAGCACTGACCCCTTGAAGAGCTCCCAGTTGAAGCCCTTCGACGTCGGATGCAGGCTGCAGTTGATGCCGGAGAGGCCGGTGGGCACGCGGCCCAGTCCCTCGACGTCACGCGGCGCGCCTGGACGGATCCGGCCGCTGCTGAGCGCCATGACGTTGCGGCTGACGTTCGAGGTGACGTAGCACCCGAACTTCTGCGAGACGATGCCGAGCACGGGAATGGTGGCGTCACTCAGCAGCGGCTCGCCGCCGGTGACGCTGAGGATGCCGTAGTCGAAGTGCTCGAGGACGTCGGCCCAGATGTCGGTCCACTCGTCGACGGTCAGCTCGGGATGGCTCGAGGGGAACTGCTTGAGCTGCTTCTCGCCGGCCGCGCAGCCGCAGTAGGCGCAGGTGTAGTTGCAGGCGAGCGTCGGCGACCAGGTGAAGTACGCCATCCGCTGCTGCGGCGCCTCG
>CADEDM010000087.1 GCA_902826065.1 uncultured Acidobacteriota bacterium | reverse complement strand
TGACGCGGCCGTTGAGCTCGCCGTTCGGGTCCTTGTCGTAGGTGCCGCCCATCGGGTCGGGCGTGGTCTTCGTGATGCCGGCCATCTCGAAGGCCTTGCTGTTGTAGAACGACGTGTGGCCGCCGCGGTGACGCACGACGACGGGATGCTCCTTTGACACCTCGTCGAGGTCGCGCACGTGCAGCTCGCGCTTGTCCTTCACCTTGGTGTCGTCGAAGAAGTAGCCCTCGACCCAGGTGCCCGGCGGCGTCTGCTGCGCCCGAGCCTTCAGCTTGCCGACGATGCTGAGGATGCTGACGAACTCGACCTCGAACGGGTTGCCGACGAGCACGTCGTAGAGCAGCGTCTCGCCGCCGGCGTGGTTGTGGCAGTCGATGAAGCCGGGCGTCACGGTCATGCCCTGCGCGTCGAAGGTCTGCGTGGCCTGGCCGGCGAGATTGCGGACGTCCGCGGTTGAGCCCACCGCGAGGAAGCGGCCGTTCTTCACGGCGAAGGCCTCGGCGCGCGGTTGCTGCGCGTCGAGGGTGTAGACCTTGGCGTTGACGACGATGAGATCGGGCTCGGGACGTCCGGTGGCGGGCCCCTGCAGTGCCTCCGCCGCGGCCGCGGTCGCGGCGCCGGGCAGGGACGCGCCGGCCAGTCCGGCCAGGCTCACGCCGGTGAGGTTCATGAAGTCGCGGCGGGTGGAGCGGCGGTGCGGCATGGCGGGTGTCCCTCGTGCGGATGGCGTGGCCGGGCCAGAAGCGTCGGCCACGATCCCGCTAACAATAGGGTCCGCAGTGGCGAGATTCAAGCCACGTTCGCAGATGCTGCGCATGTGGCCTGCGTCTGGCGGTGGGGACGGGCACCTTACGAATTTGTCAGGTGCCTGACCCCAAACGTCCGGACCCCCTGATACGCCAGCCAGCCGGCCGGGCCGAACATGAACGTCAGGAACAGGCACGGCACGACCATCCAGTGCGGCACGCCGCGCGTGGTTGCGTCGCGCGTTTCCCAGACGCCGATCAGCAGGTCGAACGCCAGGTAGTGGATCCAGCCGGCCAGCAGCATCCACGGATCCTGGAAGAGCGCAGAGACCTCGGCGAGCGAGCCGAAGCCGCCGTCGCCGCGACCGAAGCGCGCCACGACGATCGCGGCATAGATGGCCGCGAAGAACAGCGGCACGATGAGGCCCGTGATGCGCTGCACCCAGGCGGCGCGCGGCTGCACGGCCAGCAGCAGCCACGACAGCATGGCGGTGGTGCTGGTGATCGAGAACACGGCTTCGGGGGTCATGCGGCCTCCAGGGCAGAGCGGCGCGCCACGGCGGTGTGCCCGCCTCGCATCCAGATGATCGATCCCGCGCCCACCGTGCCCGACGCCCACGCGCCAGCGGCCGTGAGCGTCGTACTCGAGAGGTGCACGAGCGGCTGTCCGGACATTGCTTGCGAGAGCAGCAGGCCGAAGAGCACGGCGTAGCTGACGGCGGCGAGCCACACGAGACGCACGCGCGTCGCCTCGTCACGACGCCGCCCGAGCAGCAGCGCCACGATCGGCAGCGTCTGCATCGCGTGCAGGCCGACGAAGTGCGGCACGCGCATGTCGCCGTGCTCGGTGCTCCAGCCAGTGCCGGGCAGGCCCGCGCCCCCATCGACGCCGCCGATGGAGTGCTGGCCGCTGCGTGGCATCTCGCCGCTCTCGCGCGCCTGGGCCATCTGCGCGGACGTCGGCTGCGTCATCATGCCGCCTACCGACGCGCCGATCACGGTGAGCGTCATGCCGAGGCGCAGCGCCCACGCCATGGTCCGGTCGGCAATGTGCTGCCGCCACAGCGCCACGGTCACCACCGCGGCGCCCACGGTCTGCGTCATGATGCCGAGCCCCATCAGCGTGAACACGACGCCGTTGAGGACGGACGATGTGTTGAAGTGGCTGGTCTCGCCGCGCGCGGCCTGCATGGCGATGAGCGCCACCTCGCCCACGAACACCCACGCGGTCAGCGCGCCGACCCTGCGCGTGAGGCGCGGCCAGTCGGGCAGGTAGCGGAAGATCCACGCCAGCGTCGCGGAGTAGATGGCGGTGGACGCGGCGAACTTGGCCGGCTTCAGCCACGCCGGCCAGCCCTCGATCGTGCGCGGATCGATGAGCATCGCCGCGCCGAAGACCACGGCCGCCGCGGCCATGCCGATGGCGACCAGTTCGAGCAATGTGCGTCGGGATCGCATGTTCTGCCTCCGAAGTCTGGCTGCACCCTGAAAGGGGACAGTCCCGGGACAGGCCCCGTCAGGAGGTTGACGCGGCCGTTCCTGCCATGTGTTGACGTTGTCAACATCAACATAGCCGACGATGTTGACGTTGTCAACACTGACGGGATACGCTGACGGCAATGGCGAAGTTCCCCCGCAGCGCAGCCCGCTCCCGGCCGGCGCGACCAGCCCGGCCGGCTCAGCCCGCCCGGCCGGCGCGGAAGCCGCGCGACGCCTACCATCACGGCAACCTGCGCCAGGCGCTGGTGGACCAGGCCGTGGCCACCATCCGTGACCGCGGCGTCGAGACGCTGACCCTGCGCGACGTCGGTGAACGGCTGCGCGTGTCGCGCACCGCCCTCTACCGCCACTTCGCCGACAAGGACGCGCTGCTGGCCGCCGTGGCCACGGAAGGCTTCCGCGCCTTCCGGCAGGCGCTCGCCGATGCCTGGGACGGCGTTGGCCACACCCACGCCGGCTTCATGCAGATGGGCCGCGCCTACGTGACGTTCGCCCGGTCGCGCCCGTCGCACTACCGCGTGATGTTCGGCGGATTCGTGGAGAAGGCGAACTGCGATCCCGACCTGCGCGGCACGGCGGAGTCTGCGTTCGCCGTCCTCGTCGACGCACTCGCGGAACTGCAGCAGCAGGGGTTCGTGCGCGCCGGGCACCCGCAGGAGATCGCCCTCTTCGTCTGGGCGAGCGTCCACGGCTTCGCGATGCTGGCGATCGATGGCCAGCTGGCGGAGCACGCGCCGTCGCTCGATGGGATGACCGAGGGCGTGATCGCCCGCGTGTGGGAGGCCGTCGCGGCGCCACCGGCCTAGACCGGGCCGCGCGCGAAAACGACAGCCGGACCCGCGGGACCCCCTCGATCCCGCGAGCCCGATGTCGTGACGACCGCACAGACATCTGCTGCCCGATCGTGTTGGCGGGAGTCGTTCTCCCCGCACTCCTGTCAGCGCCGTCGCGCGCTGGATTCCCTCGCGGCGCGTCTACGCGTGGCGAGCGCGGGTCGCCCGTGTCACCAGCCGCCGTACGCAACACGAGGCCAGGTGGCGGCGTCGTCCACCTGGCCCCGTGTCGGAACTGCCACGAACGGGGATTCGCCCGCGGCTGCCCTGGACTGTCGCGACTAGCTGGCCACCCGCACCGTCAGCGGGGCCGAGAGCCGCACGATGAGCGTCGCGCCACGCGGCAGCGACACTTCCTTACCCGAGGTGCTGAGCACCACGCCGGTGCCGGCCGCGGCGCCCACGCCGGTGCCGATGGCTGCGCCCTTCTTGCCGCCGGCGATGCCGCCCACTACCGCGCCGACACCCGCCGGCACGCCGATGACCGCGGCGTCCTTCTTCTTCGTGCCCTGCGCCTCACGCGCCCACGTACGGGTGGTGATGTCGTAGTTGGCGCCGTCCTCGCGCACCTCGGAGAAGCGCACCGCGAGATACCCGCGGCCCTTCACCTTGCCCGACGGCCGCGCCGACACGACGTGCCCGGTCACTTCGCTGTTGCTCTCGAGCACGGTCCGGCCATTCACGACCACCGGCTCGACGAGACGTCCGCGCACCGAGTCCTCGACGCGCGAGGTGTTCGACGCGTGGCTGGTATCGAGGCGCACCCGCAGGCGCGTGCCCGCAGGCAGCGTGACGTTACGCGGGGCCGCCTCGGCAGACGCCACAGCCTCGCCGGGCCCGGGCGCCGCAGACGCCGGGGCATGCCACGCGGGGGTGGTCGCCAGCGCGGCGGAGAGCATCAACAGGGTCCAGGAGTTGGTCGTCATTGGGATGTCCTCCTGCCCCCATCCAATCGCAAGCACCGTGCCGATTTCCAGATTCCGCGAGGAAGTGACTGAGAAGGTTGGGGTTATGGCATTCAACCCTGGTTGGGCTGTATGGCCCCGGTCGCCCAGACTGTGGAGCTTGTTACACGGTAGGAAGTCCACGACAGCGCTGCCGGGACTCGCCGCAGGGCCGATGCCCGACGCGGCTGCGCCGTGACAGAATCACCGCCGTTCAGAAGGCCATGCGCATGACGAGCTCCCGAGTCCTGACCGCGTTGTTGATCGGCACGATGTCTCTCGCCGCCGCGCCACCGCTCGCGGCCCAGCCCCGCGCGCTCGACGGGTTCGACGCGCAGGTCGCGCAGGCCGTCGCGGACTGGAAGGCCACCGGCCTGGCCATTGCGGTCGTGCACAACGGCGAGATCGTGTTCGAGCAGGGGTACGGCGTGCGCACGCTGGGCGCGCCCGGGAAGGTCGACGCGCGCACGCTCTTCGCGGTGGGCTCGACGACGAAGGCGATGACCGCCGCCGCCATCGGCATGCTCGTCGACGAAGGCAAGCTGGCGTGGGACGACCCCGTCACGAAGCACCTGCCGTGGTTCGCGCTGAAGGATCCGTACGTGACGCGCGAGATCCGCGTCCGCGATCTGCTCACGCATCGCGCCGGTGTGCCCAACACCGACCAGCTCTGGTACGAGCAGCCGTTCACCACCCGCGAGGTGATCGAGCGCCTGCGCTTCGTGGACCTCGAGACGTCGACGCGCACGCACTTCACCTATCAGAACGTGATGTACGCCGCTGCGGGAGAAGTGGTGGCGGCCGTGAGCGGCATGCCGTGGAGCGAGTTCGTCCGCACCCGCCTCTTCGAGCCGCTCGGGATGACCGGCACCATTCCCTCGGCGGCCACGCTGGCGCGGCAGCCGAACGTGGCGCAGCCGCACTTCGTCATCGACGGCACGACCGAGACGATCCGCAACGCCAGCGTCGACAGCGTCGCGCCGGCGGGCTCGGTGTGGTCGAGCGTCCACGACATGTCGCTGTGGCTGAAGATGCTGCTGGCGAAAGGCCAGGCGCCTGGCGGGAGACGTCTGCTCAGCGAGAAGACGATCGCCGAGCTGTTCACGCCGCAGACGATGGTGGGCACCGACGGCTTCTATCCCACGCGCCTGCTGACGCAGCCGCACTGGATGACCTACGGTCTGGGCTGGTTCCAGCACGACTACGCCGGCGAGCAGATCGACTTCCACACCGGCAGCATCGATGGCATGGTCGCGATTGCCGGGCTCATCCGCGCCAGGAACATCGGCGTGTTCGTGCTGGCCAACGTCGACCACGTGGAGGTGCGGCACGCGCTGCTCTACACGGCCTTCGATCGCCTGCTCGGACGTCCCGCGCGCGACTGGAGCACGGAGATGCGGCGCCTCTACGAAGGCCTCGCGAAGGAAGGCGCGGAAGCCGAAGCGACGGCCACGGCGGCGCGCGTCAAGGACACGCGCCCGTCGATGCCGCTGGATCGGTACGCCGGCACGTACGTCAGCCAGTTGTCGGGCACGGTGACCATCGCCGTCCGCGATGGCCGGCTGCACCTGACCTACGGCTCAGGGTTCGTGGGTCCGCTCGAGCACTGGCACTACGACACGTTCAGGGCGAAGTGGGACGCGCGCTGGCGCGGCACGGCGCTAGTGACGTTCGCGCTCGACAGCGCCGGGCAGATCGCGGCGGTGAAGCTGCCGCAGGACACCTTCACGCGAAGGTCGAAGTAGCCCAAAGCCCGGACGCAGGGACTACAGCCCGCCTATTTCTTCGTCGCCAGTTCGGTCTTCACGCGCGCGTCGAGAGCCTTCATCGCGCCGTCGGCGAGCACGCGGCACGCATCGGGCTGGATGAACGGATCGGCGTCGCCGGCCTTCATCGTGGCGCGCTTCTTCAGCTTCTCGTCCATGTTCGACGCCGACGGGTGCGTCGAGACCATGATGTCGCACGGCAGCCCCGCGACGGTGCGGATGCTGGCGCGAAACGACTCGACCAGGCTGGGATGGGTGGCATCGCCGGTGTAGCGGAAGCCGTCGTTCGAGATCGACGAGATGCTGTCGGCGTAGACCATGTTCAGGCACGTCGCGCCCTCGCACGACTGCCACGTCCACGTCGTGGCCCCGGGGGTGTGGCCGGGCACGATATGCGGCACGATCGTGACGCCGCCGAACGCTATCTGCTCGCCGTCCTTCACCACGCGCACGTTCTCGGCCTTCGGAAACTTGTCGCCCGGGCGTGTCGACACCTGCGGATCTTCGGGCACCGGCTCGCCGAGGGCCAGCGCCTGCGCGGTCTTCGGGCTGGCCAGCACCGTGGCCTTCGTGTAGCGCTGCAGCGCGTGCACGCCGCCGACGTGATCGTAGTGTCCATGCGACGTGAGGATCAGCTTCACGTCGGTCGTCTTGAAGCCCAGCGCCTTGATGTTGGCGTCGATCACCGCGGCACTCTGCTGCAGGCCGGTGTCGACCAGGATGAGGCCCTGCGGCGTCGTGATCAGCATCGCCGACACGCCGTTCGGGCCGACGAAATACGTGTTGCCGTAGACCTTGAAGGGCTTCCGCGGCGCATTCCACTCGGCGCAGCTGTCGCAGACGGCCGGTGGGTCCGGGATGAGCGCGGGCTCGGGCTTCGACACGGCGGTTTGCGCAACGGCGGCGCCAGGCGCGAGCGACCAGACGGCGAGGACGGACAGGAGAGCGAGATCACGGGAACGCATCGTGTCGATGTTAGCGAACTTTGCGTGCGAGCGCGATCACGCCGAGCACGCGCGCGGCGGGTCAGCCGCCGTGAGCTCGTGATTCGGTGCGAACGCGAGCCTCCACAGGGCAGACGTCGCGGGGATGGCGTCGTGCAGCGGTGCTGCGACGACGAACGCTACTGCGTACGGAGCGCTTCCGCCGGGTCGACACGCGCCGCCTGACGGGCGGGGAGCCACGCGGCCATCGCGGCCAGGGCGACGACCGTGGCCATGACCATCCCCAGCGTCAGCGGGTCTCCGGGCGAGACGCCGAAGAGCAGCGACGCCAGCAGACCGCCGGTCGCGACGCTGGCCAGGCCGCCGGCCGCCGCGCCCATCGATGCCACCGCCACGCCGCCGCGCACCAGCTCGCCGACCACGGCGGTCGCCGACGCGCCGATGGCCAGCCGCACCGCGATGTCGCGCCGGCGCCGCTGCACCTGCTGATGCACGACCGCAACGAGGCCCAGCACCGCCAGCGCGACGCCAGCCGCCCCAAGCGCGCTGAGCAGCCGGGCGAACAGCGCCTCACGTGCGAAGGCGCTGGCGAGACGATCGTCGAGCGTGCGCGGCACGCCGAGCGGCAGGCCGGGGTCGACGTCGGTCACGACGCGTCGCAGCGCCGGCGCGATGGCGCGCGGATCGCCCTCCGCTCGGACGGCAAACTGCAACTCGCGGCTGATCCAGAAGAACACCTCGGGCGGCGTCTGCGCGATCGGCAGCAGCACCTCGGGCTCGACGTCCTCTCGGGGCCCGCGATCCCAGGTGTCGGCCGCGACGCCCACCACGTGCCAGACGCGGGTGCCGTCGGGGCCATTGAACACCGGCACGCCGAACGTGACGTCCCGCCCCACGGGCGACCCCTGGGGGGTGAGGCGTCGCGCCAGCGTCTGGTTCACGACGACCACCGGACGCGTCGCCGCGCCGTCCTCAGCGCCGATCTCCCGCCCGTCGATCATCGTGACGCCGAGCGTGCTCAGGTACCGCGCGCTGACCAGTCGCACGCGCGCCTGACGATCGACGCCGGGTGCGAATGTCTCGCCGGCCAGCGTGACGTCGGATCCCGCGCTGCCACCGGCGAACGGCAACTGCGAGGCCGCCGCCGCCGAACGCACGCCGGGGACGCCGGCGACGCCCGCCACGATGCGGTCGACGGCGCCGGCGATCGTCGAGGCGTCGCGGTACGTCGATGCCGGCAGGGTCAGGCTCGCGGTGACGACGCCGCGCGCGTCGTAGCCTCGCGGTGCGGCATCGAGCGCCGCCGCCGACCGCACCAGCAGTGTGCCGGCGCACGCCAGCACCACGGCCAGCGCGACCTGCCCGACCACGAAGGCCCGTCGCACGCGCTCGTGCGCCCCGCCACCCGCGGCGGCCGAGCGCAGCACGGCCTGCAGGTCCACGCGCGAGCCGCGAAGGGCCGGCGCCAGGCCTGCGAGCAGGGTGACCACGGCGCTGGCCGCCAGAGCCGCGGCTGCCGTGACACCGTCGACGCGCGCCTCGGCCAGGCGCGGCACATCGGCCGGCAGGATCGCGCGCAGCACGTCGACGAACCACAGCGCGGCCAGCAGTCCGCCCGCCGAGGCCATCGCTGCCAGCACCGCCGCCTCGACCAGCAACTGGCGGACGAGGCGGCGCACACTCGCGCCCAGCGACGCCCGCAAGGCCAGCTCCGCCTGCCGATCCTGCGCGCGCGTCAGCAGCAGGGTCGCGACGTTGGCGCAGGCGATGCCCACCAGCATCACGACGCCCGTGAGCAGCAGGACGAGCCCCGGACGATAGCCTCCGGTGAGATGCGTCGCGAGTGGCGTCACACGCACGTCCAGCGCCGATCCGTCATCGGCCTTCAGTCCCAGCCGCTCACCGATGGCCGCCAGCTCCTCGCGCGCCGACGTCACCGAGGCCGTGGACGCCAGCCGGCCCACGACGTCCAGATAGCGCGGACCGATGTTGGCGCGTTCCGCCGGAGCAAGTGCCAGGGGCGCCCACCACTCCGCGTCCGGCACTAGCGTCGACGCCACCGCGGGCAGCACACCGACGATTCTCGCGTCACGTCCATCGAGCGTGATGGCGCGCCCCGCGATGTCGGGCGCGGCGCCGTAGCGGGACTGCCACGTCGCCTGCGTGAGCAGCACCACCCGCGGCGCCCCGGGCGTGTCGTCCGCCGTGGAGAACGCGCGCCCGACGACGGGCTGCACCCCGAGCACATCGAAGACCGACGCGCTTACGAGCGCGCCCCGCAGACGATCGGCGCCACGGCCATCGGCGATCGCGCCGGCGACGGGACGCATCATGGCCACGCCGTCGACGGTGCGCGCGTCGGCCTGCCACGTGAGCGCGGCTCCTGGCGACGAGCCGTCGGCGTCGCCGGCCGAAACGGACTCGATCCACACCAGCCGCTGCGGCTCGGCGACGTCGAGCGGACGCCACACGACCGCCCACGCCACCGCGAACACGGCCAGGGCCGCGCCCAGGCCGGCCGTGAGCGTCATCACGACAGCGGCGGGCAGCAGCGGTCGCCGCGCCCACTGACGCAGCGCGAGGCGGACGTCGTCGAGCAGGTCGATCATGTGCAGCCGAAGAGCAAGCGGTGTGCCGGTAGGACGCACGCGCAACGGCCGGCGTCCCGTGGGTGCGAGCAATCGTCGAGAAACGGATGGTTCCGCGCACGGGCGTGCGCCGCCGCCGGTGACCGGTACGACGTCCAGGGCGCGGTGGGCCGTGTCTGGCGTGGGACGCCGCGTCCCGCTTCCGGGACGGACTCCCCCGAGATCGCCGTCCCGAGACCGGGCCCCGCCAGTCGCCGCGGTATACTGCGCGCGGAATGGGCGGGATCCACTGGATCATCGACGCGCACGGTTGCGCGCCGGACCTCCTGCGCGATCCGGTGTGCCTGGCCCGCCTCGCCGATCGCTGCCTGGCCGAGTTGCGCCTGACGCCTATCGGCGCGCCGTTCTGGCACGTGTTCCCCGAGCCCGGCGGCATCACCGGCTTCATCGCCTTGGCCGAGTCGCACTTCGCCTGTCACACCTTTCCCGAACACGGCAGCGTGTCGCTCGACATCTTCTGTTGCCGGCCGCGTGGCGACTGGGATGCCGCGCGCGTGCTGACGGAAGCGCTCGGCGCGCGTGAGGTGCAGGTGCGCCAGTTGGCGCGTCCCTACGCCTCGGTGGCCGCGCTGGTGCCCGGCGTCGGCCGATGACCCGCACCTCGGCGAGCTGCCCGAACTGCAGCGCCCCGCTCACCTTCCGCTGGTCGAGCGCGGTGCAGACCACCTGCGTGCACTGCCGGTCGGTCGTGGTGCGGCACGACGTCGACTGGCGCGCCATCGGCGAGTTCAGCGACCTGCCGCAGGACAGTTCGCCGATCCAGCTCGGCACCGACGGCCGCATCGACAATCGCGCCTTCACCGTGGTGGGCCGCATCGTCTACGCCTACGACGACGGCGGCTGGAACGAGTGGCACCTGGCGTTCGCCGACGGCCAGAGCGGCTGGCTCTCGGACGCGCAGGCGGAGTACGCCGTGACCTGGCCGGCCCAGGCGGGCAAGGCCTTACCGAAGTCCGAGACGCTTCGAGTGGGCGTGCGCTACCAGCACGGGAGTGCGAAGTTCGTCGTCGCCACGATCACCAGGGCGCGCTACCAGGGCGTCGAGGGGGAATTGCCGTTCGAGTACTGGGGCAAGGACCAGATGGTCTTCGCCGACATGCGCACCCAGGCCGGCGATCTGGCGACCATCGACTACAGCGACGATCCGCCGCTGTTCTTCGTGGGTCGCTTCGTGTCGTACGACGACCTCGGCCTCCGCAACGTGAGGACGTTCGACGGGTGGTAGCCGCCCGCACCACCGCCGTCGCCGGCTTCAACTGCAGGAGTTGCGGCGCCGCCGTCGAGCGTCGGGCGCTCACGCACACGCGCGCCGTGGCCTGCACGTCGTGTGGGGCGCTGCTCGATCCGAACGATCCGAATGTCGTGATCCAGCAGCAGGCGCAGCTCCGCGAGCGCATCGTCCCGGCAATTCCCCTGGGCACGCGCGGCACGTTCGACGGCCACCCGTTCGACGTCGTCGGCTTCCAGTACCGCACCATCGACGTCGATGGCACGACCTACGGGTGGCGCGAATACGTGCTCTTCAATCCCTACCAGGGCTTTCGCTACCTGAGCGAGTACGACGGGCACTGGAACTTCATCCGGCCGCTGCCGAACTGGCCGGCCGAGCCGCAGGGCGGCACGATCCACGGGACGTGGGACGACGCCTCGTACCGCCACTTCCAGACCGCGGACGCGACCACCCGCTTCGTGCTCGGTGAGTTTCCGTGGCGCGTGCGGGTCGGCGACAGAGTGAGCGTGAGCGACTTCGTCGCGCCGCCGCGGCTGCTGTCGCGCGAGCGCACGAAGGACGAGACCACGTGGTCGGTCGGCCGCTACATGACCGGTGCCGAGGTGTGGACGGCATGCGGCCTGTCCACGAGTCCACCGGACGTGAAGGGCATCTTCGCGAATCAGCCGTCGCCGTATCAGGGCAAGGTGATGGCGACGTGGCGACGAGGCCTGATGCTGGCCGGCCTGGTCGTGCTGCTGCTCGTCGGCCGCGAGATCACGGCGTCGCGCGAGCAGGTGTTCACCGGCAGCTTCGTCTCGCAGCCCACGCCCGGGGCCACGCCCACGGGACTGGCGGCGCCGATCCCCGGACAGCCACCTGCGGCGACGCCTGGGGCGTCGTTCGCGACGACGGACGCCGCCGAGCCGGCCTTCGTCACCGACACGTTCACGCTGCGTGACGGCGGCACCCTCGAACTCGACGTGGCGACGGATCTCACCAACGCCTGGCTGGCGCTCGACTTCGCGCTCGTGAATCTGGCGACCGGCACTGCCGTGAACGTCGACACGGAGATCGAGCGTTACGCCGGCACCGATGCCGACGGCCCGTGGACCGAAGGCTCGACCAGCGGCCGCCTGCTGGTGCCGTACGTCCCGGCCGGCGAGTACTATCTGCGCGTCGAGCCCGCCGGCAACGCGCCGACGCACTACACGCTCACGGTGCGCCGAGACGTGGTCTCGGAACTGCCGTACTTCCTAGCGCTCGGGGCGCTGTGCGTCTGGCCGATCTTCGTGGCCGTCCGCGCCGCCAGCTTCGAGTCGCGGCGGTGGCAGGAGAGCGACTCGGAGTCCGGAGGAGGCGACGATGACGACGACTGATCGCTCGCGGAGGCGGCGATGAACCGACTGTTCCTGCTGATCGGCCTGGCGCTGACCGTCGCCGCCGTGCGCGCCGACATGCGCGGCTGGCTGGGCGCGCGCCCCTCGATCGTCAACAACGTGCCAGCCTCGATGCGCGACAACCCGGGCGCCTATCGCGCCCTCTATGCGGCCTCACCCCGCACCATCGGAGGGAAGTGACGTGATGGAAACGCTGGTGTCGAACGTGACGGCCGCCGTCGTCTTCGCCTTCCTCGGGTTGTTCGTGTTCGGCCTCGTGCTGGTCGTCGTCGACCGGCTGACGCCGTACACGCTGTGGAAGGAGATCGTCGACGAGCACAACACCGCGCTCGCCGTGCTGATGGGCGCGATGGCCATCGGCATCTCGATCATCATCGCCGCCGCGATCCACTGATGACCGCCGCGCTGCTCGCCTCGGTGCTGCTCATCGCGGCGTGCGGCCTGGTCTACGAGCTGGTGGCCGGGGCGCTGGCCAGCTACCTGCTGGGCGACAGCGTCACGCAGTTCTCCACGGTCATCGGCACGTATCTCTTCGCGATGGGCGTCGGCGCGTGGCTGTCGCGCGGCGTCACGCGCGGCGTGGCGGCGCGATTCGTGATCGTCGAGATCCTGGTGGGCGTGATCGGCGGCTTCTCGGCCGCCGTGCTCTTCCTCGCGTTCGCCTACACCGAGAGCTTCCGCCTGCTGCTGTACCTGCTCGTGTTCACGGTCGGCGTGCTGGTCGGGCTCGAGGTCCCGCTGCTGATGCGGCTCCTGAAGGAGCGCTTCGAGTTCAAGGACGTCGTCGCCAACGTCCTGACCTTCGACTACCTCGGCGCCCTGGCGGCGTCGCTGGCGTTTCCGATCGTGCTCGTCCCGCAACTCGGCCTGGTGCGCTCGGCGCTGCTGTTCGGCATGATCAACGTGGCCGTGGCGCTGTGGACCACGGTGATCCTGGCGTCGGCACTGGGGGCGAAGCGGTTCCTGCAAGCGGCCTGTGTCGCGGCACTGGTCGCGCTGGGCGCCGGGATGGTGTGGGCCGACACGATTCAGGACGCCGCCGAGGGCAACCTCTACGCGGACGAAGTGATTCTGGCGCGCACCACGCCCTACCAACGCATCGTGCTGACGGCGTGGAAGGACGACCTGCGGCTGTTCCTGAACTCGAACCTCCAGTTCAGCTCCCGCGATGAATATCGCTATCACGAGGCGCTCGTGCATCCCGGGCTGTCGGCGCTGCCGTCGCCGAAGCGGGTGCTGGTGTTGGGCGGCGGCGATGGACTCGCGGTGCGCGAGTTGCTGCGGCATCCAGGGCTCGAGCGCATCACGCTGGTCGATCTCGACGGCGAGATGACGAAGCTGTTCACGACGCATCCGGAGCTGGTGCGGTTGAACGGCGGCGCGTTCAGGGATCCGCGCGTGCAGATCGTGACCGCCGACGCGTTCCAATGGGTCGAAGAAACCTCCGAGACCTTCGACTTCGCCGTCGTCGACTTCCCGGATCCGTCGAACTTCTCGTTGGGCAAGCTCTACACCACCACGTTCTACCGCATGCTGGCGCGCCGGCTCGCGCCCGACGGCGCGTTCGTGGTGCAGGCGACGTCGCCGCTGTTCGCGCGCAAGTCGTTCTGGTGCATCGTCGGCACCATCGAGCAGGCCGGCCTCACGGCGGCGCCGTACCACGCCTACGTGCCGTCGTTCGGCGAGTGGGGGTTCGTGCTGGCCTCGCGCGCGGCGGTGCCCGTGGCGACGCGCCTGCCCGACGGGCTCCGCTTTCTGACGGTGGGGTCGCTGCCGCAGCTCTTCGCCTTCGCCGATGACATGTCGCGCGTGCCGGTGGAGGCGAATCGCCTGAGCACGCAGGCGCTCGTGCGCTACTACGAGGACGAGTGGCGTGCCATCAACCGGTGACGGCGTCTCTCGGCGCCGGTTCCTATCGGGTGTCGTGGTTGGTGGGCTGTCCGGCGGACTGACGGCCGGGGACGCCTTCGGGCAGGCGCCTGGGCTCGTCGGGCTGACGCGGAAATCCGGTCGCGTCATCGAGGGCGGATTCGTCTTCGACTCGCATGTCGAGGGCCACGCCTGGCGGGATGACCCGGGGTTCCGGGGGAGCGCAGCGCCGGGGGTGACTGGCGCTCCGACCGCGGGGAGCGCGCCCACCGCAGGCGACGCGGCCGCCCAGTTTCCGTTCGACATCTCCGGGTTCATTCGTCGTGCCACGGTGGTCATCGTCGGCGGTGGCATCGCCGGATTGTCGGCCGCGTGGCGGCTGATGCGTGCGGGCGTCAGCGATCTGGTGGTGCTGGAGCTGGAGTCGGCGCCGGGTGGCAACGCGCGCTACGGCGAGAACGAGGTCACCGCGTACCCCTGGGGCGCGCACTACGTGCCGCTGCCGGGCGCCGCGGGCGGCATCGTCCGCGAGCTGTTCGGCGAGCTCGGTGTCTATGCCGAGGGCGCGTGGGACGAGCGTCATCTGGTGCACGCGCCGCGTGAGCGGTTGTTCATCCATGGCCGCTGGGAGGACGGACTCGAGCCGGCGGTCGGACCGACGCGCCGCGATCGCGATCAGATCGCGCGGTTCGCCGATCGCATGCACAGGTTCGCGGCCACGGGCGCATTCACGGTGCCGTCGGCCTCGGGCCGCGCGCGGGGTGGTCCCGCGGCCGTGCGCGACGACGAGTCGATGGCGTCGTGGATGGCACGCGAGGGCTTCGACTCACCGTGGCTGCAGTGGCAGGTCGACTACGCGTGCCGCGATGACTACGGCGCACTCGCGCGTGACGTGTCGGCATGGGCCGGCGTGCACTACTTCGCGGCCCGCAACGACGACGACGAGGGGCCGCTGACGTGGCCCGAGGGCAACGGCTGGGTCGTGCGTCGGCTGACGGCGCAGCTCGGCGAGCGGTTGCGCCCATCGACGTTCGCGAAACGCGTCGTGCGCTACGGCGCGGGCTGGCAGGTGGAGACGCCGACCAACATCTGGCGCGCCGACGCCGTCGTGATCGCGACGCCATGGTTCATCGCCCAGCGCCTGGTGGAGGGCTGGCCGAGGGCCGACGTCACCTACTCGCCGTGGTTGACCGCGAATCTCACCCTTGATCGCTGGCCGCGCGAGCGCGGTGGCGGTGGGCCGGCGTGGGACAACGTCATCTTCGACTCACCGTCGCTCGGCTACGTCGTGGCCACGCACCAGCACCTGCGCCAGCACGTGCCGCGCACGGTGTGGACCTACTACTGGGCGCTGGCGCAGCAGTCGCCGCGCGACGCGAGGACGTGGCTGCTGGGGCAGTCGTGGGTGTCCCTGCGCGATGCGATCCTGGCGGATCTCGCGCGGGCGCATCCCGATATCGCGGAGTGCGTGACGCGCGTGGACGTGCTGCGCCTCGGGCATGCGATGGCGCGGCCGACGCCGGGGTTCCTGTCGTCGGCGGCGAGGCGGGGGCTCGAGGGGCGCGACGACGGGTTGTTCTACGCGCACTCGGACCGCGGCGGGCTGCCGCTGTTCGAGGAGGCGCTGGCCGCAGGAGTCGACGCGGCGGACGGGGTCATCCGTCGCGTGGCTGGTCGGCGCGGGTAGCGACGTCGGCGCGGCACTCGGCGTCCGCGCGCGGGTGTCGTGTGCGCGCGGGCCTGTCGGGTACGTGCGGGCTCAGCCTGTGGTTGTCGCGCCTCGTGCCCTGGGCGCGTCGCCGTCGGCGGCGCTCGTCGCTCGGCCACGCGCAAGAGGGCCGACGGGTCTTCGCGCGCGTCGTCAGCGGGCGGGCGTGGCGCTCGCGGCTGCTGCGGCGCGGGCGGCCATCGCTTCCTGCCGGCGGCGCGTGAGGTGCGGCGTGATGCCGAGCACCCGCTGCGCCACCATGAGCTGCGCGCGGTGGTGCATCTCGTGCTCCTTGGCGCCGAGCAGCATCTCGAAGCGCGACTTGCTGGGCGGCTGCAGGCCGGCAGGGAAGTGGACGTGCTCGGCGAGTTGATCGTCGGTCAGCGTCTCGAGCCACGCCGCAAACGCGTTGCCGCGCGTGGTCAGCGCCTCGACGATTGCGGCCTTGGTGGTCAGCGACGACTCGATGCCCTTCGCCTGGCCCATGTAGGCGCCGAAGTCTTCCATCGAGATGTGCGTCTTGTGGTCGACGCCGTGCACCATGTGGTGGAAGTTCGTGCCGGCGGCGAGGTGGGCGAGCATCGAGCCAATGGTCATCATCCCCTCGGCCGGCGCCGTGCCGTACTTCTCCTCGGGGATGTCCTGCGCGGTCTGAATCGTGTTCTGCCGCACGGTGCGGAACGCCGCGGCGAGATCCTTGCCGGTGTAGTAAGTCATGCCGCGCATTGTAGCGGGTCCGCCGGGGCCTGTCCCGGGACAGGCCCCTTACGCAGTTCGTAAGCCGACCGCGGCTAGACCCGCACCGGTTCGTTGACGAGGTCCCGCCAGTGGTCCCGTGGCGGCAGGGCAATGGGGCCGTCGACGATCAGCCTCGGCTCGGAAAAGCGCTCCGCCAGGCTGGTCCAGCGCCATTGCTCCGCTCGCTTGACGAGTTCCGCTCTGACGGGGTTGGCCTCGACGTAGCGCAACGTGCGCAGGTAACGGAGGTCTTGCGTGATCTCGAAAGCCCGATACCTGCCCTGATACACGTGGCCGTGGCCCGCGGTGCCGCTCAGTGTTCGAAATGTTGCAGCGTGCACGAACGTGAGGCGGTGCATGAACTGCGACACGCCATCCAACCGCTCCGGCCACACCACGAAATGCCAGTGATTCGGCATCACCGCGTAGGCAAGGATCCGGATTGGCAATTTCTGCAGCGTGCGCTCCACGAGGCCCAGGAACGCGTCGTAGTCTCGAGCCTCGCGGAACAGCGCCCGGCGGTCGTTTCCCCGATTGACGATGTGGAGGACGGCGTTCGGCGTGAACTGTCGTCGAGCCCTCGGCATGAGCAACCTCTGTTGCTCATGCCATCAGCAATCCACGCGCCATTGACGCGAACTTACGAACTTCGTAAGGGGCCTGTCCCGGGACAGGCCCCTTCCGCGCTATTGTGTCGCGGCGCCCGCGCCGGACGCCTCAGACGCACCGTAGTAGATGCCGTTGAACAAGAACTTGAACGTGCCGTGCGGCTGGGCGCGGAAGGTGATCTCCGGACCCAGCAGGAACACCTTCCCCTTGCCGACGCGCGCCTCGACGGCCGTGGTGCCGCCTTCGAGATAGTGCTGACCCCAGGCCCACCCGGATCGCAGCGGCTCGCCACCTGCGAACCACGCCACCGGCCGCACGCCCTTCAGCGACGCGTTGGGCGCGAGCTCCAGCACCGGGCTGTTCTCGAACACCACGTCGACTTCCGAATCGAACCCGTACGCCAGCGGCGACGTGTTGTCCACGGTCATGCGCAGGATCGAGCCCGGCACGTAGTACTTGTCGCGTGGCAGCGCTCGCTCGCGTCCGTTCGGACCAATCTCCACCATGTGGTCGCTCACCGGCAGGCCCAGATGCGCGCCGAGCACTGCAGACCCTCCGAACGCCACGATCACGCCGCCTGCCTCCGCGAACTGCTTGAGCTGCGGCACCGTCTTCGCGATCGACACGCTCCCCAGGTGCGCGCGGTACTGCTCGGGGATCTCTTCTGGCCGCGGCTGCCGTCCGAAGAATCCGCCACCGCCGCCCTCACCCTCGGGGATGCCGCCATCGGGGAACAGCAGCACGTCGTATTTCGCGCGCAGGTTGCCGGCATCGAGCGTCTGCGGATACACGACGTCGAAATCGAACTCGAACTGCTCGAGCAGCCAGCGGACGTGCCCGGACGGCATCGAGCCGCCGTACTGATCCCACAGCGCCAGACGCGGCTTGCGCAGCTTGTAGAGCGCTCCGGCCGGACGATCCGCGACGCCCGTCGCGCTGATGCCGAGATCCGTCGCCGCCTGCTGCAGCACTGCCGCCGTCGACGCCTTCGCCGGCACGTAGATCGCGCCTGTGCCGTCGGTGCTCTGCCACGTCCGATCGGCGACGAAGTACGCCTCTTCGCCAGCCTTCAGCAGGCGATTCACCACGACGAACGCGTCGTTGCTGCGATGCGCGATCGCGTAGCCGGTCGTACCCGCTGGCGACGACACCGTGCCTGGCGCCGGCTTCACCACGTCGTTCAGCGCCTCGAGCGGACCGTCGACACCCTCCAGCACGCGGTCGAACTTCACGCCCATCTGGAAGGCGAGCGTCCACCCGGCGTTGTCATAGGGCGGAATCGGCGGACCGCCGGGATACTGGAAGTCGTTCGGATGATCCTGTGGCTCGAACATGTCGATCACGTGCGGACGGAACGCCTGCGCGCCCTTCACCACGAACGACCCGGCGGGATACGACTTTCCGCCCGCGGTGAACGGCGCCGTCGCGCGGTGCACCGTCACGCCCGACTTGATCAGCGTGTTGACGAACTTGGTCGACGTCAGGAAGTCGCCGCTGCCCGCGGGCAGGACATACGCCCGCGCATCACGCCACTCCGGCTTCCTGAGCAGCTCGAAGTACTTCGCCGGCACGGTTTGCGCCCGGCCGCCGGCCACCATGCGCGGATCGCCGCCGTCGACCTTCATCTCCTTCGCGATCTCGGCCTTCACCTCGGCGACGCGCCGCGGGTAATCGGTCCACGCATCCTGTGAGCCGCGGCGGATCGAGTTCCGCCCCATCAGGTAGATGTTGTAGAGCAGCGTCTCGCGATAGCGCTGCGCGAAGTCGAGCACCGCGTAGTTGGCCGTGATCGAGTAGTCGATCGACTGGCGGAAGTGCCACGTCTGCGGCGGAATCGGCGCCGGGTAGTCGCCCTTCGCGATCATGCGATCGGGCACGAAGCCGATCTGCTCCGGCGTCGGGTTGCCGATGCTCTCCGTGAGCAGGCCGACCTGGTTGTGGAAGTAGACCATCGTGCGCAGGCCGCCATTCCACCACGTGGAGTAGTTCGAGCCCGAGCGCGTCGTCACGCCCGGCTTGCCTTCGGCGTCGAAGCGCGCGTGCATCGCCGCGCCCACCTGGTCGAGCGTGTTCACGACGAGCGGGTCGTAGACGTAGTTGAACGGATCGCGGAACG
>CADEDM010000086.1 GCA_902826065.1 uncultured Acidobacteriota bacterium | reverse complement strand
CGGCGCCATCGCCATGCCGATGGAGCCGGCGGTGATGTGCACCGACATCGCGAAGCCCTTGTTGGCGCCCGACGCCTGGAACACGCCCGCCGCCGCCGGCGGGTGGAACGCGGCCCCGCCCAGGCCGCCCAGCACCAGCAGCACGCCGAGGACGAACGCCGACGGCGCCAGGCCGACGAGACTCAGCACCACGACGGCCAGCACCGGGCCCGACACCAGCAGGACGTGCGGGCGCCAGCGATCGGCCAGCGCACCGAACGCCAGCTGCGACATCGACGACGCCATCTGGAAGCACATCGCCAGCGTGCCGACGGCGGCCAGCGACAGCCCGAGGTGCGGGATGAAGAGCGGCAGCAGCGGGTTGTAGATGTTGGTGTAGGCGTCGACGATGAAGTGCGTCGAGGCCAGCGAGACGACCGTGGGCGACAGGCCCGCGACCGTGCGGGCGGCCTCGGGCCGCGGTGGCGCGGCGGCCTCTGCCGGTGTCACGGTCGACATCCCATCCGTCTAGTCTACATGGCGGGCGGATGGCCCCGCCCGGCGCGCTATGATCGCCAGCGCGCATGCCTCGTCTGCGTCTCGCGCTCGCCGTGTTGGCCGTCTCGTGGGGCGTCACGCCGGCGCACGCGCAGTCGTCGGCGTGCACGACGCTGGGCCAGACCACCTTCGTTCGCGACACCCTCGACGAACTGTATTTCTGGTATCGCGAGCTGCCGGATCTCGATCCGGCGGATGCCGCGAGTCCCGAGGCGTATCTCGAGGCGGCCCGCTACCGCGCGCTCGATCGCACGTTCTCGTACGTCACCTCGCGGGCCGCGAACGACGCGTTCTATTCCGACAGCCAGTTCATCGGCCTCGGGTTGTCGACGGCGGTGCTCGGCGACGAACTGCGCGTCCTGCAGGTGTTCGACGGTTCGCCGGCCGCCGATGCCGGGATCGATCGGGGCTCGAGGATCACGGCAATCGACGGCGTCGAGATCGCCGCGATCCTCGCCGCCGGATTGGCGGATACGGCGTTCGGTCCGGCGCAGGATGGCGTCGAGGTCGGGGTGGCGTTCGAGACGCGCGCCGGCGCCCAGCGTTCGGTCGTGCTGCGCAAGCGGCCCGTCACGATTCCCACGGTGTCGCTCACGCGCGTCTTCGACGTCGGCGGCCGCCGCGTCGGCTACCTCTTCTTCCGCAACTTCGTCCGCCCCTCGGTGGCCGCACTCGACGCGGCGTTCGAGTCGCTGGCGGCGGCCGGCGTCGACGAACTGGTGCTCGACCTGCGCTACAACGGCGGCGGCCTCGTCGACGTGGCCGTGCAGCTGGCGAGTCTCGTCGCCGGCCCCCCGGCGCGCGACCAGGTGTTCGCCGAGACGCGTCACAACGACCGCAACCGGCGGCTGAATCAGACCCTGCGATTCCGCGATCCGTCGCACGCGCTCGGTCTCGACCGGCTGGTCGTCATCGCGACCCGGGCGTCGGCGTCGGCCAGCGAACTCGTGATCAACGGACTGCGCCCGTTCGTCGAGGTCACGGTCGTCGGCGACCGCACCTATGGGAAGCCGGTGGGCCAGTACGGGCTGCCGTTCTGCGACAAGGTGTTCGCGCCGGTGGCCTTCACCTCGGTGAACGCCGATGGCCGCGGCGACTACTACGACGGCATCGCTGCCGACTGTCCCGCGGCCGACGACATCGGCCACGAGCTCGGCGACAGCGCCGAGGCCTCGCTGGCCGAAGCGTTGCGCGTCGCCGCCACCGGTCGTTGCTCGGCGGCGGACGCCGCAGGCGCGCGCCGGGTGCGTGCCGCCACGCCGCCGCGCGCGACGGGCTGGCGCGCGCTGCTCAACGCGCAGTGACGCGGCCGCAGCTCAGCGCCGCGACGTCGTACGCGCCAGCCGCCGCAGGACGCCGTCGCGCACTTCTTCGAACTCGCGGATGCGCAGCAGCGTCGCGCCCACGGCCAACACCAGCAGGGCGGCGAGGATCGCGGCACCCAGGCGCGTGATCTGGAGCATCACCGTCGACCCGGGCAGCACGGCTTCCAGCCACGCCAGACCCCAGGCCGCGGTCGCGGCCATGGCGGCGGCGGCGATCGCGACCTTCACGAACGTCGCCAGCACGTGCGGCAGGTCCAGGCCGCCGGTGCGGCGGCGCAGCAGCAGCGCCAGCAGGCTCGCATTGAAGATGGCGGCAATCGACGCGCTCAAGGCGATGCCGCGATACCCGAAGTACGGCGCGGTCGTGACGCTGAGGCCGGCGTTCAGGAGCACCGACGCGACGCCGACCGCCGCCGGCGTCCGGCTGCGCCCCAACGCGTAGAACGCCGGCGACAGGATCTTCACCATCGAGTAGCCGACCAGGCCCACGGCGTAGTACTGCACCGCCGCTGCGGTGGCCGCGGTGTCGGCCGCGGTGAAGCTGCCGCGTTCGAACAGCAGCCGCACGATCGGCGTGGCCAGCACCATCAGGCCGATGGCCGCCGGCACATTCAACGTGAGCATCAGGGCCAGGGCGGAGGCCAGCGTCGATCGCATCGCCGGCAGGCGCCCGGCGGCGACCAGCCGCGCCAGCGCCGGTGTCGTGGCCGTGGCGATCGACACGCCGAAGAGCCCGATCGGCAGGTACATCACCCGGAACGCGTAGCCGAGCCACGACACGGCACCGGTGCCCTCGCCGGTGGCGACGATGGTGTTGACGAAGACGTTGAGCTGCGTGGCGGCGAGACCGACCACGCCTGGCCCCATGAGCGCGAGCACCCGTCGCAGTGCCGGATCGGCGAGGTCGAGGCGTGGCGAGTAGCGGTAGCCGCGGGCGTGCAGCGGCGGCCACTGCAGCAGCACCTGGCCGAGACCACCCACCAGCGTGCCGATCGCCATGGCGAGAATCGGCTCGACGCCGGCCCGCATGGCCACCGGCACCAGACCCACGCCCACCGCGATCGACGCCACGTTGAACATCGCCGGCGACAGCGCCGGCACGAAGAACACGTCGAGCGAGTTCAGCATGCCCATGCAGGCCGCCGCCATCGCCACGAGAATCAGGAACGGCGCCATGATCCGTGTCAGGGTCACGGTGAGCTCGAATTTGCCCGGGACCGCGGCGAAGTCGCCGGCCAGGCCCGAGACGATGGCCGGGGCGAACACGATCGCGGCGACCACCAGCACGCCGGTCACCACGATGAGTGCGTTCATCACCGAGTTGCCGAGGCGCCACGCGCGATCGCGGCCGTCGTTGAGGGCGCGGCTGAAGGTGGGCACGAGCGCCGCGCTCATGGCGCCTTCGGCGAACAGGTCGCGGACCAGGTTCGGCACGCGGAACGCCACCAGGAAGGCGTCCATGCTGTCGCTGGCGCCAAACCAGTAGGCGAGCACCTGTTCGCGGACCAGGCCGAGGATCCGACTGGTCATCGTGGCGGCGCCGACGACGCCGGCCGAGCGGGCCAGACGGCGGGAGGACGGCGCGGCGGAACCGTCGACGGCGGACTCCGCGAGCGCGCCGGAATCCGGCTCCGGAGTGGACATGGACCAGGCGGAAGCGTAGCACGCCACCTGGCGTCCGCCTGCGTGCGGTGTCCGCCAGCGGACGCGTGCGAGGCCAAAAAAAGCGGGCTCCGACCGTGTGGTGGGAGCCCGAGGAGGATGGTGAGAGGCTGACTAGGCCTTTCACCCGTATAGACGGAAGAACAGGCCCTGTGGTTTTGTCGGTCGCGGATTTTTTTCAGCCGAGCTTCTTCCGAACCAGCTCGTTCACCTGACGGCCGTCAACCGTGCGTCCGGCCAGGGCGGCCATCACGGCTTTCATCACACGGCCCATGTCTTTGGCGCTGGTGGCGCCCGTCGAAACCACGGCCGCGTCGACGGCAGCGGCGATGTCGGCGTCGGATGCGGCCGGCGGCAGGTAGGCCTCGAGCACCACGATCTCGGCGCGCTCCTTGTCGGCGAGCTCACGGCGGCCAGCCGACTCGAACTGGTCGATCGAGTCGCGCCGCTGCTTCACCTGGGCGTTCACGACCTGCAGTTCCTCGCTGTCGTCGAGCACCTTGTTCTTCTCGATGCTGCGGTTGGTGAGCGCCGTCTTCAGCATGCGCAGCGCCGTGAGGGTGGTGGCGTCCTTCGCCTTCATCGCGCGGGCGATGTCGGCGCCGATCGTGTCCGTGAGCGACATACACCGATTCTGACAGAAGCGGCGCCGCCGTCCTACGGGTCGACCGGGCCGTCGCCGAGCGTCACGTGCCAGTCGTCGGTCGACTCGTGGAAGCGGCGGGGCGCGGCCGGGTCGTTCAGCTTCACGGCGAGACTCAACGCCGAGCGGACGCCGAAGTAGCCCGATCGCTTCAGCACCCGGCGGAAGCCGGCGTTCAGCGCGTGGCAGCGGATCTTGTCGGAATCGGCCATTCGCGCCTCGCGGTCGACCCACCGCAGCAGCGTCTTGACGGCGCGATCGTCGCCGGGCACCGCCAGGAAGTCGACGATGTGCGTGACGCGGCCGCGCGGTTCGTGCGCGTGGCGATAGACGACGTAACCGGCGGTCGCGTGCTGGCGGCGCAGGACGGCCAGGGCATAGCGCGCGTGCGGCGCCTCGGCGAATCGCCAGTTGATCGCCGCCGCGTCGCGGCGCGCGGCCAGGCCGAAGGATGGGGCCGCCGCCGCCCACAAGTCGTCGGCGCTGCGATCGAGCCGCCGCACCACCTCCACCGACTCGCGCAGCGGACGCTGACGGGCGACGACGCGCACGATCGGCAGCGTCACCGCCGAGACCAGGCGGTTGACCGGCTGCGGCCAGTCGGGCCGGCGCAGGGCGCGCCGCGAGAGCGGCTTCACCAGGCAGGACACCGGCACGCCAGCCGGCACCCGCATCCGGTCGAGCACGGCTCGCGACCGGTCCGAGAGCCGCATGGCCAGCGAGATCTCGCAATCGCGCGACGCCGCCCGCAACAACAGCTCGTCGAGGCCCTGGCGGTCGCGCTCGGTGGCGACCACGGGATCGGCCAGCCACAGCCCGCGGACGGCGCGTCCACTCAGCGTCAGATCCACGGGCCGCGTGGCGAGCGCCGCGACCAGCGCCGTGCCCTCGCGGACGACCCACGGCGGCGCGGCGTTGCGGGCCGCCGGATTCTGACGGTGCTCCCACTGCCAGGTCAGGGCCAGCCGCTCGGCCGCCTCGCCGCCGGCGATGCGACGGTAGAGCGAATCGAGCGCGCGACGATCGTCAGGACGAAGGCGGTCGAGACCCGTCATCGGTGACGGCGCGGGAAGGAGTGCTACTGCTGACGGGGCCGGACGCCCGGGGCCGGCGCCTGCTGCGGCTGCTGGATCACGCCGGGCGTGCTCGCGCCACCGAAGAACGCCGGCGCGGTGCCCGGGGCCTGCGGCACTGGCGTGAACAGCTGACCGGGCATCGCCTGCGGCTGCAGCGGTTGGCCGAACGGGTTGGTCACGGGTTGCCCGAACGGATTCGGCGTCATCGTTCCCGGCTGGAACGGGTTCTGCGGCGGCTGTCCGAATTGCTGCTGCAGGCCGGGCTGCCCGAACGCGTTGGCGAACGGATTCACCTGCGGGGCCTCGACGACCGGTTCGGGGGAGTCGCTGCCGACGTCGGAGGCGTCGGGGGGTTCCACCGCGGGCGGCACTCCGAACGCACGGGCCGCAGGCGAGCGGTTTCCGGCGGCCGCGGCACCCGCGCTGGCGCCCGCGGCGGGCGGCGTGCTGGTCGCGAGCACCATGATGCGGTCGTAGCCGGAACTGCCGGCGCCTGGCACCGACCGCGTGGCGGCCATGTATCCGGCCGCGCCGCGCAACACGATGTCGAGCGCCTTGGCCTCGGGAACGCCTTCGAGCGTCAGCGTCAGCGGCGCGCCGGTGATGCGGTCGGCGCCGGTGACCGTGGTGCCGCCGACGCGGCCCCATTCCGCCAGCACCATCCGCACCGGCACGTTCACCGCATTCAGCGTGACCAGGCCGTCGCGGATGTCGAGCGACAGCTGCTGCGCTGCCGCTGGCAGCGCCGAGAGCACCACGAGCGCCGTGAAGACCGCGCGCACCATGTCTTCTCAGTATACGCCCGGGGGCGCCGTTTGGCCGGGTCAGCGGGAGCGGAAGTCCTCGACCACGGTCCGGATGATCTCGTCCAGCCCGACCCTCGGCTCGTAGCCGACGAGCTGGCGGATCTTGGTGAGGTCCGGCACCCGTCGCGGCATGTCCTCGAAGCCCGAGTCGTAGGCCTGTTCGTAGGGAATCGTCACGATTTCCGAGGACGAGCCGGTGGCGGCCTTGACCCGCTCCGCCAGCCCGCGAATGCTCACTTCCTCGACGTTCCCGATATTGAAGACCTGGCCCACGGCCTTCGGCTCGACCATCAGCGCCTGCAGCGCCCGCACGACGTCGCCGACGTAAGTGAAGCTGCGGCTCTGGGTGCCGTCGCCGAACACGGTGATCGGCTCGTTGGCCAGCGCCTGGCGGACGAAATTGGGCAACACCATGCCGTACTGGCCGGTCTGGCGCGGCCCCACCGTGTTGAAGAGGCGGAACACGATGGCCGGCAGCTTGCGCTCCTTCCAATAGGCGAGGGCGTGGAACTCGTCGAGCATCTTGCTGCAGGCGTAGGCCCAGCGGTGCCGCGTGGTGGCGCCGAGCACGAGGTCGGCGTCCTCGCGGAACGGGACGTTGGTGCTCTTGCCGTAGACCTCGGACGTCGAGGCGACGAGCACCAGCTTGCGCTTCTTGCTGGCGTGCTTCAGCACCACCTCGGTGCCGTGCACGTTGCACTCGATGGTGTGCACGGGCCGCTCGACGATCAGCTTCACGCCGACGGCAGCCGCGAGGTGGAAGACGACATCGGCCGCATCGACACACTCGGCGGTGAGCTGGTCGTTGAAGACCGTGTCGATGTCGTAGCTGAACGCCTTGTTGGTCTTCAGGTGCGCGATGTTGTCGATCGACCCGGTGGAGAGGTCGTCGACGATGTGCACCTGGTGCCCGGCGGCGAGCAGGGCTTCGGAGAGATGGGAGCCGACGAAGCCGGCGCCTCCCGTGATCAGAACACGCATCGAATCACCTCGAGAAAGTCCGGACGGCCGCCACGACCTCGGCCTGCGCCGCTGCCGACAGCGTGGTGTAGAGCGGCAGCGACACGACCTCCGCGGTCACGCGGTCGGTCACGGGGCACGCCGCGGGTGTCCAGGCAGCGGCAGCAGGTTGGCGCGGAATCGGCACGGGATAGTGGATCAGGGTCTCGATGCCCGCGGTCCGCAGATGCGCCTGGAAGCGATCGCGTTCGGGCGTCAGCACCGCAAAAAGATGGTACACGTGCCCGGCATCGAACTCACGCGGAACCTGCACCGGGCCGCCGTGCAGTCCTGCGCGGTATCCCGCCGCGAGGCGCCGGCGTGCCGACGTGACCGCCGGGAGTCGGCCGAGGCGCGTGCGCAGAATCGCGGCCTGCAGCTCATCGAGGCGGCTGTTCACGCCGGTCTCGTCGTGGTGGTAGCGCGACGACTGTCCGCCGTTGCGCAGCCGCCGCAGGCGATCGGCGAGCGCCGCGTCGTCGGTGGCGATAGCGCCGCCGTCACCCAGCGCGCCGAGGTTCTTGGTCGGGTAGAAGCTGTAGGCGGTGGCGGCGGAGCCGCGGCCCACCGGCGTCCCGGCGCACGTGGCCAGGTGCGCCTGACAGGCGTCCTCGACCACGGCGAGGCCGTAGCGCGACGCGATGTCGTGGAGCGCCCGCATGTCGGCGGGCTGGCCGTAGAGGTGCACCGGCAGGATCGCCCGCGTACGCGACGTGATGGCGGCGATCACGGCCGCCGGATCGATCGTGAGTCGTTCGGGCTCGATGTCGGCGAACACGGGCCGCGCGCCGGTCATGTGGACAGCGAGTGCGGAATAGGCCGCCGATAGCGGCGAGGTGATCACCTCGTCACCCGGGCCGATGCCCAGCGCCATCAGCGCCAACGCGATCGCGTCGGTGCCGGTGTTGACGCCGACGACGTGCGCGGCCCCGGCGGCGGCGGCGAACTCGCGCTCGAACGCCGCCACTTCGGGCCCCAGCACGAACCAGCCCGAGTCGACGACACGGGCGATGGCCGCGTCGATCTCGGCCCGTTCGGCGCCCGGCGCCAGCACGTTGAACGGGATGCGGAACGTCGTGCCGCTCACGCCGCCGTCTCCGGCACGTAGTGCGCGTAGTGGGCGCGGTAGTAGTCGAGCGTCGCCGCCAGGCCGTCGCGCAACCGCACCGCGGGCGCCCAGCCGGTCCGCGCCCGGAACCGCGCCGAGTCGGCGTAGAAGCTGCCGATGTCGATGGCTTTCTTCTCGGGCGGCCACTCGACGAACCGGCAGGTGCCGCGCCCGCTCAGCGAGACCAGCAACGTGACCAGGTCCGCATGCCGCGTCGGCTCGTCGCCGCCGACGTTGAAGACCTCGCCGTTGATCGCGTCGGTCGCGCCGGCGCGCAGGAAAGCGTCGACCGCGTCGTCGACATAGACGAAGTCGCGCACCTGCGAGCCGTCGCCGAACACCTGGATCTCCGCGCCGTCGAGCGCGAGGCGCACGAACCACCCGATGAAGCCCTGGCGGTTGTGACGGATCAGTTGCCGCGGCCCGTAGACGTTGGTGAGGCGCAGCGAGCACGCGCGCACGCCGAACACGTTGTTGTAGACGAGGTGGTAGTACTCACCGGCCGCCTTGTTGATGCCGTTGACGTCGGTGGGCCGCACCAGATGGTCTTCGGTGACCGGCAGACGATCGGGCCGTCCATAGACCTGCCGTGTGCCCGCGAAGACGACCTTCGCCGCCGGGTTGTGATGACGGCACGCCTCGAGCAGGGTGAGCTGCGCCCGGCAGTTGACCTCGAGGTCGCTGTACGGGTCCTTCATGCTGTCGATGTGGCTCACCTGGCCCGCCAGGTTGAAGATCACGTCCTGCCCGCGCACCAGGTAGTTCATCGTGTGCGGCTGGCGGATGTCGGCCACGTTCAGCCGCACGCGGTCCTGCACCGGTTCGATGTTGAAGAAGTTGGCGCCGGCGTCGGGAATCAACGAGTCGACCAGCAGCACCTCCGCGCCGAGCCCGGCGAGGCGGATGGCGAGGTTGCTGCCGATGAAGCCCAGGCCGCCCGTGATCATCACGCGGCGGCCGCGATAGTGACCGGCGACGTCGATCACCGGCGGTCTCCCCCCGGACCCGCCGGGGCAGCCGCGGTCGCCGGCGCCCGCAAGTGCTCGCGGCGCACGACCAACGCCCACCACAGCTTCAGCACGTCGACGCCGGTGCGGGCAATGCGGCGGAAGTTGAAGAACTGCGACTTGCCGTGCGTGCGGTGGTAGTGGTGCACCGGCACTTCGGCGACGCGGAAGCCGGCGTCCTTGAACTTCTTCATCATCTCCAGGCAGATGACGCCGCTGTTCTTCTCGAGCCGCACGGTGTCGAAGATGCGCCGGCGCATCAACCGGAAGTCGCAGTCGGTGTCGCGCACCGGCAGGCCGAACAGCAGCTTCACCGTGTGGTGGTAGACGCGGCCGATGACGATGCGGTGCAGCGGATCCGAGCGACTGATCTTCCAGCCGTTCACCCAGTCGACGTCGTCGCGCATCGCCTTCCACAGATCGGTGACCTCGCCCGGGTCGTACTGGGCGTCGCCATCGGTGTAGAAGACCAGGTCCTTGGTGGCGGACGCGAAACCGGTGCGGAGCGCCCCGCCGTAGCCGCGGTTCACGGCGTGGTGCACCGGCCGGAAGTGCGCCGGGTAGAGGCGCTGCAACTCGTCGAGGATCTCGCCGGTGTCGTCCTTGCTGCCGTCGTTGATGACGATGACCTCGAAGTCGGGTGTCAGCGTCTCGGCGACCTGGAGCGCGCGGATCACCAGGCTGCCGATCGTCCCGCTGTCGTTGTAGGCGGGGAAGAAGATCGTGAGACTGGGAGGCGAAGAGGATGCCGGCATGGCGCGCGCGATCGAGAATTCTACTCCGCGGGACGAATCAGCGGCGCCCGAACCAGCGCCGCAGCACGAGGCGCCACGGCGTGAAGACCGACTCGCGGATGACGCCGCTCGAGATCTTCGACGCGCCCACGCGCCGCTCGACGAAGATGATCGGCACCTCGCTCACCCGGCAGCCGGCCTCGAGGGCGAGGAACAACGTCTCGACCTGGAACGAGTAGCCGTCGGACGTGATGCGATCGATCGGCAGCCGGGCCAGCGCTTCGCGCCGGAAGCACCGGAACCCTGCGGTGCAGTCGCGGACCTCGATGCCGGTGATGGTGCGCACGTACCAGTTGGCGAAGGTGCTGAGAATCAGCCGCCGCAGCGGCCAGTTCACGACGCTCACGCCCTGCAGATAGCGGGATCCGATCACGACGTCGGCGGTCGCCGCGCCGCGCACGAGATCCGGGATGTACTTCGGGTCGTGCGACAGATCGGCGTCCATCTGGAACACCAGGTCGGCGTCGGTCTGCAGCGCCGCCCGCATGCCGTCGAGATACGAGCGGCCGAGGCCGCGCTTGCCGGTGCGGTGCATCACCTGCAGGCGACCGTGGCTGGCCGCGGCCAGTTCGTCGGCCAGGGCCCCGGTGCCGTCGGGCGAGCCGTCGTCGATGACCAGCACGCGCAGGTTCGGCTGCGCGAGCAGCAGTTCCGCCATCGTCGGCAGGTTCTCGCGCTCGTTGTAGGTCGGCAGCAGGATCAGCGCGACCGGGGCTGCGGCGGACACGGGCGCGTCAGGCATGGGAGACCAGGCGATCGATCACGCCATCCCAGGTGATGGCGGCGGCGCGCTCGCGCCCGGCGTCGCCGAGCGCAGCCGCCCTGGCGCGGTCGGCGTGCAACGCCGCGACCGCATCGCCGAGCGCATCGGGCGTCGGCGCGACGACGCGACCGGTGACGCCGTCTTCCACGAATTCGAGCGTGCCGCCCGAGTCGGTGGCGGTCACGACCGGACGCGCGGCGAGGAAGGCCTCGAGCGTGACGAGGCCGTAGTCCTCGTCGTACGGGACGTACATGACCGCGAGTGCCTCGCGATACAGCGCCGGGAGATCGTCGTCGCTCACAGCGCCGAGGAAGGTGATGCGCGAGGTCACGCCGCACTCTTCGGCGATGCGTTGGACCTGCAGACGCTGACTGCCTTCGCCGACGATCACCAGCCGCAGCGGTTCCGGCCAGTGCGCCACCGAGCGCACGGCGAGATCGACGCGCTTGTTCTGTTCGAGGCGGGCCACCGACAGCACGTAGTCGCCGGCCGGGCCCGGCGACAGGCGCGGCGCGAGCAGCGGAGGGTGGTAGAGCGGAGTGGAGTCGAGGCCGTTGTACTTGCGCAGGCGCGCCGTCACCGTGTGCGAGATGGTGTAGCGGCCGACGCACTCGCCGAGCGCGCGCTCGTCGATCGCCATGAGGCGATCGCGCAGCGCGACGTCGAGTTCCTCGTGCGCGAAGTCCGAGTATTCGGTCGCGGCGAGCTCGTAGGCGGCGCGATGCTGATGCACCAGCCAGCAGACCTTGCGCGGGTGACGCGCGACGTAGGTGGGGAACTTCGTGGCGATGACCAGATCCACCGGTTTGCCGTTGCTCTCGGAGAGGTCCAACAACCCCCACGCCGCTGCGTGAGGCAGGAGCTCTGCCTTCGGATACCACTTGAACGGCACCGAGACGCGATCGGTCTCGAATCCGCGCTGACGCAGCTCGCTGACCAGTTGCTGCACCAGCAGTTCGGCTCCGCCGCGGACGAACGGCACCTGGGTTTCACAGACGAGGATGGTCCGGGCAGCCATGTCCGAGGCGTGTGAACGAAACCGCTCATGGTATCACGCGGTCTCGAGGCGAAAGAAAAGCGATTCGCCTAGTGTCGGTCTGCGGCGGCGACGCCACAGGAAGTGGGGCGAAACTTAAACGTAAGTCCTAGAGCTACGGTGACTTACGGAAACTTTGCGTTGACACTGCACGGCCGGTCCCTTAGGATTCCGTGGACTTCTCTGGATCAAAGTGGACTAAACGTGCTTAGAGGGAACGCACCGGCCAAAATCGACGACAAGGGCCGGCTGAAAATCCCGAACGCCTTCCGGGCCGCCATCGCTGAAGCGTACGGCCGGGAAGTCTTCATCACCAGCCTGACCGGTGAGTCGGTACGCGTGTATCCGATGCCGGTCTGGGTCGAAATCGAGCGCAAGCTGGCGGCGGCGCCCTCCACGCACCCCGCCCGGCTGAAGTTCCTCGACAGAGTTGCATTCTACGGCCAAGTCGGCGAGTTCGACGATCTCGGCCGCGTGATCATCCAGCCCCTGCTGCGCACCGAAGCGCTGATGACCGGTGAGGTCGACGTGCTCGGCAAGCTCAATTTCCTCGAGGTGTGGAACCACGACCGGTTCCGCGCCAAGCTCCAGCGCGAGCCGTTCGACGACGACGACGCGCGCGCCCTCTCGGATTTCGGCATCTAGCGCGGAAGGCGATCGTGTCCCACGCGGATCAGCCACAGCACCTGTCGGTGATGCTGGACGAGACCACCCGTCTGCTCCAGCCGGAGCGCGGGGGCACGTACGTGGACTGCACCGTCGGCCTCGGCGGCCACACGCGGGCGCTGCTCGACGGTGGCGCCGACCTGGTCGTCGGGATCGATCGCGATCCCGAGGCTCTGGCGGTCGCCGCGCGCGTGCTGGCGCCGTACGGCCAGCGCGTGCGGCTCGTGCACGGCGACTACCGCGACCTCGACGACGTGCTCGACCGCGAGGCGGTGTCGCAGGTGCAGGGCGCGCTCGCCGACCTCGGCGTGTCGTCGATGCAGTTCGACGCGCCGGGCCGCGGCTTCTCGTTCCGTCGCGACGAGCCGCTCGACATGCGGATGGACCAGTCGCAGGGGCCGACGGTGGCCGAGCGGCTGGCGTCGGTGGGCGAGAGCGAGCTGGCCGACGTGATCTACCAGTTCGGCGAGGAGCGGAAGTCGCGTCGCGTCGCCCGCGGCATCGTCTATGCCCGCGAGCGCGGCCCGATCACGACCACCGGACAGCTCGCCGCCATCGTGCGGCGCTCCGTGGCCGCGCCCGGCTGGCAGCGCATCGACCCCGCGACGCGCACCTTCCAGGCGCTGCGCATCTGGGTGAACGGCGAGCTGGATCGCCTCGACGCCTTCGTGCGCCGCGCGGCGTCGCGGCTGGCCGAGGGCGGCCGTCTGGCCGTGATCAGCTTTCACTCGCTCGAGGACCGCATCGTGAAGCACACGCTGCGGGCCCTCGATCGCACCGAGGGGCTCGTCCGCGTGCTGACGGGCCGTCCGATCGAGGCCGGTGAGGCCGAGGTCGCCGTGAATCCCCGCGCGCGCAGCGCTCGCCTGCGTGCCGCGGAACGTCTGGCCTGAGACGACGGGGAGGGCATCGTGGAACACGTCGAGACCTTCGACTACGCAATCCGCAAGGACGTCCGCAACACCACCATCGTCCGCGAGGTCGACGAGCGCCGCCAGCGTGAGCTGTGGACGTCGCTGGCGATCGGCGCCGTGCTCGTGGTGGTCGTGATGTTCGACGCGTGGCAGCACTTCGAGCTGATCCGGCAGGGCTACGCCATCGAGGCGCTGCAGAAGGCGCGCGCCGAGGAAGACGAAGCCAGCCGGCACCTGCGGCTCGAAGCGGCGACGCTTCGGGCGCCGCAGCGCATCGAGCGCATCGCCGCCACCCGCCTCGGCATGTCGGTGCCGAAGGCCGCCGACACGATCGTGCTCGAACGGGTGCTGCCGGCCGAGCCGCCGGCGCGATCCGTCGTCGCGTCGCGCTGATCGTACGCGTCCGCCCCGGGGACCCCCATGACCGACGACCGTCCGAACGCCTGGCGCCGCACGATCCGGCAGCGTGCCCTGATCGCCGGCGTGGCTCTGGCCGTCTGGTCGACCGCCATCGAGGCCCGGCTCGTCTACCTGCAGGTCGTTCGCCACGACGACATCCTGGCGATGGCCGACAAGCAGCAGCGGCGCACCATCGAGGCGCCGGCCAAGCGTGGCGAGATCCGTGATCGCCACAACCGGGTGCTGGCCTACAGCGTCGACGTCGACAGCGTCTACGCCGTGCCCTCTGAGATCGCCGATCCGAAGCAGGCGGCTCGCGACCTGTGCCGCGCCCTCGACGCGTGCTCCGCCGGCGATCGCGCCGAGCTCGAGCGCCGGCTCGACCGCAAGGCCGCCTTCACGTTCGTCGAGCGCTTCGTCTCGGCGGCGGTGAGCGATCGCATCCGCGCCCTCGACATGCAGGGCGTCGGCCTGATGAAGGAGAGCCGGCGGTTCTACCCGAACCGCGAGCTGGCCGGCCACGTGCTGGGCTACGTCGGCACCGACAACGTCGGTCTCGGCGGTCTGGAAGCGGCCTACAACAAGATGATTCTCGGAGCGCCCGGCAAGGTGCTGGTGCAGACCGACGCCCGCGGCCGTGCCTTCAACCGCGTCGAGCGCCTGCCCACCACCGGCGCGACGCTCGAGCTGACCATCGACGAGCAGCTCCAGTACATCGTCGAGCGCGAGTTGGCGGCCGGTGTGCAGCACCACAAGGCCGCCGGCGGCACCGCCGTGATGATGGATCCGTCGACCGGCGAGATCCTGGCGATGGCCAGCTACCCGACGTTCAACCCGAACGTCTTCCGCGAGGCCGACGCCGACGAGCGCCGCAACCGTGCGGTGCAGGACCTGTACGAGCCCGGCAGCACGTTCAAGATCGTCACCGCGTCGGCGGCGATGGAAGAGGGCGTGATCAAGCCGACCGACATGGTGAACACCGATCCCGGGTTCATCACCATCGGCGCGCGCCGCATCGACGACACGCACCGCTACGGCGTCGTGACCTTCGCCGACGCGATCGTGAAGTCGAGCAACGTCGGCGCGATCAAGGTCGGCTGGGACGTCGGCGCCAACCGTCTCGACACCTACGTGCGCCGCTTCGGCTTCGGCCGGCCGGTGTCGAGCGACTTCCCCGGCGAGAGCCCCGGCATCGTGTGGGATCCGGCGAAGCTCGATCGCAGTGCGCTGGCGTCGGTGTCGATGGGCTACCAGGTCGGCGTGACGCCGCTGCAGATGGTCACGGCGACGGCGGCGGTCGCCAACGGCGGCATCCGCGTGAAGCCGCGCATCGTCCGCGCCGTGGTCCGCGACGGCGTGCGCACGCCGACCGAGATCGCCGAAGAGCACCGCGTCATCAGCGCCCGCACGGCCGCCGAGCTCACGACGATCATGGAAGAGGTCGTGACCATCGGCACGGCCAAGGGCTTCGCGCAGGTTGAGGGCTTCAGCGTCGCGGGCAAGACCGGCACGGCCCAGAAGCTCGTCAATCGCGTCTACTCGCACAGCGAGTACAACGTCTCGTTCACCGGCTTCGTGCCGTCGCGCAAGCCGGCCTTCGCGCTCGTCGTCGTGGTCGACACGCCGCGCAACGGCTTCTACTACGGCGCGTCGGTCGCCGGCCCGATCTTCAAGACCATCGCCGATGCGGCGCTGCGTCATCTCGGCGTGCCGCCCACGGTGTTCCCGGCGCCGCCGGTCGTCGTCGACCGCCGCGCGCAGGCCGCGCCGCTGCCGGGCGTGCCGATGGTCGTGACCGTCGACGATGCCGGCGGCCGCGCCATGCCCGACCTGGTGGGCCTCAGCGCGCGCGAAGCGCTGCGGCGCATGGCGCGCCTGGGCGTGTCGCTGCGCATGCAGGGCACCGGCACGGTCGTGGCCCAGTATCCCGAGGCCGGCCAGACGGTGGCCGTCGGCGGCTCGTGCACCATCATGCTCGACCGCGGCACGGGCCGCGGCCGAGGGTCGACAGGAAACGCGCCATGACGCCACGGGAAGTCACGGCGGCGCTGGGCGACCTCGTCGTCTCGGCCGACGTGCCGGCCATGCTCGCCGTCACCGGTGTCGCCTACGATTCCCGCCGCGTCGTGCCGGGCACGGCGTTCGTCGCGCTGAAGGGCCTGAAGGCCGATGGCCTGGACTTCGTGCCGCAGGCGATCGCCAAGGGCGCGAGCGTCGTGGTCAGCGAGCAGGCGCGTCCCGCGGGCACCGCGGTGCCGTGGATCGTCGTCCGCGACGGCCGGCTGTCGCTGGCGCTGCTGGGCGCGGCCGTGCACGGCCATCCGAGCCGCGAGATGCCGGTCGTCGGCGTCACCGGCACCAACGGCAAGACCACCACGACCTACCTGCTGGCGTCGATCTTCGACGCCGCCGGCTGGTCGGCCGGCGTGATGGGCACGGTGGTCTACAAGGTCGGCAACGAGGCGCGCGAGGCGGCGCGCACCACGCCGGAAGCCTCGGACGTGCAGGCGCTGCTGCGGGCGATGATCGACGCCGGCAACCGCTCGTGCGTGATGGAGGTGTCGTCGCACGCGCTGGCGCTGAAGCGTGTCGACGGCATGCGCTTCGCCGCCGGCGTGTTCACCAATCTGACCCGCGATCACCTCGACTTCCACATCGACATGGAGTCGTACTTCGCGGCCAAGCGCCGGTTGTTCACGATGCTGGCGCCCGATGCGCCCGGCATCATCAACGCCGATGACCCGCGCGCCGCGGCGCTGGTGGCGTCGTGCGCAAGACCGGTGACCTACGGCATCCAGAAACCCGCCGACGTCCGGCCCGATCGCCTCGACTTGTCGCTCGACGGCGTCCGCTTCGTCACCACCACCGCCGCCGGTCCCGTGACCGTCCGCTCGGCGCTGGTGGGCCGGCCGAACGCCTACAACCTGCTCGCCGCCGTCGCGACCGCCAGCGCGCTGGGCGTGCCGGCCGACGCGATCACCGACGGCCTCGAGCGCCAGAGCGGCGTGCCCGGGCGCTTCGAGGTGGTGTCGAGCCCCGGCGACGGCGTGACCGTGGTCGTCGACTACGCCCACACCGACGACGCGCTGCGCAACCTGCTCGAGACCGCGCGGCCCCTGACCGGCGGCCGGCTCATCACCGTCTTCGGCTGCGGCGGCGATCGCGATCGCACCAAGCGGCCGCTGATGGGCATGGTGGCGGCCCGCCTCAGTGACGTCGTCGTCATCACGTCCGACAACCCGCGCAGCGAGGACCCCGTCGCGATCATCGAGGAGATTCGCCGCGGCATCCCGGCCGGCGAGGCCGCCTCCGATCGCACGCCCGACGTGAGCGCGATCGTCGACCGTGCCGAAGCCATCGAGAAGGCCGTGATGCTCGCCCGTGGCGGCGATGTGGTGCTGGTCGCCGGCAAGGGCCACGAGAAGACGCAGCAGATCGGCGACCGCGTGCTGGCGTTCGACGACGCCGACGTGGCCCGCGCGGCGCTGGCGCGCCGCCAGGCAAAGGTGGGGTGACCGTGCAGCTCGCCCAGGGCACCTACTCCGCCGCGGATCTCGCCGCTGCCGTCCACGGCCGCCAGACCGGCGGCGCGCGCGAGCGCCGCCTCGGGGCGGTGTCGATCGACTCGCGCACGCTGGCGCCGGGCGACACGTTCTTCGCCATCGTTGCCGCCCGGGACGGCCACGACTTCGTCCCGGCGGCGATCGCCCGCGGCGCGGCCGGCGTCGTGGTGCAGCGTCCGGTCGCCGCCGGGGCGGACCCATCCTCGCCCGTCGTCGTGGAAGTCGCCGACACGCTGCAGGCCCTGCAGGACCTCGGCCGCGCCGTGCGCCACGCGTCCGGAGCGCGCGTCGTGGCCATCACCGGCAGTGCCGGCAAGACCACGACCAAGGACGCGATCGCGCTGGTGCTCGAGGCGAAGTACCGCGTGGTGAAGAATCGCGGCAACCTCAACAACCACCTCGGACTGCCGCTGTCGCTCGTCGAGATGCGTGAGCGTCCCGACGTCGCCGTGATGGAGCTGGGCATGAACCACGCGGGTGAGATCCGCGTGCTGGTCGGCCTGGCCGAGCCCGACATCCGCGTCTGGACGAACGTGGGCGACGCCCACATCGGCTACTTCGGCACGCGCGAGGCCATCGCCGACGCCAAGGCCGAGATTCTCGAGCAGGCGACGCCGTCGACGCTGCTGGTCTGCAACGCCGACGACCCGCTGGTCATGGCGCGCGCGCAGGCCTTCGCCGGACGCCGGGTCACCTTTGGCACGCACGCCGCCGCCGATGTCCGGGCTGTCACCATCGACGATCGCGGCATCGCCGGCACCCGCGCGGCGGTGACGACGCCGGCCGGGCCGATGACGATCGAGATCGTGCTCCCCGGCCACGGGCACCTGCTGAACGCGCTCGCGGCGACGGCTGTCGGACTGGAACTGGGCATCGCGCCCGCGACCATCGCCGCGCGGCTCGCGACGCTGACGGCGGCCAGCCATCGCGGCGCCGTGCTCACCACGCCGTCCGGCGCCACCGTCCTCGACGACACCTACAACTCGAGCCCGGCCGCCCTGATGCGCTCGCTCGATGTGCTGGCGGCCACCGCCGCACCCGGCCGCCGTCTCGCTGTGCTCGGCGAGATGCTCGAACTCGGCGATCGCGCGATCGACCTGCACGAGGCCTGCGGCCGCCACGCCGCGACCGCGGGGCTCGCGCGCCTCGTCACCGTGGGCGGCACGCCGGCCGCGCGGCTCGGCGCCGCCGCGATTGCCTCCGGACTGCCGGCTGCCAGCGTGACCCACGTGGTGACCAGCGCCGAGGCCGCGGCCATCGCCGCCGCCGAGGTGCGCGCCGGTGACGTCGTGCTGGTGAAGGGCTCGCGTGGCATCGCCACCGACGCGGTCGTGGCGCGGCTCATGACGGGAGGGGCGTGATGCTGTATCACCTCCTCTTCCCGCTCGCCCCGCAGCTCGGCGTGCTGAACGTGACCCGCTACATCACGTTCCGCACGGCTGTCGCCAGCATCTCGGCGCTCGTCATCTCGCTCGTGCTCGGGCCATGGCTCATCCGCCGGCTGCGCGACTTCCAGATCGGGCAGGTCATCCGCCAGGAAGGGCCGCAGTCGCATCGCGCGAAGGCCGGCACGCCGACGATGGGCGGCCTGCTCATCCTCACGGCCTCGATCGTGCCGACGCTTCTCTGGGCCGACCTGACCAACGTCTTCATCTGGATCGCCGTGCTGTCGACGGCCGCCTTCGGCGCCATCGGCTTCCTCGACGACTACCTCAAGATCACCCGCCGCTCGTCGGGCGGCCTCGCCGCGCGCTACAAGATGGGGCTGCAGCTCATCGTCGCCGGCCTCGTCGGCCTGACGCTGCTGTATCTCGCCTCGCAGAACCAGTACACGACGCGCCTCATCTTCCCGTTCTTCAAGCAGCTCATCCCCGATCTCGGCTGGGGCTACGTGCCGTTTGCGATGCTGCTGCTCACCGG
>CADEDM010000085.1 GCA_902826065.1 uncultured Acidobacteriota bacterium | reverse complement strand
CGCCACCGGCCCGAGGATCTCGCCACCCCGGCGGCGTTCGAGCGCGATCCACAGCTCGTGTGGGAGTGGTACGACTGGCGTCGCGCCCGCATCGCCGGCTGTGCGCCCAACGCCGCACACGTCACGCTCGCAACCTGGGCGTCGCGCTGGCCGACGTATACCCTCGTCACCCAGAACGTCGACGACCTGCACGAGCGGGCCGGCGGCGCGTCGGTGCTGCACCTGCACGGCTCGATCTGGCACGTGCGCTGCGCCGAGGGCTGCGGTGGCGGACGCCGCGCGCGCCGCCTCGACGCCGTGCCGCTCGACCCGCTGCCGCCGCGGTGCCCGTCCTGTCGCGGCCTCGAGCGCCCTGACGTCGTCTGGTTCGGCGAGCCGCTCGACGCCCTGACGCTGGAGCGCGCGGCCGACGCCGTGGACGCGGCCGACGTCGTGCTGGTGGTGGGCACGTCGGCGGTCGTGCATCCGGCCGCGGGGCTGATTGGCGTCGCGGCGGCGGCCGGCGCCTTCGTCGTCGAGATCAATCCCGACGACACCCCGTGGTCGGGCGACGTGGGACTGACGCTACGGGCGCCCGCCGAGATCGCGCTTCCGGCCATCGCGGCGGCGCTCGATCGCGCCTGAGCGCACCCGACGCGGCGCGGAAGACGTCGCCGCGCACTCATAGGCGCAGTCTTGGTTCAGCGCGCGATCTATCTATTTGTCCCGTCCGCGGGCGGCCGCTAGGCTCGAACGACGATATCTTCACGGAGGCCACCCCATGCCGCACGCCCAGCTCCTGCACGATGCCCGGTATCTCGCCCCGACGGGCTCGGAGGGCGCCGAGGTGGCGGCCCTGGTGGCGGCGCTCGGCGTCGGTGATACCGACGTGCTGGTGACCCTCTTCGCCCACGGCGTGCGTGCCGAGACCGTGCCGGTGATCGAGTGGCTCCCCGCGGTCGACGTCTGCTGGGTCGATGGCGTGGATGCGGCCGAGCGCAATGCGCTGCGGGTCCAGTTCTCGGTCGACGATCGATGCACAAAGGCGGGCCTGGCGCTGCTCGACCGTTGGCTGGCCGACCGGCCGCCGTCCCGGCTGTTCGCCGCCGCACGGAAGGCCCTGGCGCTACGACTCCACCGACTCGACCTCGACGAGAAGGAGGAGACCCTGGCGCGCATCGTCGCCCGCTGCGAAGCGGCGGGCCGCGCCGGCGGCGGCGGCTTCGGCGTCGGCGCGCTCTCGTCGCCCGAACGCGATCGGATCGCCAATCTGCGCGACGACCTCGACCCGCCGGCGTGACGACGCGCCGTCCGTCACTCGTCGACCGGCAGGTCGATGAACTCGTGGACGAGTGACGTCGGCGTGATGGTCAGGCGCGCCAGGGTGATGGGCAGCGAGAACCGGCGCGGCCCGGCGCTACCGGGGTTCAGGAAGAGGACGCCGTTGGCTTCGGTCGCGTCAGGCCGGTGCGAGTGGCCGAACACGACGGCCGCGAACCCGGCCGCTCGCGGGTCGAGATCCAGCGCTGCCCGGTCGTGCAGCATGTAGATCAGCCGGCCCTCGACGTCGACCACCTCGGTCTCGGGCAGCGTGCGGCCCCACGGCGACGTGTCGACGTTGCCGCGCACGGCCACCGTAGGCGCGACGTCGCGCAGCCGCTGCAGGATCTCGGCGCGGCCGACATCGCCGGCATGGAGGATCAGGTCGACGCCGGCCAGGGCCTCGAGCGCCGCCGCGCGCAGCAGGCCATGCGTGTCGGAGATCACGCCCACGCGGGTCACCCGCCGGACCATACCACGGCCATGGCGTTCGGCCGGGGTGTGCCATCATCACGACGGACATCGATGATCGACTCGGACGACCGCGAGGCGATGGCGGCCTACATCGCCGCGGCCGAACGCTACTTCCAGGAGCTTGCCGAGCCCGAGCGGCTGTTCGACAAGCCGTTCGTGCCGGTGGACAAGGCCGGCTACAACGTCGCCCGCCTCGGCTACCTGCTGCATCACCTGCGGGCGCGACCCGGCCACACGGTCGTCGACTTCGGCGCCGGCCTGGGCTGGCTCACGATCGTCCTGCTGCGCACGGGGTGCCACGCGGTGGCGCTCGACGTGTCGACGACGGCGCTGGCCCTGGCGCGCCGCGCAATGGCCGCGGCGGGGTTGCCCGCCGACGCCCCGGCCGCGCGCTTCGTCACCTACGACGGCTTCCAGATGCCGATCGACGACGCGTCGGTCGACCGCGTCGCCTGCTACGACGCGCTGCACCACGTGCCGAACAAGCGCACCGTGCTGCGCGAGATCCACCGCGTGCTGCGCGACGGCGGCCGCGCCTGCTTCGTCGAGCCCGGGCCCGGCCACGCCGCATCGGGTGAGGCGCGTACCGACGTCGACGAGTGGGGCGTGCTGGAGGACGAAGTCGATGCCGCGGCGCTGTGCACGATGGCGCAGGAGGTCGGCTTCGCCCGGGCGCAGGTCGTGCCGCTGCCGCTGCCGGCCGACAACGCCTTGGACCCGGAGGGCTTCCGCACGCTGTGGAGCGCACGCGATCGCTCGGTCGCCTGGACCGGCAACGACGCACTCGTGGTGCTGGAGAAGGGTGGCTGGCCCGACTCACGATCACCGGAGCGCCTGGCGGCCGCCATCGACGTGCTCGACGCGGTCGAGCACGTGGCGCCCGGCGCCGAGATGCGCGTACGACTGCGCGTCGTCAATACCGGCGACACGCGCTGGCTGGCGATGCCGGCGATGATGGGGGACGATGCCCTCGACTACGAGGCGTCATTCCTGACGCCCGGGCCCGTCGGGACCGCCGACGCCGCCCCGCTCGGCGTCTACCGGCGATTCATCGAACGGCACGGCCTGCAGGGCCGCGTGACGGTCGGCGCCCGTCTCTGGCCCGTGGGCGCGCACGCCCCGCTCGACGCCGACTACGGTCGCGGCTTCCTGACGATGGATCTGGCGCCCGGCGATGGCGCCGACGTGGCGATGCGCCTCCGGGCGCCGTCGGCGCCGGGGCTGTATCGCGTCACCTTCGACGGCGTGGACGAGTACGTCACGTGGTTCTCGGCACCAGGCGCCGCGCCGGCCGCGATCTACCTGCGCGTCGGCGATGACGGCGTCGCGCGCGACAGTCGCCAGCCCGGCCGGCTGGTGGTGGCGTGGACGCTGGTGGAGCGCGGCGACGGCCGTGCGGTCGTGGCCGTCCGCAACGACGGCGACACGGCGTGGCTCGCCTCGCCGCTGGCCGAGGGCGGGTGGGTGCGGCTGGGGGTGCAGCGCCTCGACGCGGCCGGACAGGTGGCCGATCGCGACTGGCGCCGCGTCATGCTCCCCGCCGACGTGCTGCCCGGCGACACCGTGCGGATGGCCATCGAGGGCCTGCACGAGGCCGAACATGGTGTGCGGCTCGATCTGGTGAGCGAGCTGCGGACGTGGTTCGCCGACGCCGGATCCATGCCACTCATCATTACCCCGCAGGTGTAAGATTCCGCCTCGTCATGGGTGAAATCATTCCCGCAGGCACCTTCCCGCGCCGTTCGCTGAGGTTCGTCGTTCTCGCGTGTGCCGCCCTCGCGCTATGGCTCGGCGCCCTGGTCACGGCCAGTGAGCAGCCGGCGCCGGCGGCCCGGCCCAACATCGTTATCATGTTCCCCGACAACCTCGGCTGGGGCGAGGTGAACGTCTACGGGGGCGTACGCGGCGCCATCACACCGCGTCTCGATCGCCTCGCCGCCGAAGGCCTGCGCCTCAACAACTTCAACGTCGAGTTCTCGTGCACGGTGTCGCGCGCGGCGCTGATGACCGGCCGCTACGCCATCCGCACCGGAGCGACGCAGGCGTCGGGCTTCACGTTGTGGGAAGTGACGATCGCCGAGGCGCTGCAGTCGGCAGGCTACGCCACCGGGCTCTTCGGCAAGTGGCACCTGGGCGGTGATCGCCCCGAGCAGCGCAACCCGTCGCAGCAGGGCTTCGACGAGTACTACGGCATCCCGCGCACCAGCAACGAGGCGCAGACGACGATCGCTCAGGGCCAGAAGGAGCCGAACACCTCGTTCATCTGGGAAGGCCGGAAGGGCTCGCCGCCGCGCGACGTCAAGCCGTTCGACATGACCACGCGCCGCACCGTCGACCGCGAGTCGGCCGAGAAGAGCATCGCGTTCATGGAACGCAGCGTGCGCGACAAGAAGCCGTTCTTCGTCTACTACCCGATGACGCAGATCCACTTCCCGACGGTCACGCATCCCGACTTCGTGGGCAAGACCGGTGGCGGCGACGTCGCCGACGCGATGGCGGAACTCGACTACAACGTCGGGCTGATGCTCGACGCGATCGATCGCCTGGGCGTCGCCAAGAACACCATCGTGTTCTGGTGCACCGACAACGGCGCCGAGGGCCGTCGGCCGTGGCGCGGGTCGTCGGGCCCGTGGGCAGGCTTCTACAACAGCGTCATGGAGGGCGGGATCCGCACGCCGTGCCTGGTGCGCTGGCCCGGACGCATCCCGGCCGGGCGCGTCACCAACGAGCTCGTGCACGAGATCGACCTGTTCCCGACCATCGCCGCCGCGATCGGCTCGGACATCGTGCCGAAGGATCGCGCCATCGACGGCGTGAATCAGTTGCCGTTCTTCGAGGGCAGGCAGCCGACGTCGCCCCGTGAGTCGGTGCTGCTCTACGCCAACGCGCAACTGCGCGCCGTCAAGTGGCACGACTGGAAGCTGCACTACGTCTACGCGCCCGAGGCCGGCGGCCCGGCCGTGCCGCCGCTGATGCGGCTCTTCCACCTGCTGTCGGATCCGCGCGAGGAGACCGACATCAAGGACCAGAACCCGTGGGTGCAGAGCGTCACCGACCGCCTGGTGCGCGAGTTCACCGCGACGGCCGGTCGCTATCCGCACGTGCCGCCGAACGCGGCCGATCCCTACGTGCCGCCGCAGCGGTAGGAAGGTCCGACGTGGAACGCCGTGAGTTCATCTCGATGACGTCGTTGAGCACGGCCGCGGCCGCGGCGCTGCTCGCCGACGAGGCGCAGGGCCAGGCACCGCCACCGGCGCCGAGGCCGCTGAGTGTGACCTTGCTCGGCACCGGCACGCCGTCGCCGTCGCTGGCGCGCCAGAGTTCGGGCTATCTCGTGGAAGTGGGCCGCGACCTCATCGTCTGGGATCACGGTCCCGGCGCCCACCACCGGCTGTTGCAGAGCGGCCATCGGTCGGTGGACGTGACGCACGCCTTCTTCACGCACCTCCACTACGACCACTGCATGGACTACGGCCGCCTGGTGCTGCAGCGCTGGGACCAGGGCGCCGATCGCGTCGCCGACCTGAAGGTCTACGGCCCGCCGCCGATCGCGCGCATGACGGAGCAGCTCTTCGGCGCCGATGGCATCTACGGCCCAGACATCCGGGCGCGGATGGAGCACAAGAGCAGCCAGGACCAGTTCGAGGCCCGCGGCGGCACGCTGCCACGGCGTCGTCCCGCACCGGCGGTGACGGAGATTCACGCCGGCTCGGTCGTGAAGGGCGAGGGCTGGACGCTCACCGTGGGCCACGCGCAGCACGTGCAGCCGTACCTCGAATGTCTCGCCTTCCGCATCGACACGCCGGAGGGATCGATCTGCTACACCGGCGACAGCGGGCCGCACGACGCCATCGTGGAGCTGGCGAAGGGCTGCGACATCCTGATCCACATGAACCACTACTTCAGTGGCACCGAGCCGTCGCCGGCCTATCGCGCCGCCTGCGGCAACCACCGCGACAACGCCGTGATCGCCAGACGTGCCGGCGCCAAGACGCTGGTGCTGACGCACCTGCTCGGCCAGATCGACCAGCCGAGCGTGCGCGAACAGATCGTCCACGAGATCCAGACGGCGTACGACGGCAAGGTGATCTGGGGCGAGGACCTGATGAAGTTGACGCTGGCCGGGTCCAAGGTGTCGACCATCGAGACGCGGCAGGGCTGACGTCGATGGCGCGCATGGCCTTCGTTGCTTCGTGCCTGGCCGCGGCCTTCATCGCGTCGCTCGCGGCGCAGCCGCAGGCCGACTTCTCCGGGACCTGGACGCTCGAGGCGCCGGTGATCGCGACCACGGCGGCGGTGCCGGGCACGCCGGCGGCGGCCGCGGCGCCCGGCGACCTGGGCAGCGGGTGGGGCCCGATGCTGACGATCGTGCAGGACGCGTCGCGGCTCACGGTCGAATACAGCGCCTTCAGCCGCTACGACCTGCAGCCGCCGTGGCGATTCACGTTCCCGCTCGACGGCACCGAAGGTCGCAACGCCGTGATGATGGGCCGCGGCGACCAGGTCGAGTCGACACGGGCGCAGTGGCAGGGGGCGACCCTCGTGCTCGTGACGACGAGCCGCGTGACCGACCGCGCCGCGGGCGCACCGTTCACCACCGAGCTGACCCGCCGCCTCACCCTCGAGACGCCGACGAGGCTGGTCGTGGATGTGACGCGCGCCGGCGTGTTTGGCGGCGGTGCGACGACCACGCGCGCGATCTACCGCAAGGGCTGACCGGTCCTCGGCGCGCAGCGCCTCTACGGTGGCCGCCGCGCACAGCGGCGGCCGGGGGCTATCCGTCGATGCCCGACCAGAGATTCATGGTGTTCAGCTCCGGCCGCCCGCTGGCCTTGAGGTACAGGAACAGCTGCATGCGGTAGGCCACGCAGCCGTTCAGCACCCAGTTCACGATGTGGGCGCCGCGAGACGCCTTGCCGAACATGTCGACCTCCTCGCGCAGCGCGGCCTCGGGCATCGCCTCCAGGAGGCGCGCATAGGCCGCCGGGTGCCCGGCGATCGCCGCCACGGCGTCGTCGAGCGAACGCGCCGCGGCTGCCTGCTCGGCCGCGCCCCATGCGGCTTCGTCGAACGTGCCGGCGTGAACCATCTCCGTGAGCGTCGGGCCCATCATGCTCATGTACTTCACGAGCTCCGCGATGCTGCGCTGCTTCGGGGCCGGCCGATAGTCGTGCGCACCGGCCGGGATCTTGCCGACGAGATGCAGGAAGATGCGGACGTCGCTCTCGAGCAGCGCGAGCAGTTCGGCTTTGGTCAGGATCATGGGGCGGACTCCGAGAGAGCAGGCCGAGCTCGCGGAATTGCGGCCGGACGCGAGATGTCAGTGCTGGTGCGCCGCCAGGTGCAGGCGCAGCAGGTCCTTGCCGTAGTCGTTGCCGTTGGGCGTGCGCACCACGGTGTGGATGTGGGCGCGCGTCGGCCTGTCCGGTGCGTGGAGCGCGCGGCTGCCGATCGGCAGCTGATGGTCGAACTCGATCAGCAGCACCGGGCTGTGGATGCGGTAGTAGAACACCGCGTCCTCGGCGACGCCGCCGACCCAGGCGAAGCGCGTGTCGTCGAGGTGCGACTCGACCTCGGCCATCTTCGCCCGCGCGTGGCCGTCGTCCACGTTCGAGACATAGAGGCGAATCAGATCCAGGAGTTGCGTCCGCTGCGCCGCGGGGAGGTCGCCAGCCCGTAGCCCTTGCGGATCGATGACGACGTTGTCGGCGTCGGCCTGGGCCTTGATGTCGTTGGCCGGCTTTTCGCGCGCCAGCGTCGCCGCCGCCTGGTGGGCCGCAGACAGGCCGCGCATGAAGGCCAGTCCGCGGTCCTGTTCGGGCTGCATCACCGCGTTGCCCGCGTACTTCCCGGTGGTGGCGACGACGGGTTCGCCGCCCATGAAGACCGGCGTCATCACGACCTGATCGCCGAGCACGAAGTAATTGATGACGAGGTGATGGCCGTCGATCTGCCAGCCCCACGGCTCGCTCGCCGACGGCTGGCCCATCACGGTGAAGAAGTAGAGCAGCTCGTCGTAGCTCAGGGTGTCGCGGTTGATCTCACTCAGCGTCTGGTCGGTCTTCATGATCGCCGCCGACAGCGCCAACCCCTTCGCGCTCAGCGACGCCTGCATCAGGGCCATGGCCGCGGCGCGCTGCGGCTCGGACATCTCCCGCAGGCTCGTGCCCTGTCGCGTGTACAGGCCGTTGTCGACGTTCGACCAGCGCCGCCACTCGTCATCGTCGACGGCGAACACCGTCCGCAGGCTCTGCGCCGGTGTCAGCGTCGCCAGGAAGGCGTCGGCGGCCGCGCGCACGGGCTCGGTGGAGACGCCGGTCGCGCGTATCGTGAACAGGTTCGGCGTCGTGCCGGCCGAGGCGTGGACCCCCACGAACGGCTGGGACAACGCGGCTCGCTGCTGATCGGCGAAGAGCTTCTTCCGGGCCAGGCGCTGATTCACGGGCGGAGCCTGGGCGCCGAGAATGGCGCCGATGCCGAGGACCGCCAGGCCGATGAGCACGAGTGGCCGATGGGCGGGCATCCTCATGTCGGGGGCGAGCCAGTCTACTCGATGCGACCGCGCACTCGCCGACGAGACACCGCCCGGTGCCGCGGCTCAGGATGCGGCGAGGCCGCGCAGCGTGCGCGGGTCGGGCCCGTCGGGGAAGTAGCGCGCCAGCAGCCGCGCGAAGACGGAATCCGGCGGCGAGACATGCGCGAAGAGGGTGGCCGACGACCGCAGTTTCATGTCGTCCGGTGAGCCGAAGATGTCGTGGGCAGAGCGTCCGGGCAGGGCGAGCACCACGTCGCAGCACTCGATCAGGCGCGGGCCCAGCACGTCGTGACGCAGGTAGGCGGCGGCCTCCTCGGGCCCGGAGATCGCGTAGTGCACCGAAATCGGACTCGACCCCAGGCCGGCCAGCTGCGGGAAGACGAACCACATCCAGTGCGACCGCTTGTGTCCGGCCCGCAGCTCCGCCAGGACGGTGTCGTAGAGCGGCGCCTGCCCACGGACGAATCGCTCGAGGTCGAACGGGTCGTCGAGGCGGGTCACGGCCGTCCCTTCTCCATCCACAGGTCCCACGTCTGAACGCCGATCGCTTCATCGTCGAACGGCTGGCCGGCCTGCTTGAGCGTCAGCTTGATCTGTCCGTGGTGATAGCCCTCGTGCCAGATAAAGTGCTGCAGCATGAGGATCGGGTGGTCGTAGTGCACGTCCATGGGCCGGCCGGCGACGAGGCGGCCGCGCACGGCGTCGCGAATGGCCGTCGCGCTCTCGGCCAGGAGGCCCGCGAGCCGGTCGCGGTCACGCTCGCTGCGCCACTCGCCGTCCGGGAGCCCGGCCCCGATCTCCGGGGCGGCCATCTGCACGAACACCACGCGGCAGTAGTGCATGTGCACGAAGAGGGCCCCGACCGACGGACTGCCCGCGGCCGGGATGAAGTCGAGCGCCCCCTCGGGCAACGCGCGCAGCAGGTTGACGAGGATCGCATTGTTGCGATCCCACGAGTCGAGCAGCGCGTCAAGGAGCGCCGCATCCGCGGCCGTCGTCACCGCACCGGGGCTCACTGGCTGGCCTGCTCAGGCGTCTGGTGCAGCAGCATCCACGACGCGCCGAACCGGTCGCGCAGCATCGCGAAGCGGCTGGCGAACGGCGTCTCGGCCATCTTCATGAAGATCTCGCCGCCGTCGGTGAGCACGCCGTAGACGCGCTCGGCCTCGGCGGCGCTGTCGAGCGACAGCGTCAGATACGCGCTGCGCATCGGCTCGGCGCCGGGGATGTCGGCGCCCATCAGCACCATCCCGCCCAGGTCCATGCGGGCGTGCAGGACCTTGTCGCTCCAGCCCGGCGGGATCTGCGGATTCGGCCGGTCGCCGTGGCGGACGATGCCCGTGACACGCCCGCCGAGATGCTGCGCGTAGTAGCCGAACGCGTCCTCGCAGACGCCGCGATAGTTGACGTAGGTATCCAGTCGCATCCCCTCACCATACACGCGGTCACGCCGCGAGTTCGAGCCCGGGCGGCCACCGTGATAGCGTCACTCGCGTGAGTGCCGCCACGCCCGACGGGCCTGCCGACCCCGGCGCCCTGGCCCGGTTCGCCCTGGCGACGACGGCGTGGACCGAACGCTGGATCCCGGACGCGTTCGTCTTCGCGTTGCTCGCGACCGTCGTCGTGGTCGCGGCGGCGTTGCTCGCCACGCCCACCGGCCTCGTCGACGTCGCGGCGATCTGGGGCGCCGGCTTCTGGGAGCTCATCCCGTTCACGATGCAGATGGCGCTCGTGATCATCACGGGCTACGTGCTGGCCAGCTCGCCGCCGATGGGCCGGCTGATTCGCTGGCTCGCGAGCGTGCCGCGCACACCGCGCGCCGCCGTGGCCTGGGTGACGCTGTTCGCGCTGGTCAGCTCCTGGTTCAACTGGGGCTTCAGTCTGGCGTTCAGCGCCGTGCTGGCGCGGCAGGTCGCGCGACGTGTGCCGACCGTCGACTACCGCGCCGTCGCGGCCGCCAGCGTCCTCGGGCTCGGCAGCATCTGGGCGCAGGGCCTCAGTGGGTCGGCGGCCCTGCAGATGGCCAGCCCCGGCGCGCTGCAGCCGCGCATCCGCGACATCGTCGCCGCAGGCGGACTGGTGCCCGACGGCATCATCGGCCTGTCGCACACGATCTTCCTGTGGCAGAGCCTGGTGTCGGTGCTGGTCGAGATCGTCGTCGTCGTGACGGTGATGTGGTTCGCGACGCCGCCCGCGTCACGCGCGCGCACCGCTCGTGACATGGGGATCGACCTCGACGACGCGGCGCCCGTGGCCCCGGATGCCCCGGCCACGCTCACCCCCGGCACCTGGCTCGAACACTCGCGCATCCTCAGCGTGTTCATCGCGGGTCTCGGTGGCCTCTATCTCTATCGCTACTTCTCGCTCGCCGCCGATCCGCTCAACGCGCTGACGCTCAACATCGTGAACCTGATCTTCCTGCTGGCCGGCGTGCTGCTGCACGGGACACCGGCGCGGCTGCTGCACGCCGTGCGCGTGGCGACGCCGTCGGTGTGGGGCGTGATCCTGCAGTACCCGTTCTACGCCGGCATCGCCGCCGTCATCACCGGCACGCACCTCAGCCAGCAGCTCGCCGCCGCGTTCGTCAGCGTGTCGACGTCCGCCACCTATCCGATGGTCGTGGCCGTGTATTCGGCGGTGCTCGGCGTGTTCGTCCCGTCGGGTGGATCGAAATGGGTGGTCGAGGCGCCGTACGTGATGGCCGCGGGACACACGCTGCAGGTCCATCTGGGCTGGGTGGTCGCGGCCTACGACCTCGGCGAGGCGCTGGCGAATCTCGTCCAGCCGTTCTGGATGTTGCCGGTGCTCGGAGTCCTGGGCCTCAAGGCCCGCGACATCATGGGCTACACGTTCGTGGTCTTCGTGGTGCTGACGCCGGTGGTGCTGCTGCTCGTCGGCGTCCTCGGACTGACGCTGCGCTATCCGCTCTGACCGCCGGCGTCAGCGCACCCGCGCCTGGCGATCGACACCGGCGAAATCGATGAAGCCGCGCTCCACGTTGACGTCAAGCAGCCGCACGCGCACCGCATCGCCGACGTCCATGGCCTCGAACCCGCGCACGACGCGGCCCTCGACCGGCGGGTGGAAGATCCGCGCCCAGGTGCCTTTCGACGAGGCGCCGGTGACGAGACCCGAGAAGACGTCACCGACGCGCGACCGCAACAGCAGCGCCGCGGCCGACTTGCCGACCTGCCGCTCGACCTTGTTGGCGGCGTCCTCCTGCGCGGTCAGGTGGGCGGCCAGCGCCTTCAGCTCATCGACGCCGTAGGGCGAGGGCTGTCCGGCGAGTGCGGCCTTCACCAGACGCTGCGTCGCGAGATCGGCGTAGCGCCGGTTCGGCGCCGTCGAGTGCGTGTAGTCCTTCACGGCGAGCCCGAAGTGTCCTGGGGCGTCGTCGCCGGGGACGTCGGCCACGTACTCGCCGGCGCCGAGCAGCTTCACGACCGCCAGGGACACGTCGGGGAAGCGCTGAGGGTCGCGCGCACGGGCGCGGTCGAGGAAGGCCTCGAGCGCGGCTGGCTCGGGCGCCTGGGGCAGGTCGTCACCGTGCTCGCGGGCCAGGGCGACGATGCGCTCCCAGCGCTTGGGCGAGCGCACGACGCGGCGAATCATCGCGAAGCCGTGCCCCTCCAGGAAGCGGGCCGTGGCGCCGTTGGCCGCGATCATGAAGTCCTCGATCAGCTCGGTGGCGCGATTCTTCCGCTCGGCCTCCAGGTCACGCAGGTCGTCGCCGGCGAAGACCGGCCGGGCGCGAATCGTCTCCAGGGTCAGCGCGCCGTGCTCGCGGCGCACGCGGCGCAGCCGGTGCGCGGCCTCGTCCTGCAGGCGCAGGTTGTCGGCCAGGCCCGTCACGCCGCCGATCGGCGCGGGCATCGGCCCGGTGCCTTCCAGCCACGCGGCGACGCCGTTGTAGGCGAGCTTGGCGTGATTGTGGACGCGGGCGCGAGCGATCTCCGACCGCTGCACCGTGCCATCTTCGGCGACGTCCATCGTGACGACGACGGCCAGCCGGTCGTGACCCGGGTTCAGCGACGTGCGATCGGTGGAAAGCACCTCTGGCAGCATCGGGAAGATCGCCGCCGCGGTGTAGACGGAGGTGGTGTTGTGGCGCGCGTGAGCGTCGAGCGCGGAGCCCTTCGGCACCAGGGCGTCGACATCTGCCACGGCTACGAGGATCCGGATCCCGCCGTCCGCCGCCGGTTCTGCCACCGTCAGCTGGTCGAGGTCACGGGAGGTGTCGTTGTCGATCGACGACCACGGCAGGGCCGTCAGGTGGCGAATCGCCGCAGCGCCGTCGATCGGCTGGGGCGGCAACTGCTGCGCCTCGGCGAGCGCGGCGGCGGAGAAGTCGGGCAGCAGCCCACGCTCCACCATCACGCGGGCGGCGAGGTCGTGCAGCACCGATCGATGCGGTGAGTGGGCGGGGCTCGGCGACATGTGAGTCCAGTCTACTGGTCGTGTCGCTGCCGATCGTGGGGGTGCGCGCGGGTGGTTGCGGCGCTCACGACTGCGAGGTGGCGCGGCTGGCCTCGCGCAGGGCGCGGAACGCCTGCGCCAGCGCCGGCAGCTGGTAGCTCGCGTTCAGCCCACTCGGGTTCGGCAGCACCCAGATCCGGGCACCGGCGAGGTCGCCGGGCTGCGGCCCCATCGAGGCGCGTCGCTGCCCGAACGCGCGGCGGTAGGCGTCGATGCCGAGGATCGCCACCCAGCGCGGCCGAAACCTGGCGACCTTCACCCGCAGGTGGCGGCCGCCGTCTCTGAGCTCGCCCACCCCGAGCTCCGCGGCATTCGCCGTCGTGCGCGCCACCAGGTTCGTGACGCCGCACCCGTAGACGGTCAGCGTGTGGTCCTCGGCGGCAGTGAGCAGGCGCGGCGTGAAGCCCGACTGGAACAACGCCGGCCAGAAGCGGTTGCCGGGACGCGCGAAATGATGGCCCGTGGCGCCGGAGTAGAGGCCGGGATTGATGCCGCAGAACAGCACCGCGAGCTCGGGCGCGATGACGTCACGGAGCACACGGCTCCGCGCCGCGTCGAGCTCCGCGACCGTCGGCCGCGCCAGCGTAGGGCCGATCTGACCCCGCCGCCGCGACGATGCCGCTATCATGCGTTCGGAACGGCCTCCGATCGCCATCGCCACGACGATATCCCATGCCGGCTGTGCCTGACGCCTCTCGTCGCGTCCTGATGCTCGGCGCCGCGCTTCTGGCGGTGCAGGCGGCGACCGCACCTGCGTCCGCGCAGGCGCCCGGCCCCTGGCGCGACCCGTCGCCGCACGAGGTGCGGTGGGTCACCGTCGACCGATCGATCCGCCTCGAGGTGCTCGACTGGGGCGGCACCGGTCCGCCGCTCGTCCTGCTCGGCTGCTATCTGAGCGCGCACGCCTACGACGACATCGCCCCGAAGCTCACGGGGCAGTTTCACGTCTACGGCCTCACGCGCCGGGGCATCGGGGCCTCCGACAAGCCGCCCGCCGGCTACGCCGTCCAGCGTTCGGCCGACGACCTGCTCGAGGCCCTCGACTGGCTGCGGCTCGAGCCTGTGGTGCTGCTGGGGACGTCGTGCGCCGGGCAGGTGCTGACCGTGTTCGCCGGACAGCACGCGGAGCGGCTGCGCGGCCTGGTGTATCTGGACGGCGCGAGCGACCCGACCACCGTCGCGGCAGAGTACCAGCCGGCGATGCCCGACCTCGCCACGCTGCCGCGTCGCGTGACGCCGCTCGACGCCCTCGACACCAGTTCGTTCGCGGCCTACCGGGCCGCGCAACAGCGTACGCAGCGCTTCGCCTTCCCGGAGGCTGAGCTCCGGCAGATGTATGCGGCGAACGCCGATGGGTCGATGGGCGAGACGCTGCTGTCGCCGGCGATCCGCCGCGCCATCACGATGGATGCGCGCGTCAAGCCCGACTACAGCCGCATCCGCACGCCCGTGCTCGCCATCTACCAGGCGCAGGGACCGTTCCGCGACGTGGCGGCTCAGTATCTGATCCGCAACGACGGCCAACGCGCGGTCGTGCGCCAGCTGTACGACGCGACGACTGCGCTCTACGCGCTGTGGCAGCGGCAGCTGCGCGCGGCCATACTCGACGCGCGCATCGTCAACCTGCCCGGCGCCAACGTGTTCATGTTCCTGACGCATGAAGCGGACGTGGTGCGCGAGGTGCGCGCGTTCGCAGCGTCATTGCCGACGCGCTAGTGGCGCGGGTGAGGGGTGGCCCCACCGGTCCGCCCTACCGCGGCGGCACCGTCCACAGATGCAGGGTCGCACCCTCGACCGTCACCGACCGGTCCGGCGCCCGATCGGCCAGCAGGAACTGCTGCGACACGATGCGCGCCCCGGGGCGCAGCTCGCGGAGCAGCTTGGGCGTGAGTTCCCGGGTCAGGCTGGTCGAGAGGTAGAGCAGCACCACCGTGGCCTGAGCCAGGTCCGCCGTCCGCAGGTCGGCCTCGACGAAGCGCACGCGGTCGGCCACATCCGCGTCCACGGCGGATTGCCGCGATTGCGCGACGAGCGACGGCTGCAACTCGAAGCCGACCCCCTGGGCGCCGTGAAGCTGCGCGGCCAGGATCACCAGGCGCCCGTCGCCCGACCCGAGGTCGTAGACGACGTCGTCGGCGCGCGTCCCGGCGAGCTCGAGCATCGCCTCGGCGACCACCTGCCGGGTGGGCGTGTAGTAGATGTCGAGCGGCCGCGACGGCGTTTGCGCCGCAGCCGCGGCGGCGACGACGACCGTGGCGACCACGGCTGCGGAGTGCGACACGGGTCTGGAGCTTACCAGCGTCGGCCCGTGCTAGGCTGGCGGCCAATCAGGAGGCGCACCTCATGCGAACGACAGGTCCGTGGTGGGTCGGAATCACGCTGCTGTGCGGGCTGGCGAGCGTCTCGCTGGGAGCGCAACAGGTGAACAAGGAACAAGTCGAAGGCATCCGCAACCTCTCGCGCATCGACTCGACCGTGGCCTGCGCCGGCGCGATCACCCCCAAGGCCATCGCCGGCATCAAGGAGATGGGCTACGGCGCCATCATCAACCTGCGCCTGGCGAGCGAACAGGGGGCCGACATCGAGGGCCACACCGCGGCCGCGAAGACCGCCGGCATCCGCTACATCCACATCCCCTTCAGCGCCTCGACCCCGGAACCGGCGGCCGTCGACGCGTTCCTGAAAGCCATCACCTCGCCGGGGGTCGAGCCTGCCTTCATCCATTGAGCGGGCGGGGGCAGGGCCGCAGGTATGTGGCTCATGAAACGCACCATCGTGGACGGCTGGGACACCGACAAGGCGATGCAGGAAGCGGCCGACCTCGGCCTGACGAACGAAGGTCTGAAGACCTTCTTCCTGGCGCAGATCCAGCAGCGCAAGCGCTGACACTCGTCAGCACAGGAGCGGCAGCGCAGCGACGCGATCCGTCCGTACATACGAACGGCCGCCGTGAGGCGGCCGTCGTCGTTCCCGCGAGGTGGCGGACTAGCCCTTGCCGCCGCTCATCGCGTTCAGGAACTCGCCGTTGCTCTTGGTCTTGCCCATCTTGCTGAGCAGGAGCTCCATCGCTTCCACCGGCGACAGCGGCGTCAGCACGCGGCGCAACACGTAGACGCGGTTGAGGTCTTCCTTGCCCATGAGCAGCTCCTCCTTGCGGGTGCCGCTCTTCTGGATGTCGATGGCGGGGAAGACGCGGCGGTCGGCGAGCTTGCGATCGAGGTGCACCTCGCTGTTGCCGGTGCCCTTGAACTCTTCGAAGATCACCTCGTCCATGCGCGAACCGGTGTCGACCAGCGCGGTGGCGACGATGGTCAGCGAGCCGCCCTCCTCGATGTTGCGGGCCGCGCCGAAGAAGCGCTTCGGCCGCTGCAGCGCGTTGCTGTCCACACCGCCCGACAGCACCTTGCCGCTGGTGGGCACGATGGTGTTGTAGGCGCGGGCGAGACGCGTGATCGAGTCGAGCAGGATGACCACGTCCTTCTTGTGCTCGACCAGGCGCTTGGCCTTCTCGATCACCATCTCGGCGACCTGCACGTGGCGCTGCGCCGGCTCGTCGAACGTCGAGCTGATGACTTCGCCGCGCACCGAGCGCTGCATGTCGGTCACCTCTTCGGGCCGCTCGTCGATGAGCAGCACGATGAGATACACCTCGGGGTGGTTGGTGGTGATGGCGTTGGCGATCGCCTGCAGCAGCATGGTCTTGCCGGTGCGCGGCGGCGCCACGATCAGCCCACGCTGGCCCTTGCCCAGCGGCGTCATCAGGTCCATGACGCGCGTCGACAGGTTCTCGGCGTCGGCCTCGAGCTTGATCTTTTCCTGGGGGTAGAGCGCGGTGAGGTTCTCGAAGAAGATGCGTTCCTTGCCGCGGGCGGGCGGTTCGAAGTTGACCGCTTCGACCTTGATGAGCGCGAAGTAGCGCTCGCCCTCCTTCGGGGGCCGGATCTGGCCGGCCACGGTGTCGCCCGTATGCAGGTCGAACTTGCGGATCTGCGACGGCGACACGTAGATGTCGTCGGGCCCGGCGAGGTAGTTGTAGTCGGGGGCGCGCAGGAAGCCGAAGCCGTCGGGCAGCACCTCGAGCACGCCTTCCGAGAAGATGAGACCGCTCTTCTCGGCCCGGGCGCGCAGGATCTCGAAGATGAGCTCCTGTTTGCGCATCCCGGTGGCGCCTGGGATGTCGAGCTCCCTCGCGACTTTCGTGAGGGAGGACACGCTCATCTCCTTCAGGGTGGAGAGGTCGAGCGTGACGACTTGTTCCTGTTGGGGGGGAGCGGTTGCCGCCGGAGCAGGCTTGCTATCAGTTTCCACAGTTCGTCCAGTCCTTCCCCGGTGGCCGCCGAAACCGGCAGCACCGGGCCTTGATGGTGCGCTTCCAGCTCACGCAGATGACGCTGACGTTCCGCCCGCGTCAGTTTGTCGACCTTCGTCGCGGCCACGGCGTGCTCCACGCCGAGGTCCTCCAGCCACGCCCACGCGTAGCTGTCGCTCTCGAGGCCGGGATGCCGGCTGTCGACGAGCAGGAAGGCGCCCCGCACCGGCGAGGCTCCTTCACGATTCTCTCGATGGAAATACGCGCGGACGAGCGCGTCGAACTCAGCCGCTGCCTTCTGGCCGCCCCGGGCGTATCCGAACCCGGGCAGGTCGACCAGAAAGAACGGGGCCTCGCCCTCCCGCTGCAGCCGGTAGTAATTGGCCAGGCGGGTCTTTCCTGGAGCCGCACTGGTGCGGGCCAATGCGGTCCGCGCCAGCGCGTTGATGAGACTCGATTTTCCGACGTTCGATCGGCCGACGAAGGTGATCTCGGGAAGGTCCTCTTTCGGGAACCCGCCCGGACCCGCGACGCTGGTGACGAACGACGCCGTGACTCGGCTCAAACTCCTCAGTGCGTAACGGCGTCGGGGCCGTCGGCCTCCGGCACGTCGGCATCCACCGACGGCGGCAGCGGCACGACCGGCGCCTCGAGCGCGAGCTTCAGCACCTCGTCCATGGTCGAGACCAGGTGCATGTTCAGCGTGTCGAGCACGTTCTTCGGGATGTCGGCCAGGTCTTTCTCGTTGTCCTTCGGCATCAGGATGGTGGTGACGCCGGCGCGATGGGCCGCGAGCACCTTTTCCTTCACGCCGCCGATGGGCAGCACCTTGCCGCGCAACGTGATCTCGCCGGTCATCGCCACCTCACGCCGCGTCTTGATCTTGGCCAGGGCCGAGATCATCGCGGTGGCGAGGGTGATGCCCGCCGACGGGCCGTCCTTCGGGATGGCGCCCTCGGGGATGTGCACGTGCACGTCGAGCTTGCGGTTGAAGTCCTTCGGGATGCCGAATTCCTCGGCCCGCGACCGGATGTAGCTCATGGCCGCCTGTGCCGATTCCTGCATCACGTCGCCGAGCTTGCCGGTGAGCGTGAGGCGGCCGCGGCCGGGCATGAGGGTGGCTTCCGTGACCAGGATCTCGCCGCCCACTTCCGTCCACGCGAGCCCGGTGGCCACGCCCACTTCGTTCTGCTCTTCCGCCAGGCTGGGCCGGAAGCGCGGCACGCCGAGGTACTGCGTGACCTTGTCGGAGGTGATGTCCTCGTAGGTCGTGGCGCCGTCGGTGACGACCTTGCGCGCCACCTTGCGGCACACCGAGTTGATCTCGCGCTCCAGGCTGCGCACGCCCGCTTCGCGGGTGTAGCGCTGGATGATCGTCTGGATGGCGTCGCCGCCGAACGTGATGTTCTTGTCGGTGAGGCCGCTGCCCTCGACCGCCTTGGGCACGAGGTAGCGCTTGGCGATCTCGATCTTCTCGACTTCGGTGTAGCCGGCGAGCTGCAGCACTTCCATGCGGTCGCGCAGCGCCTGCGGAATCGTGTGCAGCACGTTGGCCGTGCAGATGAACATCACGTTCGACAGGTCGTACTCGACGTCGAGGTAGTGATCCTGGAACGTGGTGTTCTGCTCGGGGTCGAGCACTTCGAGCAGCGCCGCCGACGGGTCGCCGCGGAAGTCCATCGACATCTTCTCGACTTCGTCGAGCAGGAAGACCGGGTTGACCGTGCCGGCCTTCTTCATCATCTGGATGATCTGGCCGGGGAAGGCCCCGATGTAGGTGCGGCGATGGCCGCGGATCTCGGCTTCGTCGCGCACGCCGCCCAGCGACAGGCGCACGAACTTGCGGTTCATGGCCCGCGCGATCGACTTGGCCAGCGAGGTCTTGCCCACGCCCGGAGGGCCCGCCAGCGTCAGGATCGTCGCCTTGGGCTTCTTCACCAGGGCGCGCACGGCCAGGAACTCGAGCACGCGTTCCTTGATCTTCTCGAGGCCGTAGTGATCTTCGTTGAGGATCGTCTCGGCGACCTTGAGGTCGCGGCTCTCCTTGGTCTTCTTGTGCCAGGGCACCGCGATGAGCCAGTCGAGGTAGTTGCGCGAGACGGTGGCCTCGGCCGACATCGGCGGCATGGCCTCGAGGCGCTTCAGCTCCTGCATGGCCTTCTCGGCCACGTCCTTGGGCATGCGCGCCTGTTCGATCTTCTTCTTGAGATCGTCGGTCTCGTTGCCCTTCTCGTCCTTGCGACCCAGTTCCTTCTGGATCGCCTTCATCTTCTCGTTGAGGTAGTACTCCTTCTGCG
>CADEDM010000084.1 GCA_902826065.1 uncultured Acidobacteriota bacterium | reverse complement strand
CCCAGGTGATGGCGGGGCCCTACTGCGCGATGTTACTGGCGGACATGGGCGCGCGCGTGATCAAAGTGGAGCCGCCGCGCGGCGACTCGACACGCACGATGGCCGGCGGGCGCGACGGCGAGAGCGCCGCCTACAACGCCGTCAACCGCGGCAAGCTCGGCGTGGTGCTCGATCTCACCCGCGAAGAGGCGCGTGAGGCGCTGCGCCGTCTGGCCGACCGTGCCGATGTGCTGGTCGAGAACTTCCGGCCCGGCGTGATGGCGAAGCTCGGCCTCGATTACCCGGCACTGGCGGCACGCAACCCCGGGCTCGTCTATGCGTCGATCTCGGGGTTCGGCCAGACCGGTCCGTGGGCGACCAAGGGCGGCTTCGACCTGGTGGCGCAGGGCGTGTCCGGGATCATGTCGGTCACCGGCGAGCCGGGACGGCCACCGGCGAAAGCCGGCATCCCCGTCACCGACCTCGGCGCCGGCCTGTTCGCGCTTGCCGGCATCCTCGCGGCGCTCAGGCATCGCGACCGCACCGGACAGGGCCAGCAGGTCGACACGTCGCTCGCCGAGGCCGGGCTGGCGCTCTCGGTCTGGGAAGTGACGGACTACGAGACCACGCGTCGCGTGCCCGGCCCGCTCGGCTCGGCGCATCGGCTCAGCGCCCCGTACCAGGCCGTGCGCTGCGCCGACGGCTACGTGACCATCGGCGCCGCCAACCAGCGCACGTTCGAGACGCTGGTCACGACGCTGGGGCATCCGGAGTGGATCGCCGATCCGCGCTTCTCGTCGAACACGACCCGTGTCGCCAATCGCGAGGCGCTCATCGCGCTCATCGAAGCCGTGACGACCACGGCGACACGGGCCCAGTGGCTCGAACGCTTCGACGCGGCCGGCTTCCCCGCCGGGCCGATCCTGAACGTCGCCGAGGCCCTCGACACGCCGCAGGTGCAGGCGCGGGGGATGAGCCAGCACGTCGACCATCCCACCCTGGGCCGGCTGCGCACGGTCGGCACGCCGATCAAGATGTCGGCGACGCCGCTCGATGCGACGCGTCGGGCGCCGCTGCTCGGCGAGCACGGCGACGAGATCCTCGGCGCGCTGGGCTACGACGCGGCAGCCATCGCCCGCCTGCGCGGCGACACGGCCTGACGCCCGCGCCGCCTGGCGCGACGCCACCGGCGGCGTCGACGCCGCTACCAGATCGGCAGCGAGTCGACGTTGCCGCCGGCGATGGCGCCGCTCGACTGCAGCACCACCTGGCCGGCCGCGTTCCAGACGGTGAACGTGACGGCGTCGCGCCCGCGGCCGGGCTCGCCGCGGTCTACCGCGACGAGGGTGAACGTGAAGCCGGGCGCGCCGTTCATGACGCCGGCCCCGGTGACGCGCACCGTGTCGATGTCGCTCGCGGGCCACGCCCCCGGTGACGACGACGGATCGTCGAAGAACCCGAGGCCGTCGATGCGCGACGCGACGAACAGCGCCGGGCGGCCGTTGCTGGCGCGGCCCTCGGCCAGCAGCGCGGCGCCATCGCCGCCGTTCGACGTGCGCGCGGCGGTGAAGATCACGCGCACGGCGGCGGCGCCGCTGCCCTGCGTGGTGGCACCGGCGATAAGGCCGGCCGCCGCCGGATCGACCACCGTGACCGTGAACGACGCCGCGCCGGCGTTGCCGAACCCGTCGACCGCGGCGCAGCGCACCACCGTGGGGCCGAACGGGAACAGCGTGCCCGACGCGGGAACACAGCTGACCGGAACGCTACCGGCCGTGTCGTCGACGGCCGATGCCACGAAGGTCACGACGGCGCCGTAGGGCCCCTGTGCCGGCACCGTGATGTCTGCCGGCACCGTGATCACGGGCGGCGTGGTGTCGGCCGGGAACCGGAAGTAGGCGACGGCGGGGTCGTGGTCCGACGTCCGCTCGACGCGGGCCGGGTCGCCGCGATAGAGCTCAGGGAAGTCGGCGTTGATACGCGCGTGATCGAAGTCCGCCAGTCCGGCGGCGGCCTCGCTCGACAACAGCACGTGGTCGAGCGACTGCGCGTTGCCGTCGAACGAGTACGAATACGTGGCGTCGGCGGGCGTGCCGGCCACCACGGGCGCCAACAGGAAATCGGGCGTCAGCAGGTCGGCGCCGAACCCCACGACCGCGGTGGCGGGCGCCGGCGCGCCGCGCACGATGCCGAGCACGTCGACGTAGCCGTCGTTGACCTCGAAGGCGTTGTAGTCGCCCACCGAGACGATCGGCACGTGCGGATACGTCAGCCGGAGCCCGTCGAGGAGCCGGGCCACGTACTCGCCCTGCGCCAGGCGCTTGGCCCGCACGCGCGGACCGCTCGCGGGATCGGCGACGTCATTGAGCGACCGCAGGTGGTTGACGACCACGACAACTTCGGCCGGCAGCGTACCGGGCGCGGCCGCCACCGTCGCCCGCAGTGACAGCGACGGCCGATCGTTGAGCAGGTCGATCGAGCCGTCGGTCGGGTCGACGAAGGTGTCGTCCTTGCCGTGCTGCACGACGGCGTGGACGGTGACGCGTGACGCCGCGAGGAATCCGACGTCGATCCCGCCGATGTCGTTGCCCTCGACGAGGATCGCCTGGTAGCCCGGCGCTGGCTGTCCGGCGGCCGTGGCGTCGGCGTCGATCTGCGCGGCGAGATCCAGCAGCACCTGCAGGTTCTCGGCTTCCTGCACGCCGAGGATGTCTGGCGCATGCAGCGCCTCACGGACCGCTCGCGACGTCTTGGCCAGGCGCAGCGCATAGGCCGCCGGCGTGAGGGCGACGTCGCTCGTCCCCGGGTCGTTGACGGTGTCGAAGAAGCGCTGGAGGTTGAACGACGCGACGGTGAACTCGGCGGCGCCGCGCGGGCGGGCGGCCGTCGCCGGCACGCCGCCCACCGGCGCGAGGGCCGCCGTCGGCAGCAGCGTCCAGGTGCGGAAGCCGTAGTCGACGACGGCGGTCACGCCCGTCATGACCGCACCGGTAGTCACGACCGGGGCCGTCACGCCGAGGATGGCGTCGGCGTCGACGCGCAGCCGTTCGGGATTCTGGTCGAACACCGGAATCGCGCAGCCCGTGCCGTTGGCGCACACCGGCACGGGGTCCATCGCCTCGATGCCCGGCTCGCGCACCGGCCGCGGTGTGCCCGAGAGCACGGCGTAGAAGACGCCGGTGTTCGACCCCGTCCCGTTCGCCTCCGAGACGTTGCCTTGCGACGGTGAGACCGCGGTCAGTGAGGCCGCCGACACGAGCATGCCCTCGAGGGGTTCGAGCTGCTGTGGACCTCCGGCCGGGTCGGTCAGCGCGGCGGTGATGGCGATCGGGGCCGGCAGGCCCGACGTGCCGATCTCGGTGATGGCCGGCGACGTGATCTCGGTGAGCGGCGGGCTCACCGGGTCGGCCGAGGGCACGAACTCCTGCACCGTGCCCTGCACGCGGACGACGTCGCCCGGCTGGTAGGCGATGTCGGGAGCGGTGCTGGTGAACACGAACACGCCGTCCGACGTGGCCGGATCGCCGTCTTCGGTGCCTGGCACCTGCTGGATGAAGAGGCCGTTGAACTTGCGCGCGGTGACGACGCCTTCGGTCCGCACCGACTGGCCGGCGTAGGGCGAGGCTGCGCCGCTCCCCTGCACCTGCGCGATGGTGAGGTCGGGCACCGGCTGCGTCACCTGCACGATGACCTGCCCGCTGCCGGCGCGGGCGAGGTCGTCGATGACGGCGAGCGGCACGACACGCGCGCCAAGGGCGGCGCCGCTGCCCACGATCACGTCACCGCTGAACACGAGATCGCCGGCCGTCGCATCGGGCGCCACGCCGTCGTCGCGCAGGGGCACGAACGACGCGGCGGCCAGCGCCGTCGCGTCGGCGGTGACCGTGTACGTGATGCTGGCGGGGTTCGTGCCCGGCGCCACCGTCGCCGCGAGCACCACGGCCTGCCCGCGCTCGACCGGGTTCGGCGTGGCGGTCGTGGCGCTGAACGACGGCGCCGTCGGCGCGGTCGCGGGCTCGATCACGAGGTCGTCCACGCCCACCCACTCGTCGTTGCCGACGGCGTTGGTGGTCATGATCCGGAGCTGCACGACCGGCTGGTTGTTCACTGCTGCGGGCAGCACCAGGTCGACTGGCGTGACACGTGTCGCGGCGTTCGCGTCGGTGGCGTCGGCGACGAACGCCGCCGGGACGTTCGTCCACGAGCCACTCGTGCCGACGCGGTAGTGCAGCGCGATCGGCTGCACGGCGTTGTCGGCCGAGCCGTCGAGGTCGCGCAGGTTGTAGCGGACGCGGACGCCTGTGATGCCGCTGGTCGTGAGGCTGATGCGCAGATACGGCGCGTCGGCCGTGCCCGAGCCGTTCAGCCCGACGACGCGGTCGGCCAGTTCGAACTCGGCCACGCCGCCGGTCGCGAACGTGTTCGGATTGCTCTGGTTGGCGAGCAGGTCGACGATCGGCGAGTCCGCGGTGATCGTCTGCGGGTCGGTGCCGGTGCTCGTGGTGAGGTCGTCGCCGCGGAACCCCTCGATACCGGGCACCTGGCTCCAGTCGTCATCGGCAGTCAGCACGGCCGTCGTCCACGCCTGCGTGAACGGCAGCGCCTGGGGTGTCGCGTCGGCGAGCAGACGCAGACCCGTCAGTCCTATCAGCAAGAGCGCAACGGGCGCGGCGGTGCGCCGCGCGGTGCGAGTGGCGATCGATCGCAGAGTCATGCCCGCATCCTCCCGCAGGTACGCAGATGCCGCGTACATGCCAGGGGAAGATACGCGACCCCGGTGACAGGCGAGTGACGCGCGTGCGGCTCAGCCGGCCGCCGCCGCGAATGCCGCTCAGTCGGCGCGATCGGGCATCAGGAACTGCGCGCGTGCGGCCGGTGACCACAGCCGGTCCGCCGAGTAATAGCGTTCGAGCACCCCGGGCTTCCATGCCAACAGATCGGGGTGCGCCGCCGCGAACGCCTCCCAGGTCGCGTCGGGCGCCGCCGCGTCGTGTTCGGCGATGAGCGCGATGTAGGCCCCGGTGATCGTGGCGTGGTAGAGCCCCGGGACGCCCTTGGCCGTCGCGAAGCGGCGCAGGTCGTCGCTGAAGCGCGCGGCGGCGGCGGCGCCGTGCGCCCTTACGTAGAGCCACGCCATGCGCACGTGATCGCGGTGGCGAAAGGCGTCGGTGGAGAGCGTGCCGTCGCGGAACGCGGACAGGAACGCAGCGTGGTCGAGAAGCGTGGTCGTCATCGGTGTCGTTCGCGTCATGATCGTCGCCGCCGCGCGGTGGGTGGACGCTCCATGAGCCGGTGCGCGTCGCCGGCCGATAGATCGAGGGCGAACACCTGCTTCAACTGCGCCGCGCGTTCCAGCGTCGCCGCGCTGAACGGCGCCTGGCCTTCGAAGGCGTGCAGCAGCACGCCCTCCACGAGATCGCTCAGCGTGAGGTCGAGCGAGTCGGCCAGCGCCTTGGCCACCTTCAGCAGGCGCTTCTCGAGGCGCAGGCCGGTCTGGACGCGCTCGACCGACCGGCGCGTGACTTCGTCAGGCTGGGGTGTCGATTTTGTTGTCATGGTACCTAGACAACATTATCACAGCCTTCCTGGACAGCTCACGTTCGACGGCAGCTGTTGACAATAAGTGAACGAACATAGTTTATGTAACAAAATGGTTACTCAAGGTACCGAGACCAGCGTCTACCGCGCGATCGCGGACCCGACGCGGCGGGCCATCCTCGACCTGCTGCGCGACGGCCGCCGGTCGGCGGGTGACGTCGCGGCGCAGTTCGCGGTGAGCCGACCGGCGATCTCGCGGCACCTGCGCGTGCTCCATCGCGCGGCGCTGGTCGAGGAGACCCGCGAGTCGCAGACGCGGTGGTACGCGCTGACGCCGGAGCCGCTGGCCGGCGTCGACCGCTGGCTCACCGGCTACCGCGTTCACTGGGCCGCGCGCCTGCACGACCTGAAACGCTTCGTCGAAGAGGGAGAGACGCGATGACCGCGTTGCCGTTCGAGTACACGCACACCCACACGCTGCCGGCCCCGCCCGACCGCGTCTTCGCCGCACTCACCACGCCGGCGTCGCTGCAGGCCTGGCTGGCGGAGCATGCCGAGGTCGATCTCACCGCCGGCGGCACGTTCGCGTGCTGGGGCCGCTACACCTACGGCACGCCGACCCGCGCCGAAGCCACCGGCCGCGTCGTGCGCGTGATGCCTGGCGAGGCGATCACGTTCACGTGGATCGTCGACGGCGTCGACAGCGACGTGACCTGGCAGATCGCGGCCCATGCCACGAAGGACGGCCTCACCACGCTCACGCTCACGCATCGCTTTCCGCGCCGGCCCGAGGTGGCGCACTTCCCTGCACTCGTCGACGACCTGTGGCACTTCCAGTGCGGCAATCTGGCGGCGTGGCTTAAGGGCGAGGCGCCGGTGCGCGTCGACTTCGGCGACACCGCGCCGGAGATCCGGTTCGCGATCGAGATCGCGGCACCGGCCGAGCGCGTGTTCCACGCCCTGACCGATCCGGACGCGCTGAAGCGCTGGATCGCGGTGTCGGCCGTGAAGGTCGATCTGCGCGTGGGCGGACGCTACGAGTGGGGCTGGATGATCGGTCCCGATGGCCATCAGGTGCCGACCGGCCCGACGACGATCCTCGAGCTGGTGCCGAACGAGCGCCTGGTGACCGACTGGCCCGACTGGCGGGGCGATCCCACGCATCCGAAGAGCCGCGTGAGCTGGCACCTGGAGCCGCTGGGGCCGGAGCGCACGCGCGTCACGCTCGTGCACGACCACTTCTGGCGGCCGGCCGACGTCAGCGACTACCCGTTCGGCTGGATGGGCTTCCTGGAGGGCTTGCGGAAGGCGGTGGAGGCAGACACCGGCGCACGCGCGTGACCGCGGCGCGCGCCGGCGTCTCGAGCGGGACTACTGCGAGGTGTCGGTTCTGCCGGCGATCTTGCGGCCCATCTCGACGGTCTTGAAGCCGGCGTCGCCCCAGTTCATGACGAAGACGTTGAAGCCCTGCGCCATGCGGGTCTCGATGTCGGTGGCGTTGGCCGGGAAGCCGCAGGCGATCTTGTTGGCCTTGCAGGCCGCGAGCACCGACTGGATGGCGTTCTCCCACGCCTTCTCGTCGAGCACGCGCTTGCCGTCGGCGCCGGTGGTCGAGAACACGCCGCGCAGCGTGCCGGCGCCGGGCCACAGCACGCCGATGCCCGGCACGGCGGCGATTTCCTTCAGGTTCGCGAGGCCCGTCTTGCTCTCGACGATCGTCCAGTTGATCAGCTCGCCCTCGGGGTTGAGCGGCCACACGTCGGCCTTCTTGCGGTAGTCGGCCTCGCTCATGCCCCACACCGCCGGCGCGGTGCCGACGGCGTCGGGACGCACGCCGCCCTTCGACTTGAAGCGCATCGCGGCGATGCCGGCGCGGGCCTCGTCGGCGGTCTCGACGGTGACGAGCATGATGCCACTCACGCCGAGATCGAGCTGCTTGCCGATCTCGACCTGCGTCTTCGCCAGATCGGGCCGCAGTTCCGGCGACTTCACGATCATCGGGTGCGTGAGGTGGAGGAACGGCGCGCGCGCGATCACGCCCGCGCCCTGCAGGCCCTTGGCGAACTCCGCGAATGCGGGATACGACTTGTCGAAGTCGCCTTCCATGCTGCCGTCGAACACGAAGTCGCTGAGCTTGTAAGTGGCGGCTTCCTGCGCGAGCTGTGCCGCTGACTTCGGCGGCGCTTCAGGTGCCGGCGGCGTGGCCGGACGCGCGGCCCCAGGAGGGCCACCGGGGAAGCGTCGGTTGCTCGGCGCGTAGAGGCCGAACACCGGCTGCTTCGCTTCCAGCAGGCCGATGACGCGGTTGTGGCGGGGCTTCGGCGCCTGCGCTACGCCGACGGCGGCGAACGCGGTAGCCGAGACGAGTGCAATAGCTGCGTACTTCCGCACGTGGCCTCCTGAAATCTGTGGAGACGATAGCACGGGGCCTGTCCCGGGACTGTCCCCTTTCAGGCTGCAGCCGGACTTGTCGCAGGTTCTACAATCCGGCCATGCGCGCTGCCCTCCTGACCTCGATGGCCCTCCTGCTCGCCGTGCCGCCCGCGTCGTCGCAGACGCCTGCCGCCGATTCGCCTGCCGTGGTCGTCCGCCAGTGGATCGAGCGGCTGAACGCGCTCAGCGACGTGCCCGCGACACTGGATGCGTTCGTCGCGCTCTACGCGCCCGACGCGCTGCACATCACCGGGCCGACGCCCGACCAGCGCGGCACCGCTACCTATCGCGGACACCAGGGGCTCCGCGTGTTCGCGGCGCGACTCGCCGCCCGCGAAGAGCGACGCGTCTACCGCCTCGAGACCGAGACTGCACGCGAGACCACGGCGACACTCATCCACGAGACGCCTGGTCCCTGGGGCGGACCCGCCGTCGCGGTGCAGATCGTCGCCACCTACACCGACGCCGCGACCAAGACCCGCTATGCGGCCCCGGGCGCCGTGTTCTTCCAGATCGCGGGCGGACAGATCCGCCGCAGCCGCGTCTACATGGGCGACGGCGAGCGCGCTGAAGTCGAGGTCGAGGCCACGCGGAAAAAGCCCTAGGGCAGGAACGTTCGTCCCGACGTTCGTCCACGCCAGGTCGAAGGCCGCCCCATGACCGCGGGCCGCCTCTGCTACCGTGAATCCATGCGATTCCCCGTTGCGGTGTTCGCCTGCCTCGTCGTCGCCCTTCCCGCGTCCGCGCAGCGCCTGCCGGGTGGCGTGACGCCGGAGCACTACACGCTGTGGTTCGCGCCCGATATCCCGAAGGCCACGTTCCGAGGCACCGCGGAAATCAGAGTGACGGTCGAACAGCCGACGCCGACCATCACGCTGCACGCCGCGGAGCTGAGTTTCGACGAGGTGCGCATCGAGGCCGGCGGCCGCACGCAGACGGCCATCGTCACCGAGCGCGCGAAGGAGCAGATGGTCACGCTCACCGTGCCCACGGCGCTCGCCGCCGGGCCGGCCACGATCCACGTCACCTACCGCGGCATCCTCAACGACAAGCTGCGCGGCTTCTATCTGAGCAAGGGCGCCAATCGGAACTACGCGGTCAGCCAGATGGAAGCCACCGATGCGCGACGCGCCTTCCCGTCGTTCGACGAACCGGCGAAGAAGGCCACGTTCGACATCTCGATGACCATCCCCGCCGGCGACATCGCGATCTCGAACGGCGCCGTGGTCGCGGATACGCCCGGACCCGAGCCCGACACGCACACGGTGCGCTTCGCGACGACGCCGAAGATGTCGACGTATCTCGTGGCACTCCTGGTGGGCGACTTCGTGTGCCGCGAGGGCGCGTCGGACGGCGTGCCGATCCGCGTCTGCGCCACGCCTGACAAGAAAGACCTCACCGCCTTCGCCCTCGAGGCCGCCGAGTTCGAGGTGAAGTTCTTCAACGAGTACTTCGGCATCAAGTACCCGTTCGGCAAGCTCGACATCATCGGCATCCCCGACTTCGCCGCCGGCGCCATGGAGAACGCCGGCGCCATCACGTTCCGCGAGCGGATGCTGCTCGTGGACGAAGCCACGGCGTCGATCGGCGTCCGCAAGTCGGTCGCCTCCGTCATCGCGCACGAGCTCGCGCACCAGTGGTTCGGGAACCTCGTGACGATGAAGTGGTGGGACGACATCTGGCTGAACGAGGGCTTCGCCACGTGGGCCGCCAACAAGCCGCTCGCCGCCTGGAAGCCCGAGTGGCAGATGGACGTGAACGCCGCTGAGGAGACGCAGACCGCCCTTGGCCTCGACACGCTGGCCTCGACGCGCGCGATTCGCACCAAGGTGGAGACGCCGGAGGAGATCAACGAGGTCTTCGATCCGATCGCCTACGAGAAGACCTCGGGCGTGATCAACATGGTCGAGGCGTTCGTGGGCCCCGAGGCGTTCCGCAAGGGCGTGTCGTCGTACCTGACGCGCTACTCGTCGTCGAACGCCGCCGGCGAGGACTTCTGGAACGAGGTCACGCGCGTCACCGAGAAGCCGGTGAACCGCGTGATGCGCAGCTACGTGGACCAGCCCGGCGCGCCGGTGCTGTCAGTGAGCACGTCGTGCGTCAACAACCAGACCCGCGTCACCGTGCGCCAGCGCCGCTTCGACGGCACTGCCGCGGCGGCGGCCGCCAAGCGCGCGCCGCAGGCGTGGTCGTTGCCGGTCTGCGTGAAGACCGGCACGGGCGCGACGACCTGCCAGGAGGTGACGACACCGCAGGAGACGTTCACGGTGCCCGGCTGCGGCCCCGCCATCGTGAACGCCGATGCGCGCGGCTACTACGTGACCGAGTACGAACCCGAGGCCGTCGCCGCACTCGCGACGCGCACGCCGGCGCTGACGCCGGCTGAGAAGGTCAGCGTGCTGGGCGACGAGTGGCGCCTGATGCGCGCCGGCCGTCACGACGTGGGCACGTTCCTCGATCTGGCGGCGGCCTTCGCGTCGGAGCCGACCCCGGCGGTCGCGGCTGACATCGCCGGACGCGTCGGCTTCGTGCAGGGTGCCATTGCCGACGCCTCCGAACGCGACGCCTTCTCGGCGTGGATCCGCGGCTCGTTCGGCCCGGCCCTCGACGCCATCGGCCTCGACCCGAAGCCGGGCGACAGCGACGACGTGCAGGCCCGCCGCGGCACGCTGATGCAACTGCTCGGCGGCGCCGGCGACGAGCGCGTGCGCGCCAGGGCGCGGGCCCTGGTGGACCAGTATCTCGAGCGCGTCGACTCGGTGCCGCCGACGCTCATCGGTCCGGCGCTGAGCATCGCCGCCGGCAGTGGCGACGCCGCACTCTATGACCGGCTGCTGGCGAAGATGCGCGGGGCCACGGCCACGCCCGACGTCTTCTACCGTATCTTCGGCGCGCTGTCGGCCTTCGGCGACAAGGCGCTGGTCGAACGCACGCTGGCGCTGGCCGTGTCGGACGAGGTCCGCTCGCAGGACACGCCCACCCTCATCGCCCCGCTCTTCGCGGGCGCGCAGGGCGACATGGCGTGGGCCTACGTGCAGAAGGAATGGGAGCCGCTGACCAGGAAGCTCGGCGTCTTCCAGGGCGTGCCCGCCATCGTCGGCGCCCTGAGCGGCTTCTGCTCGCCCGCCAAGTCGAAGGAAGTCGCTGCGTTCTTCGACACGCATCCGGTGCCGCCGGCCGCACGTTCGCTCAAGCAGGCGCTGGAGCGCATCGACGCCTGCGCCGCCGTGGACGCGCGCCAGTCGAAGCCGTTCGCCGCCTGGCTCGCGAAGCAGCGCGTGACTGCGAACTGAGGCGCCCCCGAGGCCGCATCTCGCCGGGGCGATCGTTGGCGTCGAGCCACCCGACCGCGCGCCGAGGAACGCTGCCCGGCTTGCGCCGTCGCCGCGTGGCGAGCCGGTAGGCGCGACCGATCACGCACGCCACCTCGACGGCAAGCGGCGAGCCTCGTCGCCGGGCGGATGAGCTCCGTGACCGGCAACGCTATGCTTGCCCTGTCGCCCCGATGTCTGCCTCCCGCCTGCGCATCAGCCGTGATACCCGGTGGCTCCTGGTCATCGTCGCCGTCTCGGTCGCGGCCCTCTCGGTCCTGGCGCGTGTCCGGTTCAGGGACGACGCCCGTCTCGCCGGGCCGATTGCCCCGGTGCTCTCGCAGCTCGGCCCGCGCTCGCCCTTCGAGGGCATGACCGCGGCCGTCGAGGGCGTACTGCCCCGGCTGCGGGCGGTCGTGACGCCCCTGGCACTGCCGGCGATCGCTGGCGCGTCCGCTGGTGAGACCGTCGTGCCGGCCGTCACCTTCGCTGACGGCTTCGTCGCGGCCCTCGCGCCGACGCGCACCCGGCCGTCCGCCGCAGCGGTGGCGGCCTTCGACCGGTCGACCCGGCTCGCCGTGGCGCGACTGCCTGACGCACGCGTCAGCGCGACGCTGCAGACGTGGGCGCCGATCGCCGCGCCGCAGCCGCGCTTCTTCGTCGCGGTCGAGACGCCGTCGGGCGAGGTCGTGGCGCGGCCGGTGTTCGTGGCGGCCATGACGTCCACAGCGAGTCCCGGATGGCCGAGCCCGAGCTGGCTGCTGCCCGGCGCTCCGCCCATGGCCCCGGGCACGATGCTGTTCACCCTCGAGGGCGCACTCGCGGGCGTGATCGTGCGCCACGACAGCCAGCAGGCCCTGGTGCCGTGGCCCGTGGTCGCCAGCGAGGCGCAACGGCTGTTGACCACGGGCGACGCCGCGGCGGGGTATCTCGACATCGACGTGCAGGTGCTGACCGAGCCACTTCGGGCGGCGACGCGATCCCAGCAGGGCGTCCTGGTGTCGTGGGTGGCGCCGTCAGGAGCCGCCGCCGGCCTGGTGAAAGTGGGCGACGTGATCGCCGGCGTCGACGGGCAGGCGGTTGCGTCGGTCGCGGACTGGGAGCCGCACGTCGACCGGCTGTCGGCAGGACAGTCCGTCACGCTGGACGTCTGGCGCGGCGACGCCGCCGTCGCCGTGCCGGTCGTGGCCCGCGGCGAGCCGGCGCCGGCCGCGCTGCTCGGTCTGCGACTGCGGACGGTCGCAGGTGCCGGCGCCCGGATCGAGCGCGTCGCCGATGGATCCGCCGGCCAGCGGGCCGGGCTGCGTGCCGGCGACCTGCTGACCCGAGTGGGCGACGTCGACGTCCCCACGGAGGCCGAGGCGCGACGGGCGTTCGACACGGCAACCGCGGACCGGCCGCTGCTCGTCGCCGTCACCCGCGGCGACGTTCACTTCGTTCTGGCGATGGACCGCGACTGGTGACGCCGGACCGACGCATCGCACGGTGGGGACGCCGCCGGCTCGCCCTCGGATTGTCGCCGACGCCCGGCCCCGGGCTCGCGTTGCTGGTCGTCGGCATGACGCTCGGCCCCGCCGGGCTGGGCGTGCTGTCGACCGCGATGCTCGACGCGCTCGATCCGCTGGCCTCGATGGCGCTGGCCGCGCTGGGGGTCTTCGTGGGGCTGGACGTCCGGTTCGGCGGAGTGCACGAGTGGCGCCTGCTGAGGGCCGGCAGCCTCGAAGCGGGCATCACGGTCGGCGTCGTGGCCCTCGGCTGCTTCCTCGCCGGCATGGTGCCGGGCATCGATCCGCAGCCCTGGCTGGTGTCGGCGATGTTGGGGATCTGCGCGGCGTCTTCGTCGACGGTGGCTGATCACGACGACGTGCAGCCGCAGAATCGCGTCAACGACCTCGACGACATCCTGCCGATCGTCCTCACCGGAGGCATCGCCGTGGCCTTGCGCGCTCCGACGCCCGGGGCGTTCGCGTGGCTGCTGCTGCAGGCGGTGTCGCTGGCCGCGGTCCTGGCGCTCGCGACGGTCCTGCTGGTGCGGCAGGCCACTGCGGAAGGCGAACAGCGCGTCTTCACGATCGGCGCGGTGCTGCTGCTCGGCGGCATGGCCGCGCACCTGTCGCTGTCGGCGCTGGCCGGCGGCCTCTTCGCCGGTCTGTGCTGGAATCTGGCCGGCGGCGCGGGCCGCGAGCACATCGTCCGCGATCTGCGCTACCTGCAGCACCCGCTCACCGTGCCGCTGCTCGTGATCGCCGGAGCGCGGCTGGCGCCGTCGCCGGCGCTGCCGGCGCTACTGCTGCTTTACGTGGCGCTCCGCGCCTCCGGCAAGGCGCTCGGATATGGCCTGTCGCGGCGTGTCGCCTTCGGTCGGGCGCTGCCGGCGGCGTCCGCCTGGCACCTCACGTCACCCGGTGTCGTCGGCATCGCGATCGCGCTGGAGTTCGCCCGCCTCATCGACCAGCCCCTCGGCGCCACGGTGCTGTCGGTGATCGTGGCCGGAGCGTTGACGTTCGAGCTGCTGTCGTGGCTGCTGTCGCGCCGGGGAGTCGAGCGGTGACGCGCCTCGTCGGCGCGGCGCTGGTGACCCTGGTCGTGCTGTGGGTGCGGAGCCTGGCGCCTGCGGCGTCGCCGCCGGCCACGGCGCTGGCGCTCGGCTTCACGCTCATCGTCGCCATGGTCGCCGGCGAAGGGCTGCGGCGATTCCGTCTGCCCCGGCTCACCGGCTACCTGCTGTTCGGCATCGTGATCGGCCCCTACGTCGGCAACGTGATCACCGAGGCGATGGCGGGTGAGCTGCGATCGGTGAACGGACTGGCGACGACCATCATCGCGTTCGTCGCCGGGCTGAGCCTCAACTTCGAGCGGCTGACGCTGCGCACCTGGCGCACCGGCCGCCTCATCGCCGTGATGCTGTTCGTCAGCATGAGCAGCCTGTTCGTGCTGGCCTGGCTGGCGTGGCCGTGGCTGCCGGTGGCTCCGGACGCGGCCGGAGCGGGCAAGCTGGCGATGGTCGCGCTGTTCGTGGTGATCGTGATCAGCTTCTCGCCGACGATGTCGGCGGCCGTCATCTCGGAGACGGGCGCGCGCGGCCGGCTCAGCGATCTGGTGCTGGCGATCGTCGTCGTCGCCGACGTCGTGGCGCTGCTGCTGTTTTCGCTGTTCCTGCAGCTGGCCCGGGCGACATTCGGAGGACCCGACACCGAGGTGAGCGTGGTCGTCCGGCTGGCGTGGGAGATCGGCGGAGCGGTGGCGTTCGGCTGCCTGATCGGCGCGCTCTTCGCGCTGTACCTCCGCTACGTCAACCGTGAAGTCACGCTGGTCCTGCTGGGCGTCTGCGTCATCCTCGGGCAGGTCGGGTTCACCCAGGGCTTCGAGCCGCTGCTGGCGGCGATGGCCGCCGGCATCGTCATGCAGAACGTGGCCGAGCCGCAGGGCGACGCCCTCAAGGTGGCGATCCAGCGCGGCGCCCTGCCGGTGCTGGTCGTGTTCTTCGCCGCCACCGGCGCGTCCCTCGACCTGAACGCCCTGGCGCGCCTGTGGCTCATCGCGCCGGTGCTGGTGGTCCTGCGCGTCGCGCTCATACGCACCGGCATCGCGGCCGGTGTCTGGAGTTCCGGCATCGACGCCGCCGTTGGCGCGCACGCCTGGACCGGGCTGATCTCGCAGGCCGGAATCACGCTGGGCCTGGCGTCGATCCTGGCCACCGAGTTCCCGACCTGGGGCGGCCGGGTCCAGGCGCTGCTGATTGCCCTGACGGCGATCGACGAACTGGTCGGCCCGGCGTTGTTCCGGCTGGGCCTGGCGCGGGCCGGGGAGATCGAGACCACCGGATCGCGGCCGCTGCTCGTGGTGTCGAACCGCGAGCCCTACCTCCACAACTACGACGGCGAGGGCGGCATCCGCGTCACGGCCGCGACCGGAGGCGTGGCCGTGGCGCTCGACGCGCTCATGCGGGAACGGCACGGCGTCTGGATCGCGTACGCCGATGGCACGGCCGACCGTGCGGTCGCCGACGACAAGGGCCGCGTGGCCGTGCCGCCGGACGCGCCTGCCTATTCGCTACGCCGGCTGTGGCTCGATGCCGCCACTTATGACGCCTACTACGCCGGGTTCGCCAACGAAGGACTGTGGCCGCTGTGCCACCTCGTCGACGTCCGGCCGCAGTTCCGCAGCGACGACTGGGCGGCCTACCAGGAGGTCAACACGCGCTTTGCGGAAGCCATCGACCAGGAACTCGGCGGCGCTCAGGCCGAGACGCCGGTGTTCATCCAGGACTACCATCTCGCGCTCGTCGCCGCCCGGCTCCGCCAGCGGCGGCCGCTGGTGCGGACCGCGCTCTTCTGGCACATCCCGTGGCCGTACCCCGATCGGTTCCGCATCTGCCCGTGGCGACGGGAGCTGCTCGCCGGGCTCCTCGCCAATGACCTGGTGGCGTTCCAGGTCGAACGGGACCGCCGCAACTTCGTGCTCGCGGTCGAAGACGAGTTCGGCAGCCAGGTCGAGTCGGACGATCAGCGCATCTGGATCGACGGCCACGTCTGCACGGTGACGGCCGTGCCGATCGGCGTCGACTACGACCGGATCCAGGCGGTGGCCGCGGCCCCCGAGCTACAGGGCGAGCAACAGCGGCTGCGCGACGCCTTCGGCCTCCACGCGCCGATCCTCGGGCTCGGCGTCGATCGCCTCGACTACACCAAGGGCATTCCGGAGCGGCTCGAGGCGCTGGACCGCCTGTTCGCGCGTCGACCGGACCTGGCCGGCCGGCTCACGTTCGTCCAGGTCGGCGTGCCGTCACGCTCGAGTCTCGAGAGCTACAGCGCCATCGAAGCGGAGATCGATCGCAAGGTCGACGAGGTGAACGCCCGGCACGCGCGCCCGGGTCAGCCGCCGCCGATCTACTACCACAAGGCGGCGTTGAACCTGCACAGCCTGGTGGCGCTGTATCGACTGGCCCAGTTCTGCGTCGTCAGCTCACTGCACGACGGCATGAACCTGGTGGCGAAGGAATTCGTGGCCTCGCGCGACGACGAGGACGGCGTGCTGATCCTCAGCGGGCTCGCCGGGGCCGCGCAGGAGCTGGGCGAAGCGCTGATCATCAACCCCTACGACGTCGACGCCTTCAGCGCGGCGATGGCCGCCGCCGTCGACATGCCGGCAGCGGAGCGCCGCGCGCGCATGGGCGCGATGCGGCGCGTCGTGGCCGGACGGGACGTCTTCCGCTGGGCGTCCGACATCCTCGAAGGGCTCGAGAGCCTGTGGAGCAACCCGCTGAAGTACGCGGCGCGGGCGCCGGAAGACACGCCGGTCTAGGCCGGTGCCTGGCCGGCGTCGGCGGGCACCTGGCCTCGTCGCATCCTGGTCAGCGCGTGGAGGATGCGGCGCACCTCCACGAAGTCGCGGGCGGTGAAGCGCGCCCGCGTCGGGCGCTCGCCGACACCGACCGTGATGCTGCCCGGCGGCAACGCCCGGAACAGGTCCTCGTCGGTGCGGTCGTCTCCGAACGCGATCATCGTGCCGGTGCGCGAGCGCAGGCTGCGCGCCACGACGGCTTTGCTGGCGCCGCGCAGTCGGACCTCGATCACCCGCTTGCCCTCGAGCACTTCGAACGGCTGATTGCTGAGCGCGGCGGTGAGCAGGAGCCGCAGTTCGTGCGCCTGGCGGGCGCCGAACACCTCGGGGGCGTTGCGGTAGTGCCAGGCGATCGAGGCGGTTTTCACTTCGATCAGCGAGCCGGGTGTGTAGGCGGTGAACTGATCGAGGATGGGGCGAATCCGGTCGAGCCACCCCGCCTGCAGCTCGATGCCGCACGCCCACGGCTGGCCGGGATCGAGCCGCCACCAGAAGCCGTGTTCGGCCCAGAGCGTCAGGGGGAGGTGGCCGAACCAGGCCTCGAGTGACTCGCGCGAGCGGCCACTGACGATGTCGATTCGGAGACCGTCGAGCTGCAGCAGGCGTTCCAGCAGTTCCAGCAGCGCCGGGTCCGGCGCGGCCAACTCGGGCAGATGGGCCAACGGCACCAGCGTGCCGTCGTAGTCGAGCAGCAGCCGTATCTCTCCCTCGCGCGCGACGGCCAGCGCCCGCAGCAGATCGGTCGAGGCCCCCTCGGTCGGCGACGGTCGCGCCGCCGTGGCCGCGCCGAGGCTGTCGAGAAAGCGGGCCGCCCACGTATGGACGTCCCAGGTGGTGACGCGGCGCCGCAGCGTCCGCATCCGCTCGCGCCGCTCGTCCAGCAGCATCGTCAATGCGTGCGCGATGGTGGTGGCGGTGCCCTCCACGTCGTAAGGATTGACCATCAACGCGCCATCGAGTTCGTCGGCCGCGCCGGCGAACTCGCTCAGCAGCAGCACGCCGTCCTCGTCGGACCTCGCCGCGACGAACTCCTTCGCAATCAGGCTCATGCCGTCGCGCAGCGGCGTCACGAACATCAGGTCCGCGGCGCGATAGAGCGACAGCACTTGCGTGGTCGCGAGGTCCTGGTGCACGTAGTGCACCGGCACCGACCGCACCGTCGAATAGGCGCCGTTGATGCGGCCGACGCGCTCCTCCACTTCCCTCCGGAGCCGCCGCCGGGCGTCGGACTCCTCGGCCAGGGGCACGGCGACCTGGAACACGCGCAGCCGATCGCGACACTCCGGTCGCCGGTGCATGAGACGCTCGAGCGCCTCGAGCCGGCGCGGAATCCCGGTGGTGTAGTCGAGGGCGTCGAGCGCCAGTCCCAGCGAGCGGCCACCGGAATCGCGGCGGATCATCGTCACGGCGTCGGTCACGGCCGTGGCCTCGGCCGCGACCCCGATGGCCGCCGCGTCGACGCCCATCGGAAACACCCCGAGACGGACGTCGCGGCCGTCGATGCGGACGCGATCGATGTCCATCTCGATGTTCTCGATGTGCAGGATCGAGGAGAAGAAGTGCCGGAGGTGGGCAAAGGTCTGGAAGCCGATCAGGTCGGCGCCGAGGACGCCGTTGATCAGCTCACTGCGCCACGGCAGCGTGCGAAACACCTCCGACGACGGGAACGGCACATGGAAGAAGAACCCGATGCGCGCCTGCGGCAGCCGTCCGCGCAGCAGCGACGGCAACAGCAGCAGGTGGTAGTCGTGCACCCAGATGCGATCGCCGGCCCGGAACTGCGCCACGACGGCATCGGCGAACCGCGCGTTCACCGCCTGGTAGGCCTGCCACCCGTGGGCATCCACGGGGACGCGGTCGAGCAGGTAGTGGAAGAGCGGCCACAACAGCCGGTTCGAGAAGCCGTGGACGAACCGGTCGACCTCGGTGCCGTCGAGGTCCACCGCCGTCATCCGCGCCTCGGCCAGCGCACGATCACGAGCGCCGCGCTGTTCGGGGTCGCGGTCCGCCGCCGAGCCGCCCGGCCAGCCCACCCACCACGCGTCAGACCGATCGAACCACGGCCGCAGGGTGGCCGCCGCGTTCCCGCCCGACGCCGGGCCAGTCGGCGTGCTCTCCGACACGGCGTTCGAGGGCAGCCGAGCCGAGGCCAGCAGTATCCGGCTCATGGCGCATCGTACTCGCCTTCGGGCATGGCGATCGGTTCGCGCCCTGTGCCTGAAGCTCATGCTCGACGAGTCGCGCGGCGACCTGGACGCTGCGTGCGCCCTGCGAAACGGAGCCGGCGAACGGAGTGCGCCATGGCGCCCGGCAGACTGCTAGACTGTCCGGCAATCCGGCCAGCCGCCGGAGGTCCCGGAGGCCGCGAATGTCCGTGTCCCGGTTCGCCCGTCCGTCAGTCCTGATCGTCGCGGCGTCCTGCCTGTACTCGGTCACCGTGTGGACGCAGACGCAGCCCGCGGCGCCTCCCCCGCCCACGTCGCACGACCGCATGGAAGCCGCCCACGAGGGGCTGGCCAGCGGCGCCGACAAGGCGCGGGACGCGGCGCGGCTCACCACTGCGGTCGCGCCCGCCATCGACCCGGCCCGCCCGGTCGCGCCCGTCCCACGGCGCAACTTCATCGACGAGGCGATCTTCACGCGTCTGGCGAAGGCCGGCATTCCGCATGCGCCGCTCGCGACCGACGAGGAGTTCGCACGGCGCGTGTGGTTCGACGTCACCGGTTTGCCGCCGTCGTCCGCGGACGTGCGCGCGTTCGTGGCAGACAGCGCGAAAGACAAGCGCGACCGCCTGATCGAGCGCCTGCTCGCCAGCAACGAGTTCGCCGAGCAGTGGGCGTGGCACTGGGGCGACCTGCTGCGCATGTCGAACGAATCGGGCCCCGGCGCCAACGCGTTCCACTTCTGGTTCAAGGAACAGCTCGCCGTCGATCGTCCCTACGACCAGTTCGTGCACGACGTGCTGACGCCGTCGTCGAAGGTGCACGCCACGATTCCGTCGCTCGCCATCATCGGCCGCAGCAA